>NZ_JAZDQN010000044.1:0-51280 GCF_036324125.1 Pseudomonas ulcerans | reverse complement strand
GCTCGTCTCGGCCGGCCCCTGTTGGTGGGGGTTTACCCGCGATTGCGTCCCTGATTTCACTATCGCAATCGCGGTTAAACCCGCTCCCACAGGGCATGCGTCGCGCCCTCAGTCTCTGTTCTCTCGGCACTGATCACGACACCGTGAACCGCGCCGACAACTGGTCCAGCGCCCGCGCCAGTTGCTCCAGGCCCGCCGCTGCCTCCGCACTGCGCCCGGCGCTTGCCGACAACGCCCCGGTCCCTGCCGAGACATTCTCCACCCGCAGCACCATTTCCCGGGTCACCCGCACCTGCTCGTCGATCACCGTGGCGATGGTATCGACGCTACGGATCACATCATCCGTACCACTGCGAATCTGCGCCACCGAATCCCCCGCCTCATGGGCCAGGTTCACCCCTTCGCGCACCCGCAGCACCACCCGGCCCATGCCGTCGACCACGGCGCGGGTACCTTCCTGGATGCGCTGCACCGTCAGGTCGATCTCGCCGATCGAGCGTCCGGTACGCTGGGCCAGCAGGCGCACCTCGTCGGCGACCACGGCGAAGCCACGGCCCTGCTCCCCTGCCCTGGCCGCCTCGATCGCCGCATTCAAGGCCAGCAGGTTGGTCTGCTCGGCAATGTTGCGGATCACCCCGAGCACATCGCTGATATCGGCGGAAAACCCCTCCAGCTCATGGATATGCACGGCGGTGTCGCTGATCACATCGCTGATGCGGTTCATCTCCTGGGCCATGTCGCGGATAAAGCCCTCGCTCTTGCCCGAGCGCCCCGCCGAATGCTGGGTGATATCGCGGGACACGCCGACATGGCCCTCCACCTCACCGATGGAGCCGGACAGGTGCTCCACCGCGCTGGAAATCCCGCGCACCGCCTCGGCCTGCTGCTGGGTAGCCTGGGACGCCAGTTCCGCCGACTCGGCCAGGTGCGCCGCCTCGTGGCTGACCCGCTGCACCAGTTCGCGCATCTGCGAGATCAGGCCATGCAGGCTGTCGCGCATGGCGGCGATATCGCCAAGCATCCGCGCGAACTCGTCGTTGCCGTGCACCAGCACCGGCTGCGCCAGGTCACCGGCGGCGATCGCGCGCATGCTCCCGGCGGCCTGGCTGAAGGCCCGGCGCAGACGCGTCAGGGTGGTGATCGCGGTGGCGCTGCCGACCACCACGCCGACCAGCCCCAACAGCAGATAGGCCAGCACGGTACTGCGATAACGCTCCTGGGCCGCCGCATAGGCGCGCTGCGCAGAAGCTTGCTGCAGGGCCTGCAACTTGCCCAGCTCGGCCCCGGCGGCACTGCCGGCGGGTTCCGCCACGCGCAGGAAGGAAATGATCCCCGGCAGGCGAAAATCCCCCGCGCGCAACGACTCCATGAGGACCGTCAGTTCCTCGGTCCAGATGCCGTAGTGCTCGTCGAACGCAGCGGCCACGGCCTGTTCCTCGGCGCTCAACGGGCGCTGCCGGTACTCGGCCCAGCGCTGGGCCAGTTCGCGGTTGTTGGCATCGATGGCACCCAGGGTGACCTCCACCGAACGGTCGAAGGCCGCCATCAGCGGCCCGTCCGGGTCGTGCAGCACGGCCAGCAGGGCCAGGCGCCGGCTTTCATCGAGACGGTGCTGGACCTCGCCGAAGGTCAGCAGGGTCGCCAGGTTGTCTTCGGTGAGGGTGCGCAGGCTGTCGCGGGCCTGTTGCAGGCCATAGACGCCGAAACCGACCGCGGCGACGAACAGCGCGGTGGCCAGCAGCGCCCACAGCCACAGGCGCTGGGCAATGGTGATGGACTTGAACACAGTGATTCCTCGGCCAGCTCAGTCGGAGGTCAGCAAGGACAGCATGGCTGCCTCGAAATGCTCGCCATACGGCGGCAACAGACCCCACTCGCGGCGCGGGTCATGGGCAGGCGCCTTGAATACCGTGCGCAGATGGCTGAATTCGAGGAAGCCTTCACGGCCGTGGTAATGCCCCATCCCCGAGGCGCCGACACCGCCGAAGGGTGCGTCGTGCATCGCCGCGTGCATCATCACGTCGTTGAGGGTCACGCCACCGGAAAGGGTGTGCTCCAGCACCCGGCGCTGCTCGTCGGCGTCATGGCCGAAGTAATACAGGGCCAATGGGCGCGGCCGCGCGTTGATCTCGTCGATCACCGCACCGAGGTCGTCGTAGCCGAGCACGACCATGGCCGGACCGAAGATTTCCTCCTCAAGGATGCGGCTGCCGGCGGGTGGATCGATCACCAGGCGCAGCGGACGGCGACGCTCGCCCTCCTCCGGCGGCAGTTCTTCCGGCACGGATTCGACGCGAGCACCCCGCGCCCGAGCATCCTCGACATAGCCATCGACCCGGGCCAGGTGCCGCGCATTGACCACCGCCACCACATCGCGGTTGCCGTTGATGCCTGGGTGCAGGCTGGCGTAGGCCGTGCGCATCGCGGCGACGAAGGGTTCGAGCAAGGTCCGCGGCACGTACACCAGGTCCGGGTTGATGCAGATCTGCCCGCCGTTGGTGGCCTTGGCCACGGCAATGCTGAATGCGGCCTGGTCCAGGTCGGCGCCGGCCGAGACGATCACCGGCGACTTGCCACCCAGCTCCAGGGTCACCGGCACCAGGTTCTGCGCGGCATTGCGCATCACCGCGCGGCCGACGGTGGTGCTGCCGGTGAAGACCAGGTGATCGAAAGGCTGCGCGGTGAAGGTCTCGGCCAGTTGCGCATCGCCGGTCACCACCGCCACTTCCAGCGGATCGAGGTGTTCGGCGCACAGGCGAGCAACTGCCTCGGCGGTGCGTGGCGTCACCTCCGACGGCTTGAGGATCGCCCGGTTGCCCGCCGCCAGCACCGAGGCCAGCGGGCTGAACAGAGTGAACAGCGGCGCATTCCAGGTACCGAGGATGCCCACCGTGCCCTTGGGCTGGTAAATGATCCAGGCCTCGGCACCCAGCTGGTCATAGGGCGGGAAGGCTGCGCGCGGCTCGTCCTGCATCCAGCTTTCCAGGTGCGCGCGGGCGTGTTTCAGCGAGGCCAGGGCGCCCAGCACGTCGTTCATCAGGGAAAACCCGGCCGGCCGACCGCCGAAATCCGCGTCCATGGCTTCGGTCAGCTCGGCATGGTGGTTCACCAGCAGGTCGATCACCTGCTGGATGCGCCGCCGGCGGGTGGCGGCATCCACCTTGCCGGCGGCGTTGAAGGCAGCTTTCTGGCGTTCCAGCAGTGAAGAAAGGATCAATGAACTCATGCTTGGCTCCTTGGCAATGCGGCCGGTTGTCGTGGCTCTTGTAGCGCTCGATGCGCAGGACCCACGTTGCCGCTGCAATTGCCGCCGCGCGTCGTCCGATCGGACGAGGATCGGGCAAAAGCGTTAGTCCGTTGAGACGATGTCCGGCCCGCTGCCGCGCCCAATACTGGCCTCCTGAAAAACCACTGCATGAGGCCAGTCATGGCAACACAACACCTCGGTTTCGACCCCCAGGCCTTCCGCGCGGCGCTCGGTACCTTCACCACCGGCGTGACCATCATCACCACCCAGGACGAGGACGGCGCGCCGGTGGGCATCACCGCCAACAGCTTCAACTCGGTATCGCTGAACCCGCCGCTGGTGCTCTGGAGCCTGTCCAAGCAGGCCCGCAGCCTGCCGGTGTTCAGCAGCGGCAAGCACTGGAACGTGCATGTGCTGTCCACCGAGCAGGAACGTCTGTCCGGGCGTTTCGCCACCCAGGGCGAGGACAAGTTCGCCGAAGTGCTGCTCGACCGCGGCATCAGCGAAGCGCCGCTGCTGCAGGACTGCACCGCGCGTTTCCAGTGCCGCACCGCATTCCAGTACGAAGGTGGCGATCATGTGATCTTCGTCGGCGAAGTGCTGGCCTTCGACCACAGCGACCGCGCCCCGCTGGCGTTCCAGAGCGGCCAGTACGCCCTGGCCACGCGCAAGCCGCGCAACGAACTGCGCCTGGCCACCACGCCGCCGCCGCCCGAATGCAGCTACACCGAAGACCTGCTCGGCTACCTCCTGGGGCGCGGCCACTACCAGGCGCTCGACCTGCTGCGCCGCTTGCTGTGCAACCAGCAACTGGACGAGCAGGCGTTCTTCATCCTTGCGGTGCTGTGCATCCGCGACAACCTCGACCTCGACGAGATCAACACCTTCGTCAGCTACACCGGGCACGTGGTGACCCTGGCCGGGATGCGCTTCCTCGAACGCCAGGAACTGGTGGCGATCGAAGGCGAGGACGACGACCTGCGCTTCGTCCTTACCGCCAAGGGTCGCGAGACCTCGCTGCAGCAAGTGGCGCTGGCCAAGGTGGTGGAACAGGAACTCACCGCCAAGCTCGGCCAGGCCGATGCCCAGGCCTTGAAGGTGCTGCTCAAGCGCCTGATCGTGGTCAGCGACCCCGGCCTGCCCGACCTCTGGGCGCCGCGATGAGCGCCGCCGTGCCGGCCCTGTCCGCCGCCCCGGTGGGCTGGCGGGGCCATGGCCTGCTGTTGCTGCTGGCCATGGTCTTCGCCGACAACTTCGTCGGTCGGCAGATCCTTGCGGTGATGATCGAGCCGGTGAAAGCCGAGTTCGGCGTCGGCGACACGGCGATGGGCCTGATCTCCGGGCTCGCCTTCGCCGCCGTGTACGCGGTGATGGGGTTGCCGGCGGGACGCCTGGTGGATCGCCTGTCGCGCACCCGCCTGCTGGCCGCGTCGTGCCTGCTCTGGGCCCTGGCGACCATGGCCTGCGGCGTGGCCGGCAGCTTCGTGCTGCTGGCCATCGCGCGGATGCTGGTGGCCGTGAGCGAGTCACCGACCACCTCGGCATCGCTGTCGCTGATTGCCGACCTGTATCCGCCGCAGCGGCGCTCGTTCGCCATCAGTTGCTTCACGGCAGCGCCGACCTTTTCCTCGATCATCGGCCTGAGCATCGGTGCCTGGGTGGTCGAGCAGCATGGCTGGCGCTTCGCGTTCATTGCCCTGGGCCTGCCGGCATTGGCCTTCGCGGCTGCGCTGGCCTTCGTCGTGCGTGATCCGCAGCGCGGGCGCTGGGACCTGGCACCGCACTTGCCCTCGCCTTCTCCCGGCCTGCTGCACGAAGCCGGCGGCCTATGGCGGTTGCCGGCGTATCGGCAGCTGATCCTCGCAGGTGGCCTGACCACCCTAAGTTCCTATGCCATCGCCATGTGGAATACCAGCTTCCTGGTGCGCTCCCATGGCTTGTCGTTGCAGCACGCGGGCTTGCTGGCCGGGGTTGTCTGCGGGACGGCGGCGGGGATTGGCGGGCTATTCAGCGGCTGGCTCAGCGATCGCCTGAGCCGGCGGGACGGGCATTGGCAGTTTTCCATCCCGATCATTGGCCATCTCACTGCGCTGACCGCCCTGGTCAGCTACCTGCTGTGGCCGGACACCGTGCTGCTGCACCTCGGCAGCCTGCCGGTGCCGGTGGCAATGCTCTGGTGTGCGCTGTACAGCTTTTTCGCGGTGTGGTGGGTGGCGCCGTCGTACAACCTGGTGACCCAGCTGGTGCCGGCCAACCGACGGGGTACGGCGATGGCGTTGCAGACCATCGTCAGTACCTTGCTCGGGATTGGCGTAGGTCCGCTGCTGGCCGGGTTGCTCAGTGACGGGTTGATGCCGGTGGTCGGGCAGGATTCGCTGCGCTATGCGTTGGTGCTGGTGAGCCTGCCGGTGTTGGGGGCGGTGTTCCTGCTGGTGCGCACCTCCCGGGCTTGAGGGTCGACGCGGACCCTGTAGGAGCGGGTTCACCCGCGATTGCGATGGTGGCTTCACTACCGTAATCGCGGGTAAACCCGCTCCTACAAGTTCGCGTTGAATCAGTGAGTTATTTGTTCCTGAAGCCTGATATCGCTTCTTGCGCCGCTCCGGTCCGAAGCATCCGGGCAAAAACCCGTGCCTCTTCGTCGATGCGCTCCACAACATCCCCCCTCTTCAGCAACCGCTTGGTCTCGATCAACGCCTGCAACGGCTTGCCCGCCAGCTTGCGCGCCTGGGCCAGGGCACTGTCCAGCACCTCGTGCGGCTCCAGCACCTTGCTCACCAGCCCGGCCTTCACCGCCGCCTCGGCATCGAACGGCTCGCCCAGCAGCAACGCCTCGGCGGCACGTTGATAACCGAACAGCCGCGGCAGCAACAGGCTGGAGCCGGCCTCCGGACACAACCCCAGATTCACGAACGGCAGGCTGAACCTTGCATTGCTGCCCGCATGAACCAGGTCGCAGTGCAGCAGCAAGGTCGTACCCACACCCACCGCGACGCCGCACACCGCTGCCACCAAGGGCTTCGGGAACACCGCCAGCGCACGCAGGAACTGCCACACCGGCGCATCCAGGCTGTCGGGCGGCTGGCTGAGGAAGTCCGCCAGGTCATTGCCTGCGCAAAACGCCTGCTCGCTGCCATGCAACAGCACCACGGCGATGTGCGGATCATCCGCCGCCCGTTGCAGGGTTTGCGTGAGGGCCTGGTACATGGCCACGGTAATGGCGTTCTTCCTGGCTTCGCGTGCGAAGGTGATGATCAGGACGCCGGAATCTACGCGGGTCTGGAGGTCGGTCATTGTCGTTCTCGCCGGTTTTTGGGGCGGCTAGCAATAACCGGTCTGGCGGGGATCGGGAATCGTCCGGATTGAGTAGGCCTTCAGCGAAGGTGTTGCATATGGCTACGAAATTCCCTGTATTTCCGACTTTCTTGTAGGCAATTTCCCAATCATACTTCCGCGCCTTCCAAAGCGTTGCGCTCGTGGACATCGGGCCCTAGGCTTCGCCGGTCGCTGCAAATTCAGCGATCGGGTCTGGTCACCCGATGTGGTACAGGAGCGCATCAGCGCCCCATCCGATTGGCGGGCGCTTTTTTGTGTCCGCCGTTTCGTGTTATGGCGGCTGTGCGCGGGGCACCTTCGGGTGCGCCGGGTTCCTGGATCACCGGTTGACCAGCCTGCGTACAGTCGCCTCCCTTCGTCTGGTCACGAAGGGAAGACCTTCAACCGAACCAGGACAACACAAATGAAGAAGATCGTTCCCGACCCGCCCCATCCATCCCCCAAAACCGCCCACACCGACTTCGCCACCTGTCGCGGCGTACACGGCCCCCTCCTCAGGATCAACCCGGATATCTCGCTGGAGCATATGCTGGTACACCTCGCCACCTCGCTGGCTTCCGCCATGGAAACCAACCTGCAAGTCTGCGAAATGGCCCGCAAGCCATTGCAACGGCTGACCTGGGCGACCCAGCACAACCTGGAGATGTGCGAGGCGATGCTGGAGACGGTGATGAAACGCGGCGAAAAAGCTGAATTGGTTTAACCGGGACCTGTAGGAGCGGGTTTACCCGCGATTGCGGCGGTGAATTCACTACCGCGATCGCGGGTGAGCCCGCTCCTACAGGGGCCGAGTCCTGCTTTAGACCCTCGCTATGGTTTTATCTATATACCGAAACCTGACATTCTGGTCAGGTTTTTAACCCTATGGAGAGTGCCATGAAAGTCAGTGCCCGTAACGTGTTCAAAGGAAAGGTTCGCGACCTGCGCCCCGGTGCGGTCAACGCCGAAGTCATCATGGAACTGGCAGGCGGCGAGACGCTGGTGGCCGTCGTGACCATGGAAAGCGTCAGCAGCCTGAAACTGGCGCCAGGCGCCGAAGCGATCGCCCTGATCAAGGCGCCCTGGGTGATGCTGATGACCGAGTCCAGCGACATCCGCCTGTCTGCGCGCAACTGCCTTACCGGCAAAGTGGTGAATGTCACCGATGGCGCGGTCAACGCCGAAGTGACCCTCGAACTGGCCGGCGGCACCAAGGTCTACTCGATCGTGACCCGCGATGCGGTCCAGGAACTGGGCCTCAAGGCAGGCGTCAGCGCAACCGCCGTCATCAAGGCCTCTCACATCATTCTCGGCGTCCCGGCCTGAGAACTGGCTAGCGGCGCTCGTCCGACAAGGGCGTCGGCTGGTCCGGCTCCGGCACTATCCTGTCCGGCGCCGGTTCGTCGGGCTCGGTCGGGCGCTTGCGGTCGCCATTGACGTTGGGATCGGTGACCGGATCGTGCTCACGCTGTGGATTGGCCAGCGGGTCCTTCCACAGCGGATCGTCATGGGGTTCGGGCGTACTGTTCATGGCACTGGCCTCCGTCGGGTGTCCTTGTTCGAACGGATCCCGCCCCGGCAAGTGCCGGACAGCCGATCAACGGGTATGGTGTGCTGCCTGCAACCGACCAGAGGTACCGATGATCATCCGCCCCACCCGCTCGGCAGACGCCACCCTGCTCCCCGCCATCGAGCGCTCGGCCGCTCGATCGTTCGCCATCATTGAAAACCTGGCCTGGCTGGCCGAGCACGACGTACTGAGCGTGGAACAGCACCTGGGCTTCATCAGTCGCGGGCTGCATTGGCTGGCCGTCGACAGGCACGACCAGCCACTGGGTTTCATCTGCGCCAGTGCAGTGGACGACACGCTGCATATCGAGGAACTGTCGGTTGCCCAGTCCAGCCAGGGCCACGGCCTGGGGCGGGCATTGCTCGGGCACCTTGAGCGCTGTGCCCATGACGCCGGTTTCAAGGCCTTGTCCCTGACCACCTTCGCCACGATCCCGTGGAATGCACCCTTCTACGCCCGCCTGGGCTTCCAGCGCCTGGACGAAGCGCAAGCCGGCGAATTTCTCCGCCAGCAACTGCGCCATGAGCTGGCCCTGGGCCTGCCGGACCGCTGCGCCATGGGCAAGGCGCTCTGAGCCCTACTCCGCCGCCGGAGCCTGCTGCGCCTGGCGCAACGTCTCCAGGCTGGCTTCCAGCTGCTTCACCTGCTTGCCAAGCTGCCGGCGCTCGCCGCTGACCTGTTCCAGTTGCGCCGCCAGTGCCTGGCTCTGCCGTTGCAGTTCCTCGCGGGCGCCCTGGGACTGCGCCAGGTTGGCGCTGAGGGTGCGGCCTTCGAGGATATGCTGCTCGACCTGATCCTTGAGCTGCTGCGACTCGCGCTGGATATGCCGTGCTTCCACCAGCAGGCGCTCGTTGTCGCGGTTCAGGCGCGTGGTTTCGTCCTGCTTGACGATCAGCGTCTGCTGCAACTGGCGCAGCTCCACCTGAAGCTGCTGCACCTGCGCCTCGTGGCGGCGCTGGTCCTGCTCGCGCTGTTCGCGGGCGGCGCTGCGGTAGTGCTCCAGGGCATCGCGGGCGTGCTGGTGCTTGTCTTCCAGCGAGGCGATCTGCTCGTCCTTGTCGGCCAGGCGCACGTTCAGTTCGCCGACTGCCTGGCTCAGGGTGGCATTGCGCGTGTGCTCGCTCTGCAGGGTGCTGTGGGTGGTGGCCAGCTCGGCGGATTCCGCCGCCAGCGCCGCACCCTGGATCTGCAGTTGCTGCTGCGCCGCCGCCAGGGCCTGCTGGCTTTCCTGCAGTTGCGTCTTGAGGCCGGCCAGTTCCACGTCGAACGACTTCTGCGCCTCGGCGACCTTGCTGTCGCTCTCTTCCTTCAACTGCTCGGCCAGGTTGCGTACCAGGCCGCTGATGGACTCGCTGAGGTCCGGCACGCTGGTGGTGGCCGGCGGCTTCTGGATCTCCAGTTCCTTCAGATAACGATGAATGGTGGTCTTCGAGCCGGTGTTTCCGAGTTCAATACGCACCGCGTCGATGCTGGGGTTGTCGCCCCGGGCCAGGATCGCCTGACGGGCTTTGTGCACGACTGCCTTGTTGATACCACCACGGGCCATGTTGCGTTTTCCTGCAATTTCGTAATGTGGTACGTATTCTGTATTTACATACCAATTTAGTCAATTGAGAAAAATGAAATCATTCATTTATAAGATCAAATAATCACGACTTATCAAATCTGATAGCCGTTTGGGGCGGGTAAAAGTGGTTGGAGGGGTGTACAAACGCGCGCCCCCGGCCACGAAAGTGGCCAGGGGCGCGAAAGGGAAAGCGAGGGGGGTAAAAGAAGGGACGCAGCTACAAGCGGACATCTCCCAGGGCCACATCCACCGCCTGTATCAGCAAATCCGCATGCTCGCGGGTGAACGTCAGCACCGGCCGTATCTTCAGCACGTTTTCCAGCGGCCCCGCCGCACTGATCAGCACGCCGTTTTCACGCATCGCATTGACCACCCTGCGCGCCTGCTCGGCCGCTGGCTGCCGGGTCTTCCGGTCGCTGACCAGTTCGACACCGAGGAACATGCCCGCGCCCCTGACATCGCCGATGATTTCATGGCGCTGCGCCAGCCGGGTCAGGCCGTCGAGCAGGTAGCCGCCGATGTCGTGCGCGTGCTGTTGCAGGTTCTCTTCCTGAATGACATCCAGCACCGCCTTGCCTGCCGCGCACGACACCGGGTTGCCGCCGTAGGTATTGAAGTAGCGCATGTTCCTGCCGAAGTGATCGACCACGTCCGCCCGCCCGACGATGCCGGCGATGGGCTGGCCATTGCCCATGGGCTTGCCGAGGGTGACGATATCGGGCCTTACGTTGTGCCGAGAGTAGCCCCAGAGGTTCAGCCCGGTACGGGCAAAGCCCGGCTGGACCTCGTCGGCGATATAGAGCATGCCGGCCGCCTGGGCTGCGGCGATGCCCTCGGCGATGCAACCCGCCGGACCGGGCAGCACGCCGTCACTTGAGAAGATGCCATCGAGCAGGATGGCCGCCGGCCGGATGCCGTGGGCTTTCATGTCCTCGATGGCCGCACGCACGTCATCGGCAAAGGTCGACGCCACATTCCCGGCCCCGAGGCGATAGGCGTCCGGTGCCCGTACGGTACGCACATGCCCGGGCAAGACCATCGCCGGCCCTAGCGACGGCGAAAGCTCGGCGATATCCCCGGTCACGCCGTGGTAGGCGAAGCGGGTGATGATGACCCCGGCACCCCCGGTGTACTGCCTGGCGATGCGCAGCGCGAGGTCGTTGGCCTCGCTGCCGGTGCAGGTGAACATGACCCGCTCCAGGTCAGCGCTGAAGGTGCCCAGCAACTGCTCGGCGTAGTCGAGAATCCCTTCCTGCAGGTAGCGGGTATGGGTATTGAGCTGGCGGGACTGGCGATACATGGCCTCCACCACCCGTGGATGGCAGTGACCGATGGACGCGACATTGTTGTAGGCATCCAGGTAGCGACGCCCTTGCTCGTCGTAGAGCCAGACGTCCTCGCCGCGAACGGTGTGCAGCGGACGTTCGTAGAACAGGCGGTAGGCCGGGCCGAGCAGGCGCTCGCGACGCTCGACCAGGCGCCGCTCGGTGTCCGACAGCCGCGCGGCATCCTGCGCGGTGAAACCGTTAATCATGCTCATGCATTCAGCTCCCGGGTGCAGGCCAGGGAAATCCGCTCTTCGATTTCCGCTCGCGAAACAGAGGACATTGCCTTCAGGTTGGCCCAGGCGCGCTGGGCGTTGCGCAGGATGTACTGGCGATTTTCCGGGTGCAGTTCGGCGCGCCAGGAGTTGATGCACAGGGCCACGGCCAGGCGCGTGACCAGCAGTTCCGGAAGCAGCGCGATTTCGTCGGCGGTCAGCGGGTTGTGCTGGTGGTAGGCGCCGATCACGTCCAGCGCAGGCTCCAGGACATCGCCGACCTGGCCAAGGTGATACGAGGCCGCGACAGCCACCTCGTTGACCAGGGGCGCGCGCACCATGTCGCCGAAGTCGAGAATATTGCGCAGCACATCGGGATCATCGGCATCGACGATCAGGTTATGCGGGTTCATGTCGTTGTGGATGACCTGCTGGCGCAACGACGACATCCTCGGCAAGACCGCGGATTCGAAGCGGTCGAGGGCCTGCTCCAGCAGAGCGCGGTCGTCACGCTCGGCAATGTGCACCAGCAGCGGCCGCAAGCGCTCGGCGTGCTGCATGTCCCACAGCAGCACGTGGCCGGCCGCCGGGTGATCGAAGCCGTCCAGGGCGATATCGAGGCGCGCCAGCGAGCGTCCGATATCCCGGCGCAACACCTGGCTGGTGTACTTCACCCGATGCAGCGGCAGACCGTCGACGAAGGACAGCAGCCGGGCCAGCATGCGCTGCCCGTCGATCTCGACCCAGGTCGCGTAGGCGCCGCCCAGCGCCGGGTGCACGCGCTGCACCGGCAGGCCCGGATCACAGCGCTCGATCCGGCGCATGGCCTGGTTATGGAAATCGACGACCTGCGGGTTTTCCAGCGGATGGGACAGTTTCAACAGCCGGGACGAGCCGTCGGGCAGGACCACGCGGAAATTCAGGTCCCGTTCCCCGCCCAATCGTTCGAGCCTGCCGCCAAAACCAAAGAACTGCCGGAGCACCGCCTCCGCCTGCAGGTCACTGACCTGCGCGGGCGCGACTTCCAGCAAGCTGTCGTCAATCACTGCATTCTCAAGCGGCATAAACCAGGTTCCTCACGACTCGCAAGGGGCGCCCGCATCCACGCGGGCGCCCGGTATCACTTGTTGGCCCAGGCGTTGAAGCGTTCTTCCAGATCCTCGCCATGGTCGATCCAGAACTCGGCGTCGGTGGCGCGGGCGTTCTTCAGGTTGTCGGGGGCCGTCGGCAGCTTTTCGCCCACCGTCTTGTCCACCAGGCCCATCGCATTCTTGTTGCTCGGCCCGTAGGGGATGGCCTCGACGAAGTTCTTCTGCTGCGCCGGCTCGCTGGCGAAGGCGATGAACGACTCGGCCAGTGCCTTCTTCTTGCTGCCCTTCACGATCGCCCAATGGTCGAGATCATAGAGGCTGCCGTTCCATTGCATGGCGAACGACTGCCCTTCTGCCTGCGCCGAGGTCACGCGACCGTTGTAGGCGGAGGTCATCACCACGTCGCCCGCCGCCAGCCATTGCAGAGGCTGCGCGCCGGAATCCCACCACTGCACGCTGGACTTGATCTCGTCCAGCTTCTTGAACGCCCGCTGGACGCCCGCTTCGGTGCCGAGCACCTTGTACACGTCCTGGTTGGCCACGCCATCGGCCAGCAGGGCGAATTCCAGGGTGAACTTGGCGCCTCGGCGCAGGCCGCGCTTGCCGGGGAATTTCTTCACATCCCAGAAATCGGCCCAGCCCTGCGGGGCGGCGCTGAATTTCTTCGGATCGTAGGTGAGCACGGTGGACCAGATAAAGATCCCGACCCCGCAATCACTGACCGCAGCAGGGATGAAATCCTCCTTCTTGCCGATCCGCTCCCAGTCCAGGGGCTCGAACAAACCCTCGGCGCAGCCGCGGATAAGCTCCGGCGATTCCACTTCCACCACGTCCCAGCTGGTTTTCCCGGTATCGGCCATCACCTTGATCTTGGCCATTTCGCCGTTGTAGTCGTCGGCGGTGATGCTCGTGGCGTTGTTCGCGGTGAAGGGTTGATAGAAAGCTTTTTCCTGCGCCTGGCGGTTGTTGCCGCCGAATGAAACCACGGTGAGTTTTTCAGCGGCGTTCAGCGATCCTGCAAGGGTTCCAAGTATCAGTACAGCTGCGATTTTCTTGTTCATGCGTCTCTCCAGGTGAGCCACGGGTCGGGGCAGCTTCAAGGGATGGCAGTTTTCTTGTTAGTGGCAGCAAACAGATCCAGCGTGACCCTTCCTGTGTTCGGAAGTCGGTCATCCCCCCTGTGGGGTGGGGCTGATTTAACCATATTCGAGATATGATGCATCATATTTTTTAGGCTATGCTCCCCACACCAGATGAAAGGGACCGCACCATGACCGACCCACGTACCTTGCTTCTCACCGGCGCCAGCCGCGGTATCGGCCACGCCACCGTGAAACACTTCAACGCCGCCGGCTGGCGCGTCTTCACCGCGTCCCGGCAGGACCTGGGCGAAGGCTGCCCCTGGTCCGAGGGGCTGGCGAACCACATTCATCTCGACCTGGGTAACATCGAAGAGGTGCAGGACCGGCTCCCGGAGATCCGCGAGAAACTCGGCGGACGCCTGGATGCCCTGGTCAACAACGCCGGGATCTCGCCCAAGGGCTCGGAGGGCGCGCGGCTTGGCGTGCTCGACTGCGACTACGCCACCTGGCTGAACGTGTTCAACGTCAACCTGTTCTCCACGGCCTTGCTCGCACGGGGGCTGTTCGAGGAGTTGAAGGCGGCCAAGGGCTCGGTGATCAACGTCACCTCCATCGCCGGTTCGCGGGTCCACCCCTTCGCCGGTGTGGCCTATGCCTGTTCAAAAGCCGCGTTGTCGGCGCTCACCCGGGAGATGGCCCATGACTTCGGCGCCCATGGCGTCAGGGTGAACGCCATCGCCCCTGGCGAGATCGATACCTCGATCCTGTCGGCCGGTACCGAATTGATCGTCGAGCGCTCGATCCCGATGAAGCGCATGGGCCGGCCGGAGGAAGTCGCCGCCCTGGTGCACTTCCTCTGTACCCAGGGCGCGTCATACGTCAATGGCGCGGAGATCCATGTGAACGGTGGGCAACATGTCTGAGTTGTTCGATAATCCCGCGCGGACGGATCCCCTCCCCCCGCCGGGTCGCACACGAGCATGCAATGAACTACCCCATCGAGAACCTGAAGCACTCCTACCTGGGCAGCGGAATCTACGGCCTGCTGCGTGAAGCGCTGATCACCGGACGCTTCCAGCCCAACGACCGGCTGCGCATCCGCGACCTGGCCGAGCAACTGGGCACCAGCGTCACGCCGGTGCGCGACGCCATCCTCCAGCTGGCCAAGGAACAGGCGCTGGTGCTGCAGACGCCCCGGGATATCCGCGTGCCCATGCTGACCTCCTCGCAGTACCTGGAAATCCGCAGCATCCGCCTTGCCCTGGAAGGCCTGGCGGCCGAGACCGCGGCGTCGCTGGCAACGCCGCAGCAGCTCGAACGCCTGGAAACCTGCATCCGCAACAATCTGGCGGCGATCCAGGACAACAACCTCGCCGCCGCCCTCACCCACAACCACGAGTTCCACTACGCGCTGACGGAGATTGCCGGCATGCCGGTGCTGTCCAGCCTGCTGGATGGCTTGTGGATGCGCACCGGGCCGTTGATTGCCCGGGCCTACAGCAGCTTCAACGAACGCATAGCCATCGATCATCACTGGGAAGTGCTGGCTGCGCTGAAGAAAAAGGACGGGCCGGCGGCACGCGCGGCGATCTGCGCCGACATCCTCGATGGTAGCCAGAAGATGCTGGAGTACGTGCAGCTCGAACATGACTGAGCCGCGCGAAAAAAAGCGCCGCGAAGGCGGCGCTGGAAAGGGAAGAACGATCTAGCAGCCGACCTGGCTGATGAACTTGGTGGTCAGGTACGCCTCCAGCCCCTCGCTGCCCCCTTCGCTGCCATGACCACTGGCCTTGATCCCGCCGAACGGGGTTTCCGGCAGCGCCAGGCCAAAGTGGTTGATCGACACCATGCCGCTCTGCAGGCGGTTGCCCAGCTCGGTGGCGGTCTTCAGCGAGGCGGTGAAGGCGAACGCGGCCAGGCCGTAGTCCAGGCTGTTGGCATCGCGGATCACCGCGTCCAGGTCGTGGAAACGCAACAGCGGCGCCACCGGGCCGAAGGGTTCTTCGTGTAGCAGGCGCGCTTCGGCAGGCGTGTCCACCAGCACCGTCGGGGCGAAGAAGTTGCCCTTGTCGCCGATGCGCTGGCCGCCGCAAAGCACCCGTGCCCCCGCCGCGCTGGCGTCCGCCAGCAGTTCCTCGACCGCCTTGACCCGCCGCGCGTTGGCCAGCGGCCCCATCTGGCTGTCGGCAGCAAAGCCGTCGCCCACCTTGAGCTGCCCGGCCAGCTCGGCGAACCGCCGGGAGAAGGCATCGAACACGGTGTCATGGATATAGAAGCGCGATGGCGACGCGCACACCTGCCCGGCATTGCGGAACTTCAGGGTGCAGGCCAGCGCGGCGGCGGCCTCCACGTCGGCATCGGCGCAGACGATGAAAGGCGCATGGCCGCCCAGTTCCATGGTGGTCAGTTTCAGGTGCTCGGCGGCCAGCGCGCCGAGCTTGCGCCCCACGGCGGTGGAGCCGGTGAAGGACACCTTGCGGATGATCGGCGAGCGGATCAGGTAGTCGGAGACTTCCTCGGGAATGCCGAACACCAGGTTGAGCACGCCCGCCGGCACACCGGCATCGTGGAAGCAGCGCACCAGCTCGATCACCGAGCCCGGCGCTTCCTCGGGGGCCTTGATGATCAGGCTGCAGCCGGCGGCCAGGGCCCCGGCGATCTTGCGCACCGCCTGGTTGATCGGGAAGTTCCACGGCGTGAACGCCGCCACCGGGCCGACCGGCTCGCGGACCACCAGTTGGCGCACCGCCGGGTTGCGCGACGGCACGATGCGGCCGTAGGCACGGCGCCCTTCCTCGGCATACCACTCGATATGGTCGGCGGCGCTTTTCGCTTCCAGGGTCGATTCGCCCAGCGGCTTGCCCTGGTCCAGGGTCATGCAGCGGGCCATGTGTTCATGCCGCTCGCGGACCAGGGCCGCAGCCCGGCGCAGGATCGCCGAGCGATCGTAGGCGGAAGTTGCCGACCAGATCGCGAAGCCGCGCTCGGCGGCGGCCAGTGCACTGTCCAGGTCCTTGCGCGATGCCAGCGGCAGCCGGCCGATCTCCTCCCCCGTGGCCGGATTGACCACCGCCGCAGTACGGTCGGCCTCGCCCAGGGTCCAGGCCCCGTCAATGTAGAACAGCAAATCGGTGTACATCGTTCTCTCCTGCGCACTGAAAGACCGAGCCGACGGCACGGCGAATAAGGTTGACAACGTGAACCACATATCAGTAGTTTTTGTTCACATTGTCAACCACTTTATCCCGCCAGCCGAGACTGCTGCCCCATGACCGACGTGATTCTCTGCGAGTGCTTTGCCCGCGATGGCCTGCAACACGAACCCGACTTCCTGCCCACGGCCGACAAGCAGCGACTGATCGAGCGGTTCGCCAGCCTCGGATTCAGCCGGGTGGAAGCCACCTCCTATTCGAACCCCGCCGTGGTCCCGCAGTTCGCCGATGCCAGCGCGTTGCTCGCGGGCCTGCCGCGCCGTGACGGGGTGTTCTACAAGGCCACCTGCGCCAATGTTCGCGCGGTGCAGCGGGCCCTGGCGGATGCCGATGCCGGGTTCGGCGCCAACGAGATCAGTCTGCTGGTCTCCGCCTCGGAGTCCCATTCCCAGCGCAACCTCAAGCGCAGCCGTGCCGAGCAGTGGCTGAACATCGCCGACATGGCTCGCGCCGCTGACGGCCGCTTCCGCCTGATCGGCACCATCTCGGTGGCCTTCGGCTGCCCGTTCGAAGGCCGCGTCGACGAAGCCAGCGTGCTGCGCGACGTCGCCGCCTTCGCCGAGCGCGGCGTGCGCTTCGTCACCCTGGGCGACACCACCGGGGTCGCCACCCCGGCCAGCGTGCGCAGCCTGTTCGGCAAGGTGCTGGCCGAGTTTCCCGACATCGTCCCGATCGCCCATTTCCACGACACCCGCGCCACCGGCCTGGTGAACTACGTCGCCGCCCTGGAAGCCGGGGTGCGCTATTACGACTGCGCCTTTGGCGGGGTTGGCGGGCATCCGGCCAAGGTCCGCTACGGCGGCGGGCATACCGGCAATGTCAGCACCGAGGACTGGGTCGGCCTGCTGGAGTCCATGGGCGTGAAGACCGGCATCGACCTCGCCGGCCTGCTCGACGTCGCCGCCGAGTGCGAAGCCGCGCTGGGCCGCGAACTGCACAGCCGGGTGCTGCGCAGCGGGCTCAATCCGCTGCTGGGATAAGCCGTTCGTTCACCACAACAAGAAGAGGCACGCCATGACCCCGCTCAAACCCTTGACCCTCACCCTGGCCTTGCTCCTGGGCAGCAGCGTCGCTGCCCAGGCCGCGGAACCCTTGCTGCTGGTGCAGCGCAACGCCCTGCTGCACTCGCCGCCCAGCCAGGCCGTGCCAGGACAGGCGGCCTGGGACATGCACCACACCGCGCAGTCGCGCACCCGCCTGGTCCGCCTCGACGCCGCCTCACCGGCGCTGCAGGCCGAAGGCGAACGCACCGTGATCGTCCTCGACGGCCAGGTGCGCTTCAGCTTCGGCAAGGACGAGCACACCCTGGGCAGCGGCGACTACGTCGCCATCCCTGGCGGGCAGCCGTACCGAATGCAGCCCGACGGCCCGGGCAGCCCCTTGCTGCTGGTCTTCGACGTGCCTGGCGAGGTGGCGGCCGACGCCCGGCCGATGATCCGCGAACAGGCCCGGGTGATGGCCGGACCGACCAGCTGGAACGATCCCAGCGACCGCGGCTGGACCCTGGCCAGGACCGCGCACAAGCGCGTCAACCTGGTGGAGATGTTCGCCGAGGCGAAGAACCACAGCCACCCGGATGCCGATCACTCGCTGATCCTGCTCAAAGGCCGCGCCCGGGTGGTGACGCCTGACGAAGCGCACGTCCTGGAGCCGGGTGACTACGTCTCCATTCCGCGCAACGTGGCGCACAAGTACTACGTCGAGGGCAGCGAGCCGGCATTGTTCATCAGCTTCGATGCGCCGGCGTACGACCCGGCGAAGACCGTCTATCTCGAATAGTCCCCTCTTCTTCCGGGCAAGGCCCCGTCATGCCGCGCCACGCACGCGGCGTGGCGGTTTTTGGATCGCCAGGTATCTGCGGATTGATACACTCCCGCGCTCTTGACCTGACGAGATGGATTTCATGGATTTGTATGTCGTGCGGCACGGTGAAACCTGGGCGAATGCCGAACAACGTTACCTGGGGTCACTCGACCCGGCGCTTGCCGAGCGGGGACGCGAGCAGGCCCAGGGGCTGGTGGCGAATTTGCCCAGTGGATTGGACGCAGTGCTCGTATCCCCACGTCTGCGGGCACTGGAAACCGCCAGCATCCTCAACGAAAGACTGGGTCTGCCGACCCGGACTATGGACTGCTTTCGAGAACGTCACGTGGGGGTTTTCGAGGGGTTGACCCAGGCAGAGGCAAGAGAGCGATACCCGCAGCTCTGGGCCGGGAACGTTACTCGCCAGTGGGATCTCGGACCGACCGGCGGCGAGTCGATTGTCGACGTGGTGAGACGGGTCAGAGGCGGCTTGCAGGAGCTGCAATCGAGATACCCATCGAGGCGGGTTCTTCTTGTCGCGCATGGCTTCGTCGCCAAGACGATCCGCGCACTGGCCAGGAACGACTTTTCAGACTTCTACAATTGGCAACTTGCCAACGGTAGTCTTCTGGCGCTGGAAGGCTTTGTGCTGCCGACAGCCGATCTGGAAGGGTTGCGAGCTTCGCTGCCAGTTGGGTGATGATTCATGGGGATTGCAATGTCTCCCGGCAAGGTGTGTCCTGTGGTGCTCTCGTCTTCCGCATCCGGCCAGGATGCTGCTGTTCAAACATTCCTTGGCCGGGACTCAACTGGTAAAGGGGCTACTGTGGGTCGACAACAGTCATCCTCGACCGTCCGCTGTCGACCCAAAGCAGCCCGTTGGCGAGAGCAACTCACGGACAACAGCGGACCATCCGCCTGTCTGTAGAACTGGAGCTTCCATCGCATGCTGAGCGCCACTCAAAATTTGGGGAGACGTCGAGTCCTTTCTTCAGCTCGGTGCCAGCGGCCAATTGCATCGGGTCCGGTGGAAAGCAAGACGCCTCGCCGATTACAAACGAGGTCGCCCCTCCAGACCTTGAGCATCACACCCCTAAAGCCTTACGTTTGCCACTACTGACTCTACCGTTGCGTCGCGCAGGCGCCCCCTTTGCATCGGATGCTACCCAGCTATGAAGAAAGACCTTCCGCTCATCGACTCAGACCAACCTCTATCGAAGTCCAACGCTCTTGATCATGACCAGCTCCAGCGACGGGGGTTCTCTGAAGCTGCAGTGAAGGCCCTGCAGAGGGTATCGTCCACGGCCGGGTTCGTCATATCAATTGAAGGACCGTGGGGCAGTGGGAAGTCATTAGTGCTCGCAATGATGGAGCAGCTGATTGTCCAGGATGAACGCAAGCCCCCGATCATCGCTAACTTCAATCCCTGGTTGGTCGGTGATCGCGACGCACTCCTTCGCCAGTTCCTAAATGCCATCGCGTCAGCAATCAACGTTCAGGATCATGCAGGGAAAGCTCAAAAAGCATCCACAGCACTGCTCAACTACGCCAACGTCTTTGATCTCGTGAAGTGGGTTCCAGGCGCTGAGCCGTGGGCTTCGCTCGTTAAGGGAGTAATGGAAGCAGGAGGGAAAGTTGTCGGCGAAATTGCTGAAGAAAAAATGCAGGGCATTGAAGGACAGAAAGAGCGGCTTGAGAAGGCTCTGCGAAAGCTGGGCAAGAAGATCTACGTGTTTATTGATGACGTGGATCGACTGTTTCCGACCGAAGTTTTTGAAATGGTTCGAATCATCAAGGCAGTGGGCCAATTACCCAATGTCGGTTACGTGGTGGCCTGGGACCCAGACTATATCTGTCGTGCCCTGAAAGCCGCGACAGTCCCGCAGGCAGCCAACTACCTCGACAAAATTGTCCAAGTTCGCCTTCCTGTGCCCGCTATCTCTGCGCATGCTCGTCTTCAGCTTCTGAATGGTGCTTTGGCGGCGCTTCCAGAGGACGTGACGGCGGATTACTTCGAGAAGCAGGAAGGCCGCCTTCAAACCCTTTATTTCTCGGGCCTCCGCGAATTACTAGAACACCCGCGCGACGTGACACGAGTGATGAACACCTTAAGTGTCATAGAACCGGGGCTACGTGGTGAGATTGTTCTTGCCGACATTCTAGGTTTGGCTTGCCTGATGGTCCGGGCGCCTAGTGTTTATAGCGTTCTACGGAAGGACCCTGACTTTTTCACTGCTAGGAGCCCCTCCATTAGGGGGGCGACGGACGCTAAAGAGCGGGAAAACGACTATCGAAGGAAGGCGAACCGCCTTTTTTCTCAGTGCTCGAATCCGGATGCAGTTCGTAAGCTCGTACATCATCTTTTCCCTGCAGTAGCGGCGGCTAGCGGCAGTTATGGATTTTCCCGCTCGATCGATATCGAGGGTCACTTAGCCGCACCGAGCCGTCTAAACATTGCACTAAGCATGGCGATTGGAACCACAGATGTGAGTCTGGTGGATGCCAGGCAATATATTGTTCAGCCGCATTTACGCGGAAACATTGAGGCAAAACTGTCGAGAGAGAACTGCTTAGGTTTCCTCGAACTATTAGGTGACATTGCAGAATCAACCACACCAGAAGAAGTTCCCGATCTGAATGGCCTCTGTTTAACTATTGGCCGGCTACTAGATAAACCACCGTTCTCGCTTTCGATCGATTCGCGTGGCTTCTTCACAGTTTCAGCTGATGCGCTTGCGATGTCGGCCATCGAAAGTCTCATCACCAAGTCCGGCCAAGATTTCGATGAGATTGCCCACTCGATCACTGCAGATCCAGCCTCTCTATCTATGGCCGCTCTCATCGTGGATCGAGGTCTCTTCGCGCCAAAGGAGGACCATAAGCTCGTATGCAATCCTCAAGCACAAAATACGGCAGCTGAAGCATTCGCTAAGAACGCAATCAGCTCAGCTGAGGATGGCTCGCTTTGGTCTGGATATAATCCGTCTCGAGTTCTATGGACGATCATGCGAGCGGCCCCCGACTCAGCAAAGAAAATGTTCTCAGCACTCAAGCGACAAGACCCGACCCTTGATGATTTCGCACTGCACTTTTTGAAGCATGCCTTCAGCTCCAACGGCGGTCAGAGCTACTGCCTCCCCGATGATCCAGCGGTCACGAATCTGGTTAGCCCCCAGACACTCATCGCACATGCTCAGGCACGCCTTGCAGATAAGGCTGTTGAGTACCCAGTGCGTGCGGCATGGAGATCGGTGGTAGAGAAGAAACCGGTATACGGTAATGGCTCTGATGGACGAATGTGATGGATCGCTAATGCTACTACAGCCGATGCATTTCGCTCGTTCTTGGGGACGCCATCATGCAAAGGCAGGCTTGCTCGAAATTAGGAGTGTCCGCTCCTGGCCGTTTGCTGTGCAGATGGCTGCTTTGGGTCGATATCGGCCATTTGGGGAGAAAAAGGGACAGATTTATTTTTCGACACTTTGACGCTTTCACCGAACCCCATTAACATTCGACTCTTTTCAAGCTAGACAGCGAAATGAAATCATTATTCAGAGGCTTTGACAACAAGCTTTCTACAGCTACGCAAACCAATATTTTCCATCACACCCCAAGAGTGCAGAAGGATACAAAAAAGAAAGCGCACGAACTTGCGGACTTATGGTTCTTTGAGAAATTTGGAATAAGAGCTAGAAGCTCAACACTCATCTGCACGACAAATTTTGAGCAAGCAAGATCGTATGGATATACATATAAGATCATACCTGTCGAGCCTACCCTGCTGATCTATAGCCCGCTTGTAAAAGATTTTCTAGAGCATGAACTGGAATTAGCCTCTGACTCTAAAGTCGACATCTGGGCTTGGTTGGAATGCAAAGATTTCAAAATAATTAGAAGCGTGGATGATATTGAGTTAAATTTTTCTGGGGAGATAATGGTTCACTGCGAACAATATACAGCTATCCCCTACTAACATGATTGATCGGCAACAAATAATGGATAGCTTTGGGGCATCGGCCCAGATGCTGATCGTCCACTATTGCCAAATTTCCACACTCTGCGGGAGACTGGCTTGAATCGAAAGCAGCCTTCGCTGAAGAAAAACGGGACGGATTTATTTGTTCCGATGATGCTTTAAAGAAAAAGGGACAGATTTATTTTTAATCGCGCGAGGTTTGAAAATAAATCTGTCCCCAATGGCAATTGCTCCCGAATGGCAATTGCACCAATCAGCAACACTACGCCACCGAAGGCACCCAACATCCCCCCAAAAAGAGCCAGCCACCACCCTCCCCTACATCCGATGATGCTCCACCAAAAAATCCACAAATAACCGCACCCGCGCCGGCATCGTCGGGCCACCCACAAAAACCGCATGAATCGGTTCTCGATCCCCCGGATTCCACGCTTGCAACAGCGATACAAGGTCACCCCGCCGCAAGTCCTCGCTGACAGTGAACTCGCCGATACGCGCAATGCCGGCGCCGACCCGCGCGAGTTGGGCCAGTGCTTCACCGCTGCTGCACTCGATGTTGCCGCTGACATTGAGGGAAAACTCCTTGCCGTCGCGCGCAAACGGCCAGTTGGGTTCGGCACGCCGGAAGTTGAAGCGAAGGCAGTTGTGCCGTAACAGGTCTTCCGGCTCCTGAGGGGTGCCATGGCGCTGCAGGTACTCGGGCGATGCCACCACCACCTGGCCGGTGTCGCCGATCCTGCGGGCGCTCAGCGGGCTGTCGGGCAAGTGACCAAAACGTATAGCCACATCAGCCTGGCCGCTGAGGATGTCGACCACTTCGTCGCCCAGGGTGAGGTCGACGACGATGTTCGGGTAGTGCTCGCTGAAGGCCGCGACCAGGGGAACGATGGACAGACGCCCATGGCCAAGGGCAGCGCTGACCCGCAATCGCCCCCGGGGTACGCCTTGGTCGGCAATGGCTTCCTCGACCTCATCCATGTCGGCCAGGATGCGCCGGGCGCCGCGCAGAAACGCTTCGCCCTCGGCGGTGAAGGTGATCGCCCGCGTGGTGCGCAACAGCAGCCGGGTACCCAGGCGCTGTTCGGCTCGCGCGATGATTCGACTGACCGCCGAGGGCGTGAGCCCCAATGCTCGCGCGGCGGCCGACAGGCTGCCTTCTTGCGCCACGGTGGCAAACACAAACATTTCACCCGATCTACCGTTGAAGTCCACTTGTGCCTCTTGCGCAAAGGTGATTACCAGAAATGCCGTCTACCGCCTTGAAAGGCTTGATCGTAGCATTGGCGGCATAGATAAGGAGCCTTTTCATGCGTATCAATCCCCCCCTTGTTGCACTCGCCATTGGTGCCTTTGGCATCGGCGTTACCGAGTTCGCCCCCATGGGCATGTTGCCGGGCATTGCTGCGGACCTCGGTGTTTCGATTCCCGCTGCGGGCTTGCTGGTCAGTGCATACGCCCTGGGTGTACTGCTTGGCGCGCCGCTGATGACCCTGACCACCGGCAGGATTCCCCGGCGCTATCTGCTGATAGGGCTCATGGCGATTTTCACCCTGGGCAACCTCATGTCCGCACTGGCGAGCGACTACTACAGCCTTATGATTGCCAGGGTCGTGACCTCACTGAACCACGGCGCATTCTTTGGCGTCGGCTCCATCGTCGCCGCCAGCGTGGTGGCCCCTGAAAAACGTGCTGGCGCGGTAGCGGCCATGTTCATGGGCCTCACCCTCGCGACCATTGGCGGGGTGCCGTTGGCCGCCTGGTTTGGCGAAATGTTCGGGTGGCGCACCGCCTTCTGGGGCATTACCGGCCTCGGCGTGGTGACCATGGCCGCGTTGTGGTTCGCCCTGCCCGACCTCAAGGCACCGCCAAGCGTAGGTGTCATGGCCGAAATCCGCGTACTGGGCCGTGCCCCGGTGCTGGGCGCGCTGGCCCTGACCGTCGTCGGCTCGGGCGCAATGTTCACCGTCTTCACCTACATCGCACCGATCCTCAGCAGCGAGACCCACGCCTCGCCCGCCTTCATCACCGCCATGCTGGTGCTGTTCGGCACAGGGTTGACCCTGGGCAACCTGTGGGGCGGCAAAGCCGCCGACCGCTCTATAGACCGCACCCTGATCGTCTCGCTGAGCGTGCTCATCCTGGTCCTGCTGGCGTTCACCCTGTTGATGCGCTGGCCGTTGCCTACGGCCGCAGCCATCCTGATCTGGGGCATCGCCAGCTTCGCCCTGGTGCCGCCGTTGCAGATGCGCGTCATGGAAGCTGCCAAGGACGCGCCTAATCTCGCCTCGGCGGTGAACATCGGGGCGTTCAACCTTGGCAACGCGATTGGCGCGGCGCTGGGGGGCGCGGTGATCAATGCGGGGCTGGGTTTTCCGGCGATTTCCCTGGCGGGCGCGGCGATGGCCGGGTTGGGGTTGTTGATGGTGTTGGGCTTTGCGTGGCGGTCGAGGACCTCGGAGGCGGTGGCGGTGTGAGGAGGATGTAGTGAGGCGACAACGCTGAATTCCTGTTCAAGCTCGCAGTCTTAAAACCACACCGCTGCAGAGAACGAACCATGATCGGGATAGCCTTGCGCCTATGCGTTGTCGGCGGGCTGTTGGGCCTGTTGCTGGGCTGTTCACCGCTGAAGGTCTTGAACCTCCTCACCCCGGAAGACACGTTCAACAAGGCATCTGGCCTGAAGTACGGTAACGATCCGCGCAACCGGCTGGATGTCTACACCCCGGTCAATCTCGCAGCCGACGTGCCAGTGGTGGTGTTCTTTTATGGAGGCAGCTGGAACAGCGGTTCGCGCAGTGACTACAGCTTTGTCGGCGAGGCGCTGGCCGCACGAGGCATCGTCGCGGTGATAGCCGATTACCGGCTTTATCCGCAGGTGCACTATCAGGGTTTTCTGGAAGACAGTGCGCGAGCGGTGGGCTGGACCCGCGAACACATCCGCCAATACGGCGGCGATCCAGCGCGACTCTATGTGATGGGCCATAGCGCAGGCGGCTACAACGCAGCGATGCTTGCGCTAGACCCCAAATGGCTGGCAGCCGTGGGCATGGAACCTTCGATGCTCAGCGGCTGGATCGGCCTGGCCGGGCCCTATGACTTTCTGCCCGTCGAAAATCCGCAGGTAAAACCGGTTTTCTTCTTCCCGAATTCACCACCCGACTCCCAACCGATCAACCACATCAGTGCGACGTCGCCCCCTGCGCTGTTGATAGCCGCGAAGGATGACACGCTGGTCAATCCCGAGCGCAACACCGCGGCCATGGCCCGGCGCTTGCGCGAGCTGGGTGTGCCCGTGCGCGCGCTGTGTTTCTCCAGGCCGGGCCACGGGACATTGATTGCAGCATTCTCCCGCCCTATGCGATGGCTGGCGCCGGTCCTGGATGAGGTGACGGCGTTCGTTCATGGGCAACACAACAGACCGCCCCCCATCACCCCTGCGTCGCCTTGCGCCTCCCCTCCAACCCCTTGATATACATCATCGCCGCCAGCAGCACGATCGACAGCACGATCATCAAGGTCGACACCGCCGCCACCGTCGGGTCGATCTGGTCGCGGATATTGGCGAACATGCGCCGGGTCAGGGTCGAGCTGTCGCCGCCGACGATGAACAGGGCGATCACCACCTCGTCGAACGAGGCGATGAAGGCGAACAGCGCCCCGGAGAAGATCGACAGGCGGATCTGCGGCAGGGTCACCGTGAGGAACGCCCAGGCCCGCGACGCGCCAAGGCTGCGCGCGGCCATCTCCTGGTTCATGTCGTAGCCCTGCAGGCCGTTGCCCACGGCGATCAGCACGAAGGGAATCGCCAGCACGCTGTGGGCCAGCACCAGCCCGGTCACGGTGTTGTTCAGCCCGGTGCGCGAGTAGACGAAGAACACCCCCACCGCCACCAGGATGATCGGCACCAGCATGGGCAGCATCAGCAACCCGCCCGCCAGCTTCGCCAGCCCGCCACGCACCTGGGACAGGCCATAGGCCGCCAGGGTGCCGAGCAGCGTGGCCACCAGCGTGGAGATGATCGCCACCTTGAACGACACCCAGGTCGCCTGCATCCACTCCGGCGAGCCGAGGTAGGCCTCGTACCAGCGCAGGCTCCACTCCCGTGGCGGGAATTCCAGGTACTGCGAGGCCGAGAACGACATGGGAATGACGATCAGGCAGGGAATGATCAGGAACAACATCACCATTCCCGCCAGGCCATAGAGCCACAGCCGCTGCAAATGGGTGATCTGGGTCGGCGTCACCGCCTCGTTGAGCTTGAGCATCAGGCTTTCCTCCGCGCATCGTCGAGACCGAACAGGCGGCGCAGGCTGAGCAGGATCAGCACCGTCACCAGCATCAAGGACACGCCCAGGGCACTGGCGGCGCCCCAGTTGCCGTACAGGGCGATGGTGTCGCTGATCTTCATCGACCACATGGCCACGCGCCCGCCGCCCAGCAGCGCCGGGGTCAGGTAGAAGCCCAGGCAGAGCACGAAGACCAGGGTGATACCCGAGGCCAGGCCCGGCAGCGATAGCGGCAGGAACACCTGGCGCCACGCCTGGGCCGGCGTTGCCCCACAGTTGGCGGCGGCCGAGAGCAGCAGCGGATCGATGTTCTTCATCTTGTCGTACAGCGGCAGCACCAGGAACGGCAGCATCACGTGGACCATGCCCACCACCGTGCCAAAGAAGTTGTGCACCAGGGCCAGCGGCTGCTGGATCAGCCCGAGGTCGAGCAGCCAGTTGTTGATGATGCCCTGGCGTTGCAGCAGCACCAGCCAGGCGTAGGTGCGCACCAGGATCGAGGTCCAGAACGGCAGCAGGACGAAGGCCATGCAGATCTGGCTGGCCCGCTCCGGCAGTTGCGACAGCAGGTAGGCCAGCGGGTAGCCCAGCACCACGCAGGCCAGGGTGACGCAGAACGCCACCTGGAAGGTGATGCTGAAGCTGCTCAGGTACACCGGGCGCAACAGCCGCTCGTAGTTGGCCAGGGTCAGCGCACCGCTGTTGTCGAAGGCTGACATCCACAGCAGCCAGGCCAGGGGAATGGCCAGGACCACGAAGACCAGGACGAACCCCGGCAAGGTCAGCGACAGCAGGCTCCAGCGTTCCTTCAGTTCGGCGCGGGCCAGGGTGACCTGCATGGAGCGCGCGGCGGAGCCTGGCGCCGCCAGCGGCAGGCCCACGGTGGTGGTGGTTTTCATGTTCGAGCCTCGTCCAGGTGCGGGAGGATGATCGCGGTCGGGAGTCATGCCGACTCCGTCACCAGCAGGGTCTCTTCGGCGTGCAGCCACAACTCCACCGGCGCACCGGGCAGCGGCACCGGTACGTCGCGGAAGCCCTTCTGGTGCCGCGCCGTCAGCTCGCTGCCATCGGCCAGGACCAGGCCGACGTGGTAGCTGTCGCCCTGGTACACCACCTCCCGCGCCGTGCCACGAATGCGGTTCATCGCCCCGCCATCGCTGCCGGCGCGCCATTGCAGGCGCTCCGGGCGAACCATCAGCCAGCGCTTGTGCGGGTGCCGGGCAGCAGTGCCGGCCGGCAGCTTCAGCAGCTCGCCCTGGAAGCTCACCCCGCCCTCGCCTTCCTCGACCTCGAAGAAGCAGCTTTCGCCAATGAAACCGGCGACGAAGCGGTCCAGCGGCTTCTCGTACAGCGCATCCGGCGTATCCAGCTGGGCCAGCCGGCCCTTGTTGAGCACGGCGATACGGTGCGACAGGGTCAACGCCTCCTTCTGGTCGTGGGTGACATAGATGGTGGTCATGCCCAGGCGCGCATGCAGGCGCTTGAGCTCCAGTTGCATGTGCTCGCGCAGGTTCTTGTCCAGGGCCGACAGCGGCTCGTCCATCAGCAGGATCTTCGGCTCGAAGACCATGGCCCGGGCCAGTGCCACGCGCTGGCGCTGGCCACCGGACAACTGGTGGATGCCGCGTTCGCCCAGATGATCCATCTGCACCATCTCCAGCGCCGCCTTGACCCGCCGCGCCCGCTCGGCGCCGGCGACCTTGCGCAGGCGCAGCGGGTAGGCGACGTTCTCCGCCACCGTCATGTGCGGGAACAGCGCGTAGTTCTGGAACACCATGCCGACGTCACGCTGGTGCGGCGGGCGGGTGAGGAACTCGACACCATCGACCTTGATGCTGCCCGCGTCCGGACGGATGAACCCGGCGAGGACGTTGAGCAGCGTGGTCTTGCCCGAACCCGACGGCCCCAGCAGGGTGAGGAACTCCCCCGCCTTGACGTCGAGGGAGACATGATCGATCGCGGTGAAGGATCCGTAGCCTTTGTAGACATCGCGGATCGCAATGTTGCCTTGCATGATTCCGACCTCCGATAAATCCAGAACTATTGGGCAATCAACGCTTTGTAGTCTTCCTGCACGTCGGTCATGTGTTGCCCCCACCAGCGCGGGTCCATCATGGTCTGGCGGGCGCGGTTGGCCGGCGACATGTTCGACTGGTTGAGGATGTCCGCAGAGAAGTTGCCTTTCTCGAAGGCCAGGTTATTGGTCGGGCCGTAGTAGCCCATCATGGTCGGGATGCGCGCCTGGATATCCGCCGACACGGTGTTGGCGATCAGCTTCTGCGCCGCCGCGACATGCCGCGCACCCTTGAGAATGGCCATGCAGCCGTAGCCGAGCAGGCCGTCATCATAGGTATAGGCCACCGGTGCCTTGTCCTTCACCACCGAATCGACACGGCTGCTCCAGATCGCGATCAGGTCGACCTCGCCGTCCTTGATCAACTGCGAGGATTGCGCGCCGGAGGTCCACCACACGGCGACGCTGTCCTTGATCTTTTCCAGCGAGGCCAGGCCGCGCTTGATATCCAGCGGGTAGAGCTGCTCCTTCGGTACGCCATCGGCGAGCAAGGCGACTTCGAGCATTTCGTCCGGCGCCACGGACAGCGCGCGGCGTCCGGGGAATTTCTCGGTGTCCCAGAATTCCTGCCAGTTCTTCGGACCTTCCTTGAACTTGTCGGTGCGCCAGCCCATCACCACCGAATAGCTGTTGGTGGCGATCCAGTCCTTGCCCCGCGCGCGGCTGGGCACCCCGGAAGCATCGATCACCGAATAGTCCAGGGGCTCGAACAGCCCCTGCTCGGACAGCGCGGCACAGTCATTGGCGCCGATATGGATGGCGTCCCAGCTCGGCTTGCCGGATTGCACCTGCAGGCGCACCGAGGGCTGGCCATCGTGGGATTCGGTGCGCAGGGTCAGCCCGGCCTTGTCGGCGGCCGGCTTCCACAGCGTGGAAATCAGCGCGTCCTGCAGGTTGCCGCCATAACCGGCGACGGTGACGGTCTGTTCGTCGGCCGCCAGCAGCGGCGCCGCCAGGC
This sequence comes from Pseudomonas ulcerans, assembly GCF_036324125.1. NCBI lineage: Bacteria > Pseudomonadati > Pseudomonadota > Gammaproteobacteria > Pseudomonadales > Pseudomonadaceae > Pseudomonas > Pseudomonas ulcerans. The sequence continues at coordinate 21,559 of NZ_JAZDQN010000044.1, read as the reverse complement.
TGGCGCCGAGCAGGCCGAGGGCGAAACGCAGGGTCCTGGCGGAAGGAAGGGTGTCGATCATTGTCCGGCTCCTGTTCTTGTAACGCCGTGGTCGGCGCGGGAATTGTTCTAGGCAGCGGTAATGCTCAAGGCGGAGCGGGTCTGTGCCCGTCTCGCCGGTCGTCGTGATGTGCCGTCTGGCCCAGCAAGATGGTTGACAAGATGAACTACATTGATTCACATTGTCAACCATCTCGAATAAGCCAACAGGAGCACAACAATGACAAGCCAGTTGCACGCCGCCGACATCGCCTTCCACATCCACAGCCAGACCAACCTGTCGCTGCACGAGCAGGTCGGCCCGACCGTGATGGTCCGTGGCGAAGGCATCTACACCTGGGACGACCAGGGCAAGCGCTACCTCGATGCCATGTCTGGCATGTGGAGCGCCGCCCTCGGCTACAGCGAGGAGCGCTTGGTCCAGGCCGCGCTGCGCCAGATGCAGGAACTGCCCTACCATCAGAACTTCGCCCACCGCGCCACGCAGCCGGCGATCCGCCTGGCCGAGCGCCTGATCGAGCTGGCCCCGGTGCCGATGTCCAAGGTGCTGTTCGCCTGTTCCGGCTCCGAGGCCAACGACACCGCGATCAAGCTCGCCTGGTATTACTGGAGTGCAGTCGGTCAGCCGCAACGGCGCAAGATCATCAGCCGCAACCGCGCCTATCACGGCACCACGGTGGCCAGCGCCAGCCTCACCGGGCTGCCGCACCTGCACCAGGACTTCGGCCTGCCACTGCCAGGCTTCCTCCATGTCACCTGCCCGCACTACTACCGCGAAGGGCTGCCGGGCGAGAGCGAAGAGGCGTTCTCCACCCGCCTTGCCGCCGAACTGGAAGCGCTGATCCAGCGCGAAGGCGCCGACACCATCGCCGCCTTCTTCGCCGAACCGCTGATGGGCACCGGCGGCGTGATCACCCCGCCGTCCGGCTACTTCGCCAAGATCCAGGCGGTGCTCAAGCGCCACGGCATCCTCCTGGTGGCCGACGAAGTGATCTGCGGTTTCGGCCGTACCGGCCAGTGGTGGGGCTCGCAGACCTTCGGCCTGCAACCGGACATGGTCACCTGCGCCAAGGCGCTGTCGGCGTCCTACCTGCCGATCTCGGCGCTGATGATCTCCGAGGGCATCTACCAGGCCATGCGCAGCCAGAGCGAGAAGATCGGCGTGTTCGGCCACGGCTACACCTACGGCGGTCACCCCGTGCCGGCGGCGGTGGCCCTGGAATGCCTGGACATCTACCAGGAGCGTCGCCTGCCGGAACACGCCCAGCGCGTCGGCGAACGGCTGGGCGCCGGCCTGCGCCAGCTGGCGGACCACCCGCTGGTGGGCGAGGTGCGCGGCGCCGGCCTGATGTGGGGCGTCGAGCTGGTCGCCGACAAGGCCAGCAAGGCCGCCTTCCCCAAGGAATGGAAGGTCGGCCTGGAGGCCTCGCGGCACACCGAGGCCCACGGCGTCACCGCCCGCTCCCTCAACGACTCGGTGGTATTCGCCCCGCCGCTGATCATCGACGAGGCCGAAATCGACCTGGTGCTGGCCGCTTTCAGGCAGGGCCTGGACGCCACCCTGGACAAACTTGTCGCCCAAGGACGATTCAACCATTGAGCCTGGCCGGACAACCCAGAACAATGAGGCACTGATGAACGAATCCCCTCACAGGTGACCCCATGAAAAAACAAGCAACCACGGCGCAACAGGCGCTCGAACCGTCCTCGGACATGCGCGACCTGTTCTCCGTGCAACTGCAGCGCCTGGCCGGACTGTCCAGCCGCATCGCGGCCCTGGTGATCCCCCAGCACTTCTCCATCACCGTGCTGGAGTGGCGCACCCTGGCCATCCTCGACTACCTCGGCGAAGCGCCGCTGGTGCGGGTGGCCAAGCATGCCGGCGTGCTGAAGAGCCAGATGAGCCGGCTGGTGACCAACCTGGGCAAGCGCGAGCTGATCGAGCGTCAGCCCAACCCGGAAGACGGGCGCAGCGCCCTGCTCTGCCTGAGCCCGGCGGGCAAGGACCTGGTGCGACGCATCCTCGAAGATTCGCGGACCCGCAACGAAGCCATGCTCGACGGCCTTTCCGAGGCCGAGCGGGAACAACTCAAGGCCCTGATGAAACGGGTCTACGCCAACAGCCTGGGCTACTTCGGCGAACTGAAGAAGCACATCCCCTATGACCAGTCGGAAGAAGACGACCATGAGGACTGATCCATGCCCCTCGATACCCGCCTGACCCGCTTGCTGGGTATCCCTTATCCGATCGTCCAGGCTGGCATGAGCTGGGCATCGAGCTGCGCCGCACTCCCTGCGGCGGTCAGCAACGCCGGCGGTCTCGGCGTCATCGCGGCCGGCCCCATGCGCCTGGCCGACCTGCAACGCACCCTCGGCGAGATGCGCAGCCTCACCGACAAGCCCTTCGCGGTGAACATGCCGCTGTACCGCAAGGGCGCCGAGGAAATCCTCGATCTGCTGGTGGCCGAGCGCGTGCCGGTGATCATCGCCAGCCAGGGCTCGCCCAAGGCGCACCTGGCACGCTTCAAGGCCTATGGCGCGACCTGGCTGCACGTGGTGGCCTTCGTCGAGCACGCGGTCAAGGCCGCTGCCGCCGGGGTCGACGGCCTGGTGGTGGTCGGCAGCGAAGCCGGCGGGCATCCGCCGGCCAACGAAGTCAGCACCCTGGTCAACGTGCGCCGGGTACTCCAGGAAGTATCGATTCCCGTGGTGGCCGGTGGTGGAGTCGCCGATGGCCATGGCATCGCCGCCCTGCTCGCCCTCGGCGCCGACGCCGTGCAACTGGGCACCCGTTTCATGCTCAGCGAGGAAGCCAGCCTGCACCCGGCCTACAAGCAGCGCGTGCTTGAAGCCGGGATCGCCGACACCGTGCTGGTGGGCCGCGGCAAGCTGCCGGTGCGCAGCCTGCGCAATGCCTTCACCGAACGGGTCGCCGCCGCCGAACGCGACGGCCTGCACCTGAGCGATCCGCCGGCCTACGAGGCGCTGCTGGCCTCGGCCAGCCTGAAACAGGCGTCGTTCGACGGCGACGTGGGCAACGGCAAGGTCGAGGCCGGGCAGTCCGCCGGCCTGATCCATGAGCTGCTGCCGGCCAGCGCCATCATGCGCTCGCTGATCGAAGAACTCGAACAGGCGCTGTCCCGCCTGCGTGCCATGCAATCCTGAGGGGAGCTGCACCATGACCGAAGATTCCGTCGTACTCAACGACACCGCGGACGGCGTCCGCACCATCACCCTGAACCGCGCCGACAAGCTCAACGCCCTGAATTTCGCCCTCACCGAAGGCCTGGTGGCCGCGTTCAAGGCTGCCGACGCCGACGACAGCGTGCGCGCCGTGGTCGTCACCGGCGCCGGTCGCGGCTTCTGCGCCGGCGCCGACACCCGCGAATTCGCCGTGCTCACTCCGGACAACCAGGACCTGGTGGAGCGCCGCGCGGCGCTGACCACCGAGCTGCAAGGCCTGGTCAAGCAGATGGGCAAGCCGGTGATCGCCGCAGTCAACGGCTACGCCATGGGCGGCGGTGCCGGCCTGGCGATCTCCTGTGACCTGGTCCTGGCCGGCGAATCGGCGCGCTTCGGCTACCCCGAGGTCAAGCACGGCATCGTCGCGGCCATCGTCATGGCCGGGCTGGTGGAGCATGTCGGGCGCAAGGCCGCCTTCGAGCTGGTGGCCACCGGCCGCACCGTGCACGCCGACGAAGCCCGCGCCCTGGGGCTGGTCAACCGCGTGCTGCCCGACTCGCAACTGCTCGACGAAGCCCGCGCCCTGGCCCTGAGCCTGGCGGCGCACCCGGTCAATGCCATGCAAGCGACCAAGCGCATCTTCCACCAGGTGGCCGAACTGCCGTTCAGCGAAGGCCTGAAGCTGGGCCAGCAACTGAACGCGCGCATGCGTGCATTCCGCCAGCAGGAGCAGCAGCCATGAAGCCCCTGGCAGGCATTACCGTCATCGAACTGGCGCGGGTCCTGGCCTGCCCGTTCGCCGGGATGATCCTCGCGGAACTGGGCGCGCGGGTGATCAAGGTGGAGCAACCGCGCACGGGGGACGAAACCCGTGGCTACGAGCCCTTCGTCGGCCAGGACGAGCTGGTGCGCGACGAGCTGGACGAGGAAGCCCTGGCCGCCGCCCTCGGCCATGAGCGCAGCGCCTACTTCTATGCCTTCAACCGCAGCAAGGAATCGATCACCGTCAACCTGCGCAGCGCCGAGGGTCAACAGGTGGTGCGCGAGCTGGTCAAGGACGCCGACGTGGTGCTGGAGAACTTCCCGGTGGGCACCCTCAAGCGCTACGGCCTCGACTGGCCGAGCCTGAAGACGCTGAACGAGCGCCTGATCTATGTGTCCTGCACCGGCTTTGGCCAGACCGGCCCCTATGCGCGGAAAAAGGGCTACGACACGGTGTTCCAGGCCATGAGCGGGATCATGAGCCTGACCGGCGAGAAGGACGGCGGGCCGGTCAAGCCGGGGATTCCGGTGTCCGACCTCAGCTCCGGGCTGTGGATCGCCCTGGGCATCGTCTCCATGCTTCAGGGCCGCGAGCGCGCAGGCAGCGGCGCGTACCTGGACTTCTCCATGCTCGACGGCCAGATCAGCCTGCTGGCCCTGGCCGCCGCCCGCTACTTCGCCCTCGACGAAGTGCCCGAACGCCTCGGCACCGAGCACCCGGGGCGAGTGCCTTCGGCCAGTTTCCGCTGCGCCGACGGCGGCTACGTGCATATCACCGGTGCCGATCAGCACTGGCGGCCGCTGTGCCAACTGCTCGGCCTCGACCACATGGCCCATGATCCGCGCCTGCAGCTCAACAGCGGCCGGGTCCTGCATCGCGAGGAAGTCATGGCGGCGCTGAGCGAGGCCACGGCACGCCTGACCCGTGACCAACTGTGCAGCGCCTGCGACGCCGCCGGGGTTCCGGCCGGGCCCCTGCAGACCCTGGACGAGGTGGTGGTCGATCCGCACCTCAACGCCCGTGGCGTGTTCGGCGCCTTCGAGCACCCCGAAGGCGGGCGCTTCCCGGCGATCCGCCTGCCGTTCCAGTTCGAAGGCCTGGAACGCCCCGATCCCGGCCGCCCGCCGCTGCTGGGCGAACATACCGACACGGTGCTGTCCGGCCTGGGCTACAGCGCCCAGCGCATCGACGCGCTGCGCACTGCAGGAGCGATCTGAGATGGATGAACTGCAACTGGAAAACGTCGACCTGAGCGTCGACGAACACGTGGCGACCCTGACCCTGAACCGTCCCCAGGCGCGCAATGCCCTCAACACCGGTCTGTGCCGCGACCTGCACGCGGCCTTGCATGCCGTGCGCCAGCGTGACGACGTGCACGTGCTGCTGATCCGCGCCAACGGCCCGGTGTTCTGCGCCGGCGCCGATCTCAAGGAGCGCAAGGACATGGACGAGGACCAGATCCGCGCCCGGCGGATCAAGGCCTTTGCCGTGTACGCCGCCCTTGAAGACATGCCGATGCCGGTGGTGGCCGTGGTGGAAGGCCCGGCGGTGGGCTCCGGCTGCGAGATTGCCGCGGCCTGCGACTTCATCGTCGCCAGCGAGGCCGCCAGCTTTCGCTATCCGGAAGGCCGCTGGGGCACGGTGGGCGCGACCCAGCGCCTGCCGCGCATCGTCGGTCGGCGCCTGGCCAAGGAACTGATGTTCACCGGCCGCGAGGTGTCGGCACAGGAAGCGGTGAACATCGGCCTGGTCAACCAGGTACGGGCGGTGGCGGCATTTCCCGCCTTCGTCGCCGAGCTGGCGCAAAGCATCGCCGCCGCCCCGGCCCCAGCCCTGCGCAGTGCCAAGCGCACCATCGACCGTGGCCTGGACGACAGCCGCTTCGGTGCCCTCGCCCATGAAATCCTGGCCATCGAGGACAACCTCGCCCAGGGCACCTGGCGCGCCGGCATGACTTCGTTTTCCTGAGGAACCCTGATGAACGAACATCTTTCCCCGCTTCCCGGTCCGCTGTGGCAGGTCCTGGTGGACAGCGCCACGCGCGCCCCCGACAACACCGCGCTGGTGGCCGACGACGGCCGCCTGGACTACCGCGAGCTGCGTGAGCAGGTCGATGCCCGCGCCCGCGCCATGCTCGCCCTGGGCCTGCAACGCGGCGAGCATATCGGCGTGCTGATGGGCAATTCGCTGGACTGGGCGCTGACCTGGTACGCCGCCGCCTCCATCGGCCTGGTCTGCGTGCCCTTCAACACTCGCTTTCGTACCGAGGAACTGGGCTACGGCCTGGGCCATGAAGACGTCCGCGCGCTGTTCTGCGTCGACCGTTTCCTCGGCAAGATCGACTTCATCGCCATGCTGCGCGAGGTCGAGCCGGCCATCGACCGGCAACTGCCCGGCCAGGCCCTGCCGCTGCTGCGCCAGGTGGTGGTATTCGGCGAGCAGGTGCCGGCCGGCGCCATCGCCGCACCGGCGTTCCTCGCCGCTGGCGGGAGCATCGACGCCGACACCCTGCAGGCGGCCCGCGACGCGGTGACCCCGGACGATACCCTGCTGATCCAGTTCACCTCCGGCACCACCGCCTTCCCCAAGGGCGTGATGCTCAGCCATGCCTCGATGCTCGGCGTCGCCCATTCGGTGGCCGGGCGCATGGGGGTGCAGGCCGAGGATCGTTACTTCAGTCCGCGGCCCTTCTACCATGTGGCCGGCAGCACCATGTCGCTGCTGGTGGCGCTGGTGACGGGGACGACGCTGGTCACCGCAGCCACCTTCGACCCGGCCCAGGCCCTGGCGATCATGAGTGCCGAGCGCTGCACCCTGACCTCGGGCAACGACACCATGTTCCTCATGCTCCTGGCCGACCCCAGCTTCAGCGATACCCGCCTGTGCCTGCGGGGTGGCTGGGCGGCGGCCAGTCCGCAGATCCTCCGGGACGTGGTGGAGCGCATGGGCGCGGCGGCGATCTGCAATGCCTACGGCTTGTCCGAGGCGTCGCCGAACATTGTCATTTCCGACCATCGCGAGCCGCTGGAATACCGGTTGGACGGCTCGATGAAACCCCATGCCGGGCTGCGCCTGGAAATCCGCGACCCGGCCACCGGCGAGGCCTTGCCGCCCGGCCAGCCGGGGGAGATCTGCGCCAGTGGCTGGAGCCTGATGCAGGGCTACTACAAGCTGCCGGAACAGACCGCTGCGGCACTGCGTGACGGTTGGCTGTACACCGGCGACCTTGGCGTGCTGTCCGAGGAAGGTCGGCTGCGTTTCGTCGGCCGGCTCAAGGACATGTTCCGCGTGGGTGGCGAGAACGTGTCGCCGCTGGAAGTGGAACAGGTGCTGCTCAAGCATCCGGCGGTGGAACTGGCCCAGGTGATCGGCGTGCCCGATGCGCGGCTGGGCGAGGTGCCGGCGGCCTATGTGACCCTCAAGCAAGGCGTTGCCGCCTCGGTCGAAGAGCTCACCGGCTTCTGCAAGGAACGCTGCGCCAACTTCAAGGTGCCGCGCTACCTGGCGATCGTCGATGACTTCGAAAGCATTGGCATGACCGGGTCGAGCAAGGTGCAGAAAGGCCGCTTGCGCGAGCATGCGCTGAAGCAGTTCGGCCTGGATTGAAACCCTCCGTGGGCATGGGCGGTTTACCCAGACCACCCATGCTGCGCGGTCCGGGTAGGAGCTGCGTCAGCTGCGAAGGACCGCGCAGCGGTCCCAAGACCATCCCGCACGAGCCTCTGACCAAACCGCATCATGGATTCACAGCGCCCGATCTGCCGCGTTTCTCCAGGCTCATTGGATAGACAGGATTCGGGACCGCTGCGCGCTCCTTCGCAGCTAACGCAGCTCCTACCCGCGTCGACCATCCCTCTGTGGGAGCGGGCCCTCCAGCCCTCGAAAAATCCCATGCCCGCGCCTTGCAAAAGCCCCGCGACCGTCTAAGTTTTGTGAGTGACCTGATGAGGTGCCATCAAAACACTATCACTCAAAAGACACCTCACTCCCTCAAAAGAACAACTATCAGTCTGTAGAAACTGAAACGGATATCAGTCGAAAAAATATCAAGAGGGATGCTTGATGAAGCGCGGCCTATGGCGTGGTGTGCTCTCGAAACGAGGGCCTGCCGAATGGTTCTGGGTGTCTGTAATCTGCTTTTCCGTCCTGGTGGTCGCCAGCTTCCTGCTGTTCGAACAACAGATCCAGGACCTTGTCGCCCAGCTCGATCTTTACCTTCCCCGGACTCCGGCGCAGCAGTTAAACCTGGCGCTGCTGGTGATCGCCCTGCTCGCGCTGGACGTGGTGCTGCCGGTGCCGTCGAGCATGGTGGCGCTGCTGGCCGTGGCCGCCCTGGGCGGGGTCGGCGGTTACCTGGTGATCTTCATCGGCCTGTGCCTCGGCGCCTGGCTCGGCTACGCCCTGGGCGCCGGCTATTTCCGGGTGCTGTCGGGGCGCCTCGGGCTGCACCAGCGCAAGCCCGGACAGCTTGCCCGCAAGCTCGGCACTCTGTCGTTGATCGCCCTGCGCGGCGTGCCGGTGCTGGCGGAAACCTCGGTGGTGGCCGCCGGCATGCAGCGCTATCCGCTGCGCACTTTCGTTGTCGTGACCACCCTGGCCAATGCCGGCCTGGCCCTGGCCTATAGCGCCATCGGCAGCTACCTCGTCGAGCAGAATGCGCTGCTGGTGACGCTGCTTGCCAGCATGGTCCTGCCCGCCCTGTTCATCGCCGGCTACAGCCTGTTCAAGCGCCTGCGCCAGGCGCCGCAACAAGCGCTGCACGGCCGTTTCGAGGTCAGCTACGACTATCCGGTGCTGTTCACCGACCATCTGTTCGACCTCGACAATCCCTGCCTGCACCAGCAGCTCACCGCCGGCCAGCACGGCCGCGTGACGGTGCTGATCTTCGCCGACGAACACCTGCTGCAATGCAATCCACGGCTGGCGACACAGATCCAGGCCTGGTTCGCCGCCCATGCCGACCTGCACCTGCAAGCGGCCCCCATCGCCGTCCCGGCCGGTGAACTGAGCAAGACCGCCGACGTACTGCAGCAGCTCTACCGCGACATGCTCGCCCATGGCCTGGACCGCCACTGCTATGTCCTGGCCATGGGCGGCGGCGCCCTGCTGGACTCGGTGGGCTATGCCTGCGCCACCTTCCACCGCGGCATCCGCCTGATTCGCCTGCCGAGCACGGTACTGGCACAGAACGACGCCGGGATCGGGGTGAAGAACGGCATCAACGCCTTCGGCCAGAAGAACCTGCTGGGCGCGTTCTACCCCGCCACGGCGGTGATCAACGACTTCCAGTTGCTGACCAGCCTGGGCCGTCGCGACCAGATCGCCGGCCTGGCCGAAGCAGTCAAGGTGGCGCTGATCAAGGACGAGGCGTTTTTCCAGTGGATGGAGCAGCAGGCCGATGCCCTCGCCGGCTTCGAGCATGCCGCCAGCCGTCATGCCATTCGCCGCTGCGCCGAACTGCATCTGGCGCATATCACCGGTGCCGGCGATCCCTTCGAGCGCGGTAACGGGCGGCCGCTGGACTACGGCCACTGGGCCGCGCACAAGCTGGAAAACCTCAGCCAGCACCGCCTGCGCCATGGTGAAGCAGTGGCGGTGGGCATGGCCCTGGACGGGCTCTATGCCAATGCCCTGGGCCTGCTGGGCGATGCCGAGACGGAACGGGTCATGGACCTGCTGACCAGGCTCGGCTTCAACCTGTGCCCGCCGGAACTGAGCCTGAAGGACGCACAAGGCCGCTCCCTGGTGCTGCTCGGGCTGGAAGAATTCCGCCAGCACCTGGGCGGACAGCTGTCCATCCCCATGCTCAACCGCATCGGCAGCTCCATCGACCTGCATGAAATCGATGACCGCCTGATGGAGCAGGCGCTGCTGCGGCTATCGTCCCGCGGCACTGCGGCACCGGCCCTGAACGAGGGCTGCACGCCATGAGCCAGATGCCGCAGGTCAAGGCCTGGATGACCCTGGGCCGCATCTCCAACCTGCCGACGGTCTGGACCAACACCCTGGCCGCCGCCCTCCTGGCCAGCAGTGCCGGGGCCCTGGCGCCGCCTTCGTCGCTGGTCTGGGTGCTGCTGCTGGTCACCCTGTCGCTGCTGTACCTGGCCGGCATGTTGCTCAACGACCTGCTGGATGCCGACTGGGATGAACAGCACCACAACCCCCGGCCCATCACCCTGGGCCTGGTCAGCCGCCGGCAGGTGCGTCTTGCCAGCGTGCTGTTGCTGGCCCTGGCCGGCGCCTCGGCGCTGCTCCTGAGCCAGCTGATCGACCAGCCCCGCTGGCTGCTGGGCGGCGTGGTCCTGCTAGTGGCCTGCATCTTCGGCTACAACCTGCTGCACAAGAAGCATGCCCACAGCGTCTGGCTGATGGGCGCCTGCCGCTCCGCGCTGTATCTCACCGCCGCGGCCAGCCTGGCGATACCGCCGCAGCCCATCTGGCTCTGCGCCGCGCTGCTCGGAGTGTATATCAGCGGGCTGACCTACCTCGCCCGCCAGGAACACCGCAACCAACTGATCAGCCGCCTGCCCTTGCTGCTGATGCTGAGCCCGCTGGCCCTGGCGCTGTATGCCGGGACACTGTGGTTCTGGCCGGTGCTGGCGCTGTGGCTGGGCTGGCTGGGCTGGCACTACCGGCTGCACCTGGCCAATCCGCAAAAGCGCCAGGTGCGCGCCTTCATCGGCGCGGGGCTGGCGGCGCTGCCGCTGTTCGATGCCCTGGTGATGGCCGTGGCCAACCAGCCGCTGGGCAGCCTGTTCTGCGTCCTGGTGTTCTTCCTGCTTCCTCACTTCCAGCGCTGGATCAAACCGACATGAGCATGGATTCGCTCGAAATGCGCCACGAATGCCTGGCTGAACGGCATGAGCACCTGACCCGACAACTCGACCCGGACGAACAGCACTGGTGGCAACAGGCCCGGGAGCAGTTGGCCCGCACCGCCGAGGCCATCAAGGCTGCCGTGCTGATCAGCCAGTGCAAGCGCCACCTGCGTGACCAGCCCGGCGCTGACGGCTGGAGCACCGTGCAACTGGCCCGTGCGCTGCTGCTGGCCCAGGTCGTCGGCCAGCATGCCGGCGACGCCCAGGTGCCCCTGCTGAACCAGTTGTTCCTGTGGGGCGACGATCAGGAAAAGATCGCCCTGCTCAAGGCCCTCGACTGGCTCGACAGCCGCGGCCAGTGCCTGGACCTGGCGTTGCTGGCCGGGCGCACCAGCAATCCCCAGGTCTTCGCCGCCCTCGCCCTCGACACGGCCTACCCGTCCCGTCACTACCCGGAAAGGGCCTTCCAGCAATTGCTGCTCAAGGCGCTGGGCATGGGCCTGGACAGCGCCCGGGTGATCGGCCTGGAGCAGCACCACGGCGTCACCCTCAACCAGCTGGCCCTCGACCTGCTCGACGAGCAACTGGCCGCCGCCCGCACGGTGTCCCCCAGCCTGCCCCGGCTGATCGCCTTCGACCTGCTGAGCCCTGCGCAACGCCAGCGCCTGGCGGGCCTGGACCGGCAGCAACGCCTGCCCCGGGAATGGCACGAGCACCTGGCCAGCGCCTGAACGCCCCCCTACGTACACGACACTCTGCCTTGAAGAGGATGTAACCATGCCGAAGTACTTCGATCCGCATATCCATATGGTCAGCCGCACCACCGACGACTACCAGAACATGGCCGCCGCCGGCATCACCGGGGTCATCGAGCCGGCGTTCTGGCAGGGCCAGGCGCGCACCAGCGTGCATAGCTTCGTCGACTACTTCGACACCCTGGTGGGCTGGGAGCGTTTCCGCGCCAGCATGTTCGGCATCCATCACTTCTGCACCATCGGCATCAACCCGAAGGAAGCCAACAACATCGCGGTCGCCCACGAGGTGCTCGACGTGCTGCCGCGCTACCTGGTGAAGGACGGCGTGGTGGCCGTCGGCGAAATCGGCTACGACGACATCACCCCCGAGGAAGATCGCTTCTTCGCCATGCAGCTGGAAATGGCCCGGCAGTTCCAGCTGCCGGTGCTGGTACACACCCCGCACCGCGACAAGATCGGCGGCACCAAGCGCACCCTGGCGGTGATCCGCGAAGTCGGCATCCCCGAGCACCTGGTGATCATCGACCACCTCAACGAACTGACCCTGCCCCTGGTACTGGACAGCGACTGCTGGCGCGGCCACTCCATCTACCCCAACACCAAGATGTCGGAAGAGCGCATGGTCGCCCTGCTCAAGCAGTACGGCACCGAGAAGATGGTGGTCAACAGCGCCGCCGACTGGGGCATCAGCGACCCGCTGAAGGTGCCGAAGACCGGCCAGGCTATGCTTGCCGCCGGCTTCACCGAGGCCCAGGTGGAGCAGGTGCTGTTCCACAACCCGGTGAATTTCTTCGCCCAGAGCGGCCAGCTGGACAAGGCACTGGTGAGCAAGCCGCTGCCCATCGACCAGCGCAAGCAGTGGCAGGACAACTCCGCCCTGCGCGGCCAGGACCCGGTGGTCAAATGAAGGCCGCGCAGCTCGGCTATTGCAGCAATGTGCACCCGGCCCATGACCTGGCCGGGCTGCGCTCCTCCATCGAACGGCACTTCCAGGGCGTGCGCCGGCTGCGCGGGCTGGACCGCCAGGACAGCGGCCTGTGGATCTGCGCCCGGGCGGCGGCCGAGCTGCAACAACCGGAGGCACGGGCGCAGTTCCTCGACCTGCTGCACGACACCGGGCTGCGCCTGACGTCGCTGAATGGCTTTCCCTATGGCCGCTTCCATGAGGGCGCGGTGAAGGCCGAGGTGTACCTGCCCGACTGGAGCATGCCGGAACGCCTGGGCTACAGCCTGGACCTGGCGAGGCTCCTGGCCGAGGCCTTGCCGCCTGACTGCGGGCAAGGGGTGATTTCCAGCGTGCCGCTGGGCTACGCCGCTGGCTGGAGCCCGCTGTTGCAGCAGCGCGCCGAGGACCAGCTACGCCAGCTCACGGCCGGGCTGGCCAGCCTGCATCGGGAGACCGGCAGGAAGATCGTGGTCTGCCTGGAAATGGAGCCCGACTGCGTGCTGGAGAACACCGACCAGGCCATCGCCTTCTTCCGCCACTGGCAGGCCAGCGATCCGAACCAGGCCTACCTGGCGCTGTGCTTCGACGTCTGCCACCAGGCGGTGATGTTCGAGGACTGTGGCCAATCGCTGGCGCGGCTGCGCCAGGCCGGGGTGCCGATCGGCAAGATCCAGCTGTCCAACGCCCTTATCTGTCGCATACCCGTCGACGACCAAAGCCGCCGCCGCGAAGTGCTCAAAGTGCTGGCCAGTTTTTCCGAAGCCACCTACCTGCATCAGGTCAAGGCCCGCGACGGCCAGTGGCTGGACCTGCCGGCGGCCCTCGAAGCATGCGCGAAAGATCCGCGCCGCTATCCCGAGTTGCGCATTCATTTCCATGTGCCGCTGTTCAGCGAGCACCTGCTGCTGCCTGAACTCAGTGGCAGCCAGGTCGCCCTGAAGCAGACCTTCGACTACCTGGCCAGGCACGCGGAGTTCCGTCCCGTGCTGGAAGTGGAAACCTATAGCTGGGGCGTTCTCCCCGCACAACTGCGGCCTGCCGACGAACAGGCCCAGCTACAAGGCATCGCTGCCGAGCTGGACTGGGTCGAAGCGCAACTGCGCGAACGTCACCTGCTGCACGAAGAGCCACTGGAGGTGCCTGCCGATGCCTGCTGATCGCCCGCGCCAGCCCTTGTTGCTGATCAACGTGGTCGGCCTGACCCCGGCATTGCTCGGTCCGGCGACGCCGCACATCAACAGGCTGCTGGAAACAGCGAAGATGGCCAGCCTGCAACCCTCGTTCCCTGCCGTGACCTCCACGGTGCAGGCCTCGATCCTCACCGGCCTGCCGCCCTCCGGGCATGGCATCGTCGGCAATGGCTGGTACTTCCGCGACCAGGCCGAAGTGCGCTTCTGGCTGCAGCCCAACGCGCTGATCCAGGGCGAGAAGGTCTGGCATACCCTGCAGCGGGCGCTGCCCGGGTTCCGCTGCAGCCAGTTGTTCTGGTGGTTCAACATGTATGCCGACGTGGCGGCCTCCATCACCCCGCGCCCGCACTATCCGGCCGACGGCCGCAAGCTGTTCGGCCTGTACTCCTCGCCGCGGGGCCTGCATGAACGGATCGAAGCGCAGATCGGCGAGTTCCCCTTCCCCGGTTTCTGGGGGCCGGCGGCCGGCATCGCGTCGAGCCGCTGGATCGTCGATTGCGCCCTGCTGGAGTTCCAGCTCAACCGCCCCGACCTGCAGTTGATCTACCTGCCTCACCTCGACTACAGCCTGCAACGGGTCGGCCCCGATCATCCGTCGATCGCAGGTGAAGTGCGGGCCATCGACCAGGAGGTCGGGCGCCTGCTGGACTTTGCCCGGGACCAGGGCGCGGCGGTGATGCTGCTCTCCGAATACGGCATCGAGGCGGTCGAGCGCTCGGTGTCGATCAACCGCGTGCTGCGCGGCGAAGGCCTGCTGCAGGTGCGCCAGTCGCTGAGCTGGGAATTGCTCGATCCGGGGGCCAGCGACGCCTTTGCCGTGGTCGACCACCAGATCGCCCATGTCTATGTGAAGAAGCCCGAGGACATTCCCCGGGTCAAGGCGCTGCTGCAGGGGCAGCCGGGCATCGAACAGGTCCTCGACAGGCACGAGCAAGGTGCCTTGCACCTGGATCACCCGCGCAGCGGCGAACTGGTGGCCGTGGCCGCCGCGGGTCACTGGTTCGATTACTACTACTGGTTCGACGACGCCAAGGCCCCCGACTTTGCCCGCACCGTGGATATCCACCGCAAGCCGGGCTACGACCCGGTGGAGCTGTTCGTCGACCCGTCGATCCGCTTCCCCCGGTTGAAAGTGGCGCGCCGCCTGCTGCAGAAGAAACTCGGCTTTCGCTACTACATGGACCTGATCCCGCTGGACACAGGACTGGTCTGCGGCAGTCACGGCCGTGCGCCTGCCAGCGAGCAGTACGGCCCCCTGCTCATCACCGATTGCGACCTGTCGTTGCCTCCGCGTCTCGCGGTGACAGAGGTCAAACAACTGCTCCTGGAACACTTCCTGGGGCAGTCCTACACCGACCTGGCCAATGCCAAGGAGCTTACATGCGGCGAGCCATCTCTATAACCGTTCTCAGTACACTGGCCGGACTGGCCCAGGCTGAGGCATTCGACTGCAACAACTTCCTCGACTTCGGGGGCGACCTGGCCAAGACCCGGGCCGAACTCGCGCAGAGCCCGGAAACCCTGAGCTGGAACTGGTTCGCCTGCCTGAACCAGCCCGCCGCCAATGGCCTCGATCGGGTCTGGGAGACCCTCAAGCCCTCGGACCAGGTCTACCTGAGCAATGGCGCGGCGCCCGGCGCGTACAGCCAGAACGTGCCACCGCCGCAGGCGGTGCTGGACGCGGCCAGCGCCCAGGGCATGAACCTGAATCGTGCGTTCCACAACCTCAATGCCGTGCAACAGGTCGACGGGCTGATCCTGGAAATGGGTGGCAAGACGGTGCCGGCACAGCTCAGCGGCAAGCCCGTGCGCTTCCAGTTGCTGATGAGCGAGGGCACTTTCGACTACATCGTCCAGCAGCAGGTCTACAACGTGAATGGCCAGGCCGCCCTGACCCAGGACCTGGCCTTCCCCTCCAACGCCTGGGAACTCAAGGCCGGCTGGCTGTGGATCGGCAGCGACCTGGCGTTCAAGGCGCAACTGGAAAAGGACAACTACTACATCGCCCAGGCCTGGTACCAGGAACAGGGCGGCACCTACCAGGTCGGCTACGCCGCGCTGAGCGGCCTGCACGTGATCAACAAGCTGACGCCGGGCTGGGTCTGGACCACCTTCGAGAACCGCAACAACCACAAGTACACCGTGACCAACGCGATTCCACCCACGGAGATGACCAACAGCACCGGCCCGACGGCCGCCGCGCAGCCGGTCAACAGCGAGTTCCAGGGCATCTACGAGAACCTGTCGCAGTACGAGCTGATCGGCACCCAGTTGCAGACCAACCCCACCCTGCTCGCCAACTCGCAACTCGAATCGGCCTTCCAGAGCCAGTCGTCGTGCTTCGCCTGCCACGACACCGCGGCGTACTCCAAGGACAAGGGCTACTTCAATTTCGCCCTCAAGCAACAGGACGGGATCGTCTACCCGACGTCCCTGGTGCCGGCATCGGAGTTTGCCGGCTACAACCGGCTGGACTTCGTCTGGTCGTTGAAACGCGCCCAGTGGCAACGTTAAGGAGAACGACATGAGCGTATTGAACTTCCCCCGCATCTACCTGAACGGCCACATGTTCTGGAACCCGCCGACCGGCAACAACAACGACACCTACCCGCTCTACGACGCGGTGAAGATGGAGCTGAACTGGCCGTTCCTGAAGTACTACAACATCACCCCGGAAAACGCCGACACCTACCTGATGCCGTGGCTGATCACCCCGCGGGTGCTGCACGAGGCCCCCGACTACGTCACCCAGGTACCAGGCAACGTGTCCAACAGCCCGCCGACGCTGATTCCCGGCGAATGGGACCTGTTCGGCGACAACGGCTGCGGCACCGTCAGCTACAACGACATCAAGTCGGTCATCAGCGGCGGCGAACTGCCGGGCGGCGGCTACGTCAGCCAGGACCCGCTGATCAACCAGGGCTTCAACCTGTTCGGCAACCCCTTTGGCAGCAACAGCCCGACCCCTGCGCGCTTCGTCGATATCAGCCCGTGGCAGAACACCTTCACCGCGCTGTATTTCGACCGGCTGGTGCTGGGCAACGACCAGTGCGGCCTCACCGCCAAGCGCCAGTACCGCATGCTCGACCGCTTCCTCAACTTCAACTGGGCGACCCTGGGCGGCCTGTTCTACGTGACGGCCACCTGGCAGACCTGCTTCCCGAAAGAGAACCTGACCTGGGCCCTCGGCGGCTCGACCCTGCTACAGAACCTGCAGCAGCAGATGGACCAGCAAGGCGCCCAGGGCCTGATGCTGCGTTTCTCGTCCTACCTGACCTGCTACGACAAGAACGGCATCTTCAACAACTACCCGCCGATCAACACCCACTCCACCGCGCCGCTGGACATGGCCCAGGTGCAGGACATGTATCAGAAGGGCCTGGACAACGTCGGCAGCATCTTCTTCAACCCCGCCTACAGCCGTACCTCCGGCACCCTCGGCCTGTGGTTCGCCGACGAGTACCCGACGGCACCCGGCGGGCGTCGCCTGGTGGGCAGCCAGGCGGTAACGCTCAAGCGCCCGGGGCAACCCGACAAGTCGCAGACGCTGGGCATCATCCCGGTCCAGGCGCACGACAACACCCTGTCCCTGGACCTGCTCAACGGCTTCCCGTTCTATCCGCTGGACAAGACCGCGGCGATTCCGGATGCGGAAAAATTCGATGCCGGCAGCTACGAGATCGGCGTGCGCCAGGGCTCGAACTTCACCTCGGTGGGCAGCTTCGGCTTCGATGACTACAAGCAGTCCGAGTTCGTCAAGCGCTCCGGCATCCTCGACCTGCCTCTCAGCGCCGATGCGCAGAAGCTGCTGGCCAGCGGATCGCTGGAGCTGCAACTGCAAGGCACCACGCCGGCGACCGTCGCCACCCAGCAGATGTGGACCGCCGAGGTGGTGGACAGCGGCAGCTTCATCGACGTGGGCGATACCCGCACGCTGCAGATCATGGTGCAGTACGACGGCCTGCCGGCGCCGGCTGGCACGGCGTTGACAGTAGTGGAGTACAACAACCCTTACCTGGTGGGGACCTCGGACTATTACCTGGCCTTCAGCAACCCTGCCGACTTCACCCTGTTCAACGACTATCCCGACGACCGCGTCAACAACAGCTCGGTGCTGCCGCAGTTCGTCGACATGCCCACCGCCCCCCAGCAGGTCAACGAAGGCAACGGCCGCCAGCTCGTCGCGGTCCGACCCACCGTGCGCTCCGCCACCATGCAGCCGGTGAGCTACCAGCAGTACCTGACGACGCCGGGTGCGGTGGCGCTGAGCCCCTGCCTGACGTTCGGCGGCGCGGTGCAGACCGAAGGCGTCCTGCAGGGCCAGAACACCACGGTGCAGTACAGCTACACGCAGATCCAGACCGATGCCAACGGCATCGCCACCCTGAGCATGACCGCCGTGGCAGCCGGCTTCCCGACCCTGCGTTTCTTCCTCCACGAGAACGGCCAGGCACCTGACATTCCCTTCAGCTTCAGCTATTTCCAGACCTATGCCGACTTCCTCGCCCCGGTCCGCGTGCTGCCCCAGGAGCCGCAGATGGAGGAAGAGTTCGTCAATGCCTGGAACGCCATCTATCACAACGCCGATTGCGGCCAGCAGATCTGGGAAACCTTCATCTACCCGCGCATCCTGGAGCCGTTCTACTACCTGTACCCGATCATGGACAAATACATGCCGCTCAACTCGCTGTCGCGGATCGAAGGCGCCATCGACCAGCTCATTGTCCTGGTCAGCAAGGAGTACCAGCTGGAAAGCACCCTGGCGATGCCGATCACCCGCGACCTGCCGCAAAGTCGCCGGGCAATCCTGGAGCTGTGGGCGACCAAGCTGGTGAAGCTCAACTACCCACCGCAACCGCTCAGCATGGGCGACTACGCGAGCATCTGACACAGGAGCGCCGGGTGACGTGATGTCACCCGGCATTTGTCCACGGAGAGAGACCCCCATGCCCATTACCATCCCGGCGCGTCCCCGCGAGGACCTGCGCCCTTCCACCCTCATCGCCGAAGGCCTGCTCAACCCTCGCGGCGTGCACCTGCAGGACGACGGCAGCCTGCTGCTGGTCGAAGCCGGCTCGGGCCTGCCGGGCGAGCCGTTCAGTGGCCGCATCAGTCTTTTGCGTCCCGATCTGGCCAGACCGGGCGCCTGGCTGCCGCGGGAGACCGTTGCCCAAGGTTATCGCTCCATGAACATGCAGGTCCGCATGTTGCGCGACGAGATCATGGGGCTGTCGGATATCGCCCAGGGCGACGGCCGCTGCCTGGTCAGCCAGACCGACTACGTCGAAGGTTCCCGATTGCTCGACCTGCAATACACTCCGCCGGAACCTGTGTGCCACAGCCAGGGCAATCTCAATGCCCTGTGCTACCACCCGAGCCGCCGCAGCTGGCTGGCGGTCAAGCCCGATACCAACCAGCTGGTGGAATTCCGCCCAGGCGAGGGCGAGCAGGTGCTGGTGGAATTGCCGGACCTGGAACGGGGCCAGGAAGCGGTGCCCGTCACCCTGGTCCATGAGGCGGCGACGGATGCGGTGCTGATCAGCCTGTTCTCCGGCGAACTGCATGGCGATCCGCAGCGCAAGGGCTTGGATTTTGCCGACAGGGCCGGCCAGGTGATCCGCGTCTGGCCGGGCAGCGGGAAGATCGAATGCGTGATCGACGGACTGCAATTGCCCACCGGGCTGGCGCTGGCGCCGCAGGGTCAGTTGTTGGTGCTGGAGCTGTGCGAAAGCCTGCAACAACCGCTGACCGCCGACTGGAACGGCGAACCGCGGCATGGCGGGTTCACGCGCTTCAGCGGGCGGCTGCTGCGTTGCGATCTGCACAGCGGCGAGGTAACCGTGCTGGCCGAGGGCCTGGATACCCCGTCCAACCTGTGCCTGGTGCCTGGCGGGGTGGTGGTCAGCGAGGGCATGGGGTTGTCGGGAAGGCCCTTGCCCACGCCGGAGGGTGGCGTCCTGCCGCTGGCCGGCCGACTGCGGCGGGTGCAGTTCTGACGGCGGGAGCGGGCTTGCCTGCTCCCCCACTCATGCGCCGTTCGTTCAAGCGCGTACCACGGGAACAGACCGACACTCAGCGCTCCAATTTTCATGGAGCAGCCCAATGCGCAGCCTGTACGGTCCCCTTTTCTTCTTCGGCTTCATCGGCACGGCAACAACCCTCGCCAGCCTGGGCGCAAGCTTCGCCTGGCTGTTGCCGCTGCTGCTCGCGGCGATCACGGTCAGCGCAGCCTGCGAGCGCCTGTGGCCCTATCGCCCGTTCTGGAACCGGCCACAACAGGACACCGTCCGCGATGTGCTGCATGCCGGCGTCAACGAATCCCTGAACATCCTCAGCGTATCGGCCATTCCCCTGGTTGCGCCTTTCCTGCCCGACCTGGGCATCTGGCCCAGCCACTGGCCGCTGGCCTGGCAACTGCTGCTGGCGATCCCCATCGCCGACCTCGGCATCACCCTGGTTCACTACGCCAGCCATCGCAGCGCCCTGCTCTGGCGCCTGCACGCGGTCCATCACAGCGTCACCCGCCTCTACGGCTTCAATGGCCTGATGAAGCACCCGCTGCACCAACTGCTCGAAGCCCTCGGCGGTACCCTGCCGCTGCTGCTCTGCGGGCTGCCACAGGAGACTACGGCGCTGCTGGCCTTCGCCATCGCCATCCAGTTGCTGTTGCAGCACAGCAACGTCGACATGCGCCTGGGTGTGCTGCGCCACGCCTTCGCCTGGGCACCGGTGCACCGCCTGCATCACCTCAAGTACGGCAGCAATGGCGACGTCAACTTCGCCCTGTTCTTCAGTGGCTGGGACCGGCTGCTGGGCACGGCGCTGCACCTGCCGGGCTACGAACTGGCCGACGATGACCTGGGCATCGGTGATTGCCCCGATTATCCGGTGGCCTACGCCGACCAGTTGCTGCAGCCCTTCATCGGGCCCCGCGCCACTCACCCACCGGCCGTACTACCCGCCGGGTTGCGCGACGCCCTGGCCGATCACGCGCAGTTGTAGATGACGCAGGGTGTGGTCGCCACGGATGCCGAAGTGCCGGCGGATGCTGCGGGACAGATGGGCCGAGTCGGAGAAACCGGCGGTAGCGGCGGCGCTGGTCAGGCTGTGGCCACCGAGCGCCAGCTGCAGGGCCAGGCGCAGGCGCTGCCAGAGCACCAGGCGGCGCACGGAGACGCCCAGTTCGCCGCTGAACAGGCGTTCCAGCTGGCTGAGGGACAGGGCGGCTGCGCTGGCAAGCTCGGTGGCCGGCAAGGTGTCGGCGTCCAGCTCGCGGATACGCTGCACGGCCTTGGCCAAGCGCGGTTGCAACGTGCGGCGAGGTAGCCGGGACAAGACGGCGAGCAGGCCTTCGGCATCTGCGCCGGTGCCTTCGCAGACTTCACGCAGCCGCGGCAGCTCGAAGGCCAGCGGCTCGGCGTAGAGGCTGAGCAGGGACTGCTCGCCGGTGAGGATGGCATGTTCCCGGCCCGACTCGATCAACAGCACCGGGCCGCGCTCGACCTTGCCGTCGACCAGGGCCTCGACTTCCCCGGACAGGGCGATCAGCACCTGATGGGGATAGTGGGCATGGCTGCCGGTGTGCCCGGCCTGGCCGGCGATAAGGCAATGGTCGGGGGCCAGCCAGAGGGTGCCGTGCCAATGGGGTTGGAGGTGGTGCAAGGGCGGGCTCCGCCTGGGCTGTTGGCGGGCAACAGTAACACTTTCCGTGACCTTGGCGGCCTCGTCGCGCCAGGGGTGTCTCGCTTTGTGCTGGTGCTGGTGCTGGTGCTGCGAGCTTATCCATTGCCTGCGGCGACTCTGCCGGCCCCTTCCGCCTTTACGGCGGGTCACTTTTGCTGGGCGGCAAAAGTAACCAAAAACGC
>NZ_JAZDQN010000043.1:0-55468 GCF_036324125.1 Pseudomonas ulcerans | reverse complement strand
CCCCCGCCCTTGGCCCCGCCCGGCCGTTAACTCTCCCCCCAGTTGGGGGGGGGGGCCCCCCGCCCTGGCGCCGGGTGATCCCACCGCCGTCATCGCGGGTGACCCCGCTCCTACAAGGTCCGTGCAAAGCCTTAGCGGATCAGTCCACCCAGCCCATCCAGAAGCCGCTGCAAAGCCCCCTGATTGGCCCGCATCACCGCCACCCCCGCCTCACCCATCCGCCGCGCATCCTGCGGCAACTCGATCAGCCGTCTCACCTCGGTCGCCAGCCCCTCGGCATCATCGACCTGCTCCAACGCCCCCGCCTCCCGCAGCATCGCGCTGATTTCCAGGAAGTTGAACACATGCGGTCCCATGATCACCGGCAAGGCCAGTGCCGCCGGCTCCAGCGGATTGTGCCCGCCGGTGGGCACCAGGCTGCCGCCGACGAAAGCGATATCCGCCAGGGCATAGAGGAACAGCAACTCGCCCATGGTGTCGCCGAGCAGCACGCGGGTCTGCCCATCCAGCGCCGCGCCGGACGAGCGCCGCACCGTGACGAACTGCTCGCTGCACAGCGCATGCACCGCGTCGAAACGCTCGGGATGACGCGGGACCAGGATCAGCAAGGCATCGCCATGGATCGCCAGCAATTGCTTGTGCGCAGCAAGGATCAGGGCGTCCTCGCCGTCATGGGTGCTGGCGGCGATCCATACCGGACGCTGCGTCGCGCCCCATTGCCCACGCAGCTCGCGGGCGCGGGGCAGCAGGTGCTCGTCCACCTTCAGGTCGAACTTGATCGAGCCGGTTACCTGCACACACTGAGGACGCGCGCCCAACTGGCGGAAGCGCTCGGCTTCGGTCTCGGTCTGCACCGCGAACAGGCTCATTTCCTCCAGCATCGGCCGGGTCAGGCCGGCAAAGCGCGCGTAGCCGCGAGCCGAGCGCGCGGACAGCCGGGCATTGGCCAGGGCCACCGGGATCCCGCGTTTCGCACACTGATGGATGTGGTTCGGCCACAGCTCGGTTTCCATGATGATCGCCAGCTTCGGCTGGGCGCGATCAAGGAAACGCGACGCCGCCCAAGGCAGGTCGTAGGGCAGGTAGCAGTGCTGGATGCGCGGCTCGTTGGCGAACATCGCGCGGATCCGCTCCGAACCGGTGGGGGTCATGCAGGTGACGGTGATCGGCAGCTGTGGATAACGTTGCAGCAGCGCGCGGATCATCGGCGCTGCGGCGATGCTCTCGCCCACCGACACCGCGTGCACCCAGATGCCGCCCGGGTCCAGCGGCGGCAGGCCGAAGGCGAAGCGCTCGCCGATGCGCTGGCGATACGCCGGCGCCTTGCGCCCGCGCAGGAACAGGCGTAGCGCGACCAGCGGCAGGCCCAGGTGGAATAGCAGGGTATAGAGGGTTCTGTTCATGGCGCGGGAGTTTACCCCATCTCCCGCAGGTGCACGGCAAAGCGCTCCGCCAGCCATTGCGCCGCCGGCCCCAGCGGCTCATCCCGGCGCCAGGCAAGCTCCACCACCAGCGCCGGGGGGCGCCATTCACAGTCCAGCTCGACCATGTGCTGCTGGTAGGTCGGGTACTGCACCACATGGCGCGGCAACCATGCCCAGCCCAGCCCGCGCTGCAACAGCTCGGCCATCACATAGAAGCTGTCCGCCCGCCACACCAGCGGGCTGGCCGGCTCGCCTCCGGCATAACCACTGTCCCGAGGATTGACCAGCAACTGCCGGTGTCGCGCCAGATCCTCGCAACTGACCCGCTCCAGCGCCGCCAGCGGATGCCCGGGCGGACACACCGTGACCATCTCGATGCTCCCCAGGACCCGGCGCTCCAGCGCATCCGGCACACGCTCGTGGTGAAACATCAGGCCCAGGTCCGCACGCCGCTCCACCAGTTGCCGCGCGACATCACCCTGGGCGCTGCTGGCCAGTTGCACTTCGAGCAACGGAAAGCGCTGCGACAGCTCGTCCAGGCTCTCGATCACCGGCGGATAGGGCATCGCCTCGTCCTGCGCCAAGCGCAGCCGCGGCTCCTGCCCGCGCATCAAGGCCGAGGCCCGGCCGTCGAGGCGTTCGCACTGGCGCAGTAACTCCCGGGCGTCTTCCAGCAGCGCCGTCCCCGCCTCGGTCAACTGCGGCTGCCGCCCGCTGCTGCGCTCGAACAGGGTCAGGCCCAGGTCGGTTTCCAGCAAGGCGATGGCATTGCTCACCGCCGACTGCGCACGCCCCTCGGCCCGTGCCACGGCAGAAAACGAGCGCCGTTCGGCCACTTCGACGAACAGGCGGACCTGCTCCAGACTCCATTGCGGTTGGACCATCGAACCTATCTCCCCAGCAGATAGGAAATGACTTTACCGCATCCGGCCAAGACCTAGAATGCGCGAGCCACCAGAGGAGTCCGAACCATGAATGCCTACGCCTATCTCACCATCGCCATCTGCGCCGAAGTCATCGCCACCGCCTCGATGAAAGCGGTCAAGGGCCTGAGCACACCGCTGCCGCTGGCCTTGATGATCTGCGGCTATGCTGTGGCCTTCTGGATGCTGACCCTGGTAGTGCGCAGCATTCCGGTGGGCATTGCCTACGCCATCTGGTCCGGACTGGGCATCGTGCTGATCAGCGTCGCGGCACTGGTCATCTACGACCAGAAGCTGGATGTGCCGGCCATGCTCGGCATGGCGATGATCGTCGGCGGGGTGGTGGTGATCCAGCTGTTCTCGAAAACCGCCGGGCATTGACGAGCTGTAACAGGCGTATACTTGCCCGCCTGTCCAGCTTGTCGAGGTAACTGCATGTCAACGGTCATTTCCACCGACGTCCTGATCGTCGGCGCGGGGGTCGCGGGTCTTTGGCTCAACGCCCGCCTGCGGCGCCTGGGTTATTCGACGGTCCTGGTGGAACGCGCCAGCGTCGGTGGCGGGCAGACCCTCAAGTCCCAGGGCATCATCCACGGCGGCGCCAAGTACGCGCTGCACGGTGCCCTGACCGGTGCCTCGGAAGCCATCGCCGACATGCCACGACGCTGGCGCGAGGCCCTGGCAGGCAGCGGCGAGCTGGACCTGTCCGGCGTGCGCCTGCTGTCCGAGGCCCACTATCTCTGGTCCCCCGGCACCCTCGCCGGCAACCTCACCAGCTTCTTCGCCAGCAAGGCCGTGCGCGGCCGCGTCGACCAGGTCAAGGGCGACCAGTTGCCGCCGGCCCTGCAGGACCGCGGCTTCAAGGGCAAGGTCTATCGCCTGGCTGAATTGGTGGTCGACGTGCCGAGCCTGCTGCAACGCCTGGCCGAACTGGGCGGTGACAGCCTGCTCGCCGGCGAGAAGATCGAACCGCTGCGCGAGGACGACGACCTCGTCGGCCTGCGCGTCGACGGCCGCGAGATCCGCGCCCAGCGCGTGGTGCTCAGTGCCGGTGCCGGCACCGCCGACCTGCTCGCCGACCTTGGCCTGAACCAGCCGGCCATGCAGCGCCGGCCGTTGCACATGGTCCTGGCCAAGGGGCCGAGCCTGAAACCGCTGTACGCCCACTGCCTGGGTGGCGGACCGAAACCGCGCATCACCGTGACCACCCACCCGGCCGCCGACGGCCAGTGGGTCTGGTACCTCGGCGGAGACATCGCCGAGGCCGATGGCGTCGCACGTGAGCCAGATGCGCAGATCGCCGCGGCTAAGAAGGAAGTCGCTAGCCTGCTGCCGTGGGTGGACCTTAGCCAGGTGCAATGGGCAACGCTGCGGGTCGACCGTGCGGAGCCGGCGCAATCCGGCCTGGTCCGCCCGGACAACGCCTTCCTCGCCGATCAGCAGCGCCTGCTGGTGGGCTGGCCGACCAAGCTGGCCCTGGCGCCGGACTTCGCCGACCGCGTGCTGCACGCCCTCGACCGCGACGGCATCAAGCCGGGCAACTGCCCCGCCCTGCCCGACCTGCCGAAACCACCACTGGCCCAACCGGAATGGGAGCGCCTGCTGCCATGACCCTGCCAACCCTGCACGACCTGCATCGCCCGCTGGGCAGCACCGGCCTGGTTGTTTCGCCGCTGGGCCTGGGCACCGTCAAGCTGGGCCGCGACCAAGGGGTGAAGTACCCCAACGGCTTCACCATCCCCGACGATGACGCCGCCCGCCTGCTGCTGGCCCAGGCCCGCGAGCTGGGCATCAACCTGATCGACACCGCCCCGGCCTACGGTCGCAGCGAAGAACGCCTCGGCCCGCTGCTGCGCGGCCAGCGCGAGCATTGGGTGATCGTCAGCAAGGTTGGCGAGGAATTCGATGACGGCCAGTCGCGCTTCGATTTCAGCGCCGCTCATACCCGTGCCTCGGTGGAGCGCAGCCTGAAACGCCTGGAAACAGATTGCATCGACCTGGTCCTGGTCCACTCCAATGGCGACGACCTGCGCATCCTTGAGCAGGAGGAGGTCTACCAGACCCTCGCCCTGCTCAAGCAGGAAGGCAAGATCCGCGGCTTCGGCTTCTCCGGCAAGACCGCCGAGGGCGGCCTGAAAGCCCTGGAACAGGGCGACTGCGCCATGGTCACCTACAATCTCGACGAGCAGGCCGAGCGCCCTGTCCTCGACTACGCCGCTGCCCACGGCAAGGCGATCCTGGTGAAGAAGGCCCTGGCCAGCGGCCATGTCTGCCTGAGCCCGGGCGTGGATCCGGTGAAGGCCAGCTTCGAGCTGCTGTTTGGCCATCCCGGGGTGAGCAGTGCTATTGTCGGGACCATCAACCCGCTGCACCTGGCCCACAACGTGGCGACCGTCGCCCGGGTGTTGCGCCAGCACTGAGCCGCCGCCGCGGCCGACCCCAACGCAAGAAGGAGCCGACATGCCGCGAACGCTGATCCGCAAGAACCCCAGCAACTTCAAGACCCTGCCCCTCCATGTCGAAGCCGGCCCGGAGGGCTTGAGCTACCAGAGCATCGGCCGGCCGCTGAACTTCGCCCAGACCCTGCAACGGCGCAAGGCCATCCAGTTGCCGGACAGCGAGCGCTTCGCCGTCGAGCTGGCCAACCTGGGCGTCTCGGTGCGCCTGACCCTGTGCTGGCAGCACCGCGACTATTGGGTGCTGGTGCGCCAGCGCCGACAGGACCGCGGCGACGTGGTGCTCAAGCTGATCTCCGGCTACGTGCCTGCCCAGGAGCTCAACCTGCCGCTGCACACGGCGGTGCAGGAAGTCGCCGAGGAATGCCTGCTGGAAACCCCGGAAGGCTGGCTCGGCGGACGCTTCAACGACACCTGGCTGCCGGCCCCCTATGCCGCCGCCCTGCACTACCGGGAAGCCCTGCCCTTCATCCTCACGCCGCATACCGGTGCGGCGCGTCCGGTGCGTTGTGGCAACCAGCAACTGATCGAGCGGCCGCGGGCCTATGTGCATCTGCCCACGGCCTCGCTGCAACTGATCTACGACCTGCGCCTGCAGGTGCCGAAGGAAGCCAAGTCGCTGAGCCTGTTCCATGTCGACGAGCGCCTCGAAGGCGACCAACTGGTGGCCCGGCTCAATCGCGCGCGGCCCGACCTGTACCTGATGCCGCTGGAGGATGGCCAGCCGTTACCCGAGCTGTACCAACTGAAGAAGGATCGCTTGGTGCCGGCCGGCACCCGTGGCCTGTACCTGGCCGAGAGCTTCGCCCGGCAGGAAGGCTGGGTGGTGAAGGACGAGCGGATTCGCTGGAAGGACTGGCTGCGCCAGCAGGGGTTGACGCCGAAGAAGCCGGACAGCGGCTTGCAGCGGTTGACGGGGAAAGCGAAGGAGTTGTTGCAGATGGCGCGGGGCGGGTTGAGCAAGTGAACCCTGTGGGCGCTGGCATGCCAGCACCCACAGGAGATATCAGTTCTTGCGGATCTTCTCGACGATCGCCGTGGTCGAGCTGTTTTCCACCAGACCCAGCACCTTCACCGTCCCGCCGTAGGCCTTGACGATATCGGCACCCACCACCTGGTCGATACCATAATCCCCGCCCTTGACCAGCACATCCGGCTTCAACTGGCTCAGCAGGTTTTCCGGGGTGCCCTCGGGGAAGCTGATCACCCAGTCCACCGCACCCAGACCGGCCAGTACCGCCATGCGCCGGTCGACGCTGTTGATCGGGCGGCCCGGGCCTTTCAGGCGGCTCACCGAGGCGTCGTCGTTCACCGCGACGATCAGGCGATCGCCCTGGGCCCGCGCCTGCTCCAGGTAGGTCACGTGACCGGCATGGAGAATGTCGAAGCAACCATTGGTGAAGACGATCTTTTCCTTGTGCGCGCGGGCATCGTCGATGGCCAGCAGCAACTGGTCGAGGCTGAGCACGCCGCGCTCGGAACCTTCCTCGCGCTGGATCGCCCGGCGTAGTTCCGGAGCGCTGATCGCCGCGGTACCCAGCTTGCCAACGACGATGCCGGCAGCCAGGTTGGCCAGGCCGACCGCGTGCGGCAGGTCCTCGCCGGCGGCGATGGCCGCTGCCAGGGTGGAAATCACCGTGTCGCCGGCACCGGTCACGTCGAACACTTCACGGGCACGGGCCGGCAGGTGCAGGGCCGGATGATCCGGACGCAGCAGGGTCATGCCGTGCTCGCCACGAGTGACCAGCAAAGCGCCCAGCTCCAGTTCACGCATCAGCTGGCCGCCCTTGGCCACCAGCTCGGCCTCGTCGGCGCAGCGGCCGACGATGGTCTCGAACTCGCTGAGGTTCGGGGTGATCAGGCTGGCGCCGCGGTAGATGGAGAAATCCTTGCCCTTGGGATCGGCCAGCACCGGGATGCCGCGCTCGCGAGCGGCCTGGATCAGGCTCTGGTGGTTGCGCAGCGCGCCCTTGCCGTAATCGGACAGGACCAGCACCTTGACCCCGTCCAGCAGGGTGTCGACTTCCGCGCCGAGGGACAGCGGGTCGGTGGCAAAGGGTTCTTCGAAATCGATGCGCAGCAGTTGCTGGTGACGGCTCATGACCCGCAGCTTGACGATGGTCGGCTGGTGCGCGATGCGCTGGAACACCGAGCGCACGCCCGCCGCCTGCAGGCTGTTGGCCAGGCTCTCTGCCGCTTCGTCCTGGCCGGTGACGCCGACCAGCGCGGCCGGCGCGCCCAGCGCGGCGATGTTCAAGGCCACGTTGGCCGCGCCGCCGGGACGGTCTTCGATCTGCTCGACCTTGACCACCGGCACCGGGGCCTCGGGCGAGATCCTGGAAGTACCGCCATGCCAGTAGCGGTCGAGCATGACATCGCCGACCACCAGTACCGGGGCTTGATCGAAACGCGGCATGGACAACTTCATGGAGAACCCATCAGACAGAATGAACAGGGGCGGGATATTAGCACAGGCGACGCATGTGCCAGATTACAGCGGAAAAGTCCGGGGACGCGAAGTCCCCGGACAGATGTATCAGGTGATGTCGGCCTTGCTTGGCTCGTCCAGGCCCATGGCGTGGAGCCGGGCGTAGTAGCCGTTGGCAGCGAGCAACTGGGCGTGGCTGCCACGCTCGACGATGCGCCCCTGATCCATCACCAGGATCAGGTCGGCCTTCTCGATGGTCGACAAGCGGTGAGCGATGACCAGGGTGGTACGACCCTTCATCACCTGGTCGAGGGCCGCCTGGATGTGTCGCTCGGACTCGGTGTCCAGTGCCGAGGTGGCCTCGTCGAGGATCAGCAGCGGCGCGTTCTTCAACAACGCACGGGCGATCGCCAGGCGCTGGCGCTGGCCACCGGACAACAGCACGCCATTCTCGCCGACCTCGGTATCGAAGCCCTGCGGCAGTTGCTCGATGAACTCCTTGGCGTAGGCATCGGCGGCCGCGGCCTCGATGTGCTCCCGCGGTGCGCCGGCCAGGTCGCCGTAGGCAATGTTGTTGGCCACGGTGTCGTTGAACAGGGTGACATGCTGGGTCACCTGGGCGATGTGCTTGCGCAGGTTGCGCAGGCGGTAATCCTCTACCTCGACACCATCCAGCAGGATCTCGCCTTGCTCGTGCTGGTAGAAACGCGGGATCAGGCCGGCCAGGGTCGACTTGCCGCTGCCGGAGCGACCGACCAGGGCAATCATCTGACCCGGCTCGGCGGTGAAGTTGATATCGCTGAGGACCGGGCGCTCGCTGCCCGGGTAGGTGAAGTTCAGGTTGCGCACTTCAAGGCGACCGTTGACGCGATCACGCTCGACGGTGCCGCTATCGACTTCGGGCTCGACGTCCAGTTGCTCGAAAATGCTTTCCGCGCCAGCCACGCCGCGCTGGATGGTCGAACTGACCTCGGAGAGCTGGCGAATCGGCTTGGGCAGCAGGCCCGCTGCGGTGATGTAGGCGACCAGGTCACCGGCAGTGGCCTCGCCACGCAGGAACAGGACGAGGAACATCAGCACCGCCATGGCGGTGTAGATCACCAGTTGCAGCATCGGGGTGTATACGGCCCCGGTCTTGGTCATGCGCAACTGCTTGTCGGTATTGCTCTGGCTGGCGTTGGCGAAACGCTCCTGCTCGTAGCGTTCGCCGCCGAAGCTGCGCACCACGCGGTAGCCCTGGATGGTCTCGGAGGCGACATGGGTCACGTCGCCCATCGCCACCTGGATCTTCTTGCTCTGCTTGCGGAATTTCTTGCTGGCGCTGCTCACCATGATCGCGATCAGCGGCAGGATCGCCAGCATTACCAAGGTCAGCTTCCAGTTCATCCACAGCAGGTAGACGAACAGGAACACCACGGTCAGGCCTTCGCGGATCACCACCTTGATGGCATCGGTGGCCGCGCCGGTGACCATAGTCACGTTGAACGTGATACGGGAGATCAGGTGGCCGGAGTTGTGATTGTCGAAGTAGCGGTTGGGCAGGACCAGCAGCTTGTTGAACAGCTCGACCCGCAGGTCGTGCACCAGGCCCAGGGAAACCTTGGCCAGGAAATAGTTGCCCAGATAGGAGCCGAGCCCCTGCCAGGCGGCGATCAGCACGATCAGCAGCGGCACGGCCTGGAGCAGTTGCAGGTCTTTCAGGTACGGCACTGTGGGGAACAGCACCGCTTCGGGATTGCTCAATCCATCGACGAAATACTTGAGGATGCCGGCCAGCATGGGCTGGGTAGAAGCGAAGATGACGAAGCCGACGATACTGACCAGGAAAGTGCCCAGGTAGGGCTTCACATAGCTCAGCAGACGGAAGTAGATCTTCAGGCTCGAAGGGCCGGACGAATCGGGAGCAGTCATGAGAGTCCGTCGTATGAAAAAGAGGCGGGATTGTAGCACAAGCGGTTTTTGCCACTTCGTGCTGGGGTAATATAGCCGGCTGGCTTTACACAGGAGTTTCGATGCAAGCGCTCGACCATGCCCGCTACCTCGCCCTGCGCGAAGGAGCGCACGTTCTGGAAGCCGATGGCACCGGCGACAAGGTGTTGCGCCTGCGCGACGGCTCGATGCTGAAACTGTTCCGGCGCAAGCGCCTGATCAGTTCCGCGGCCTGGTACCCCTATGCCCGGCGCTTCGCTGACAACTGCCGGACCCTCGCCGAGCGCGCCATTCCGTGCCCTAAGGTGCGCGAGGTCTATCGCATCGCCGAGATCGCCCGTGACGCGGTGCATTACGACCCGCTGCCCGGCAAGACCCTGCGCCAGTTGCTGGACGATCCACGCAGCGACGACTCGCTACGGCAACGCCTGGGCACCTTCATCGCTGAACTGCACGAGAAAGGCATCTACTTCCGCTCAGCCCACCTGGGCAACGTGGTCCTGACCCCGGAAGGCGAACTCGGACTGATCGACATCGCCGACATGCGCACCTACCACCGCCCGCTGCGCAAGACCCAGCGCCTGCGCAACTTCAAGCACATGCTGCGCTACAAGGAAGACCGGGCCTGGCTGCTCGGCCAGGGCAACGACGTGTTCGCCCGGGCATACCAGGCCGCCCAGACGCGCTGCACTGCCGCAGACCTCGCGACGGTCCTGGGCAAGGGCTGAAACGGAACGACCACCCGAAGGTGGTCGTCAGTTGCATCAGATCAGGGAGCGTCGCTTTTCCTGCACGACCCATCCCATCACCACGGCTGCGGGCAGCAGCACCAATGGCCAGAGCTCATCGGGGTTGCCCACCAGCTTGCTGCCATCGAAGTTGAGCATCACCAGGGCAGCTGCCAGGAACAGACCCCAAGGATCGCGATTGCGCCAGGCCATCAACAGCGTGGACGCCATCAGCACGAGGAACAGCACCAGCGAGACACCACCGGTATACAACCCCAGCGCCACGAACATATTGTGCGGATGCTGGATGGGCATGAAGCCCCCTAGCAACTGGGTGGTCTTGAATTCGACACCACAGCCCAGCAGCCAGCCGCAGTTGCGCCATTCGCCGGTCATGATCTGGAACAGCTCTACCCGGAACGAATCTCCGCGCGCCATCAGCCCAACGAACCAGGCCTGATCATGGATGATCCACAACGTCAGCCCTGCCCCGACGATGCCGACAGCCAGTCCGGCCAACCCGAGCTTCGGGAACTTCCAGATGGCGTGGAGCGCCCAAAGCCCGAACAGGAAGACCGCGCCGACCAGGGCGGTACGGGTCTGCAGGACGAAGGCAATGGCGAAAAGGCTCAACAGAACGGCTGCGGCGGCCTCAAGATAGCGGCGCTCCTTGAGCCACAGCGGGAACGCCAGAGCCAGCGCGCAGAGCAGCCAGATGCTGGTATAGATCACGTTCTGCAGCCGTGAGGGCAACAAAGCAACCCGCTCGCCGAGACCATACACTCCGGTCAGGTAGGCATAGGCTGCAAACCCGTAGATGTATACACACAGTATCCAGAACATCCCCCGGACGAACAGTCCGTTGCGCATCAGCTCCGGCTCGACCAGCGCCGCAACGACGAACACGAACAGAGCGACGTAGAGAATGTGCTTGTAGAACTGGCCGTCTCCGGCGATTGCCGCCGGCACCAGGAACCACGCAATGAATACCAGCCACGCCCAGGCCAGCGGCTGCTTGAGCAGGCCCGCACCACGCTCCTTGAGCAGGAACACCAGGCCCGGCAGCGCGATGAATGCATAGAAGATGTTGTTCGTCCATTTCGACGAATTCATCAGGATGTAGCTCAATAGAAATACGATCGTCGCCACGGCGAAGTAACGACGACTGGTTCTGCTTCCCACGATTGGCCTCACAAGAAAGTGCTGATCAAAAATCCAATGACGATGCCGACAGCAACGCTTCCCATGAGCTTGAAGCGATCCCTGCGTTTACGTCGAATCTTGTTGACGCGTTCCTGCGGCAACTCGACATGTTCACCGAAGCCGGTATGCAGCACGGCATCGTTTTCCAGAATGAGTGCGTAGCGATTTTCCGCCGCATAGGCCCGCGACAGGCTCTTCTCGCCAGAGTGCGCGGCATAGGGTGCATGCTGCTGGTAGTCCGCGAGGCGACGCAGTCCAGGGTTGAGGGAGAACCCCTGCCAGTCGGCCTTGTGCGAGCCCAGTTGATGGAACGCAATGCCCTGGAGCACTTGCCGCTCGTTGAGAAACACATACGGACTGTGTACCTGCAGATCATGGTTGAAGCTTCGCAGCCAGACCTGCAGCGCCTGCGGGTCGGCTTCGAGCAGGACCTGGGAGTCCTCGATGAAGCCAGGGCGATAGAACGCCCAGTCGTCTTCGCAGTGGAAAACCCAGGACGTCTTGATCTGCCCGTAGGCCGCATCGATGGAGCGCATCTGGCCCAGCTTGGGGTTGTTGACGATGAAGGTTGTGTGCTCGCGCCATGCGGCCGGGATGCAATCACGCACCGCCTCGTCGCCGGAATCTTCCGTGATGAAGACTTCACGGATCGGCGCAGTGTTGAAGCGATCGAAACTCTCGAGCGTGCGCTTCAACAGGTCGAACCGGCCACAGCTGGTCACCATCAAGGTGATCTGACTGTTTTCGCTGAAGACCATGGTTATCTTTCCTCGGTAAAAAACGATGAAGCGGCCTTACAGGCCTACCGCGCTGCGCAACCTTGCCCACCAGCCCGGCACGACATGCGGACGCAACGAGGGACGCATGGCCTCGACGATCGCGCGACCCAGGGCATCGAAGGTGAAATGCTGCTCCGCCAACTGCTGGCCATTGCGCGCGATGCTGTCGGCCAGTTCGGGCTGCTCGCGCAACTGCTGCAGTTTCCCGCGCAGTTCATCGATGTCGCGGTACAGCACGATGTTGTTCAGGTCTACGAAGCCCAGCGCGCGATTCTCTTCCTCGCCCTGGTCGTACGCCAGCAGCACGCAACCGCAGGCCATGGCCTCGAAGTTCTTGATCATGTATTCGCCCATGCCCACGTCGGCACTGACGAAGAAACGGATCCGGCTCAGGGTGGCGCGGTATTCCTCGCCGGACTTGGTGCGGGTGATCACCAGGTTTTCGACCTTGGCCAGGGATTCGAGCATTGCCTTGCGCCCCGAATAGGCGACGCTGCGCAAGCTGCCGACGAACGCCAGTTCGATGTCGCGCTCACTGCCCTCGTTGCTCAACAGAGCCTGGTCATAGCCCTTGGGTATGAACACCGCGTCGAAGCCCTCGTCACGCAGATGCCGGGTGACGACCGCGCCAGAGGTGATGACCCTCGCCCAGGGCAGCTTGCCGTAGTGCTCGCTGAACTTGCCGGTGTACTTGCACGGGATGTAGTTCTGGTACGCGTCATGTTCCAGGATCACCAGGTTCGGCAAGGTGCGGATGAAGCTGACCTGGCGTATTTCCTTCTTGAAGCGCAGGAAGAACAGGATGCGGTCGTACTGCTCGACCTTGACGTGCTCGCGGAAATAACCACGCAGGTTGTCCTGTTCGGCATCACTCAGCCAGCGGATGTCGCAGTCGCACCCAGCCGCGATACCGTCATAGAGACGGTCCAGGATTGCACGTTGGTCTTTCTGAACCAGAAAAAGGACTTTCACCGTTGCTCTCTCTTGTCGGCACACGTTTCTACCCAGAAGAGTTCGTGCCGACGAACTGCCTTGCGGAAAAATTCGTTCTCACCAAAGGCCGGCCATTTCCGGCCCGCCAGGTAACGCTGCAGCACTCGTCGCAGACGCCGCTTGAACGGCAGGCGAGGCTGCAGGTCGTGCATCATGCCCAACGACATGGCCTTTTGCCACTGAGTTTGTGTGGAGACTGTCCGCGCCCAGGGGCGCATCGCCGCGTCCCTGTCGAAATATGGCGGAAGCGCCACCCCGTTGCCGGCATCGCCCATTGGCCAGCGGTCGTTGTCATGCAGGTGATTGGCGTAGTGCAGGAGCACCTCAGGCTGCCACCGGGTCTGCGCCAGCGCCTCGATCACCGCGTCGCGGGCACAGACATGATCGGGATGCGGATCGAGCGTCGGCTCGGGCAACACGATGCTCGCCGGACGGATGCGCTCGATCAGCTCGCACAGGTCCTGGATCAGGTTATGCCATGACGGAGCACCATTGGCGTCGCTCGCCAGCACCACATTGTTGAAACGACGAAACGGGCGGGTATCCAGCAGGTCCGCTTCGCGGGAGCCGACGGCCTGATCCGGCTGCGCTTTCATCGCCGGCAATTGCAAGCAGAAATAGCCGAGTTGCACACAGCGCTCCTGTGGAACGCCAGCCCAGAGTGGCACGCTGAGGCTGTCCCAGGCACGCAACTGGCCCTTGAGACGAGCGGCGGAAACCGGGTCCAGGCCCATATCACGGTAGTGCTCGGCCTCGATTTCACCTGCGGTCAGGGTCACGATCCAGCTTTCCCGCGCTTCGGCATAGGTGGCAAAAGCGGCCAGCTCGGCATCGTCGGCATGTGGTGCTATCACCAGCAGCGGCCCGGCCAGATAGTCGGGATGGCGGCAGACGAACAGCTCGGCGTCGTGGTCCAGGCGGCAGAACTGCCCGGCCAGGCGCAGTCGCCCTTCACCCAAGGCCTGGGAATGACCAGTCAGGTTCAGGTAGCGAACGCCTGCCACGCCACGCTCGAAAGCCTGGCAATCGGCCTCGTCACCATGGATCTTCACGGCCGGGTCGAAAAAACGGCCCAGCCAGCCAGCGCGCAGGCGAATCTTGAGGATCAGGGTATCTTGCGCCTGTAGCCGACAGGTCCCAGGCACACTCACGCAGCCGTCGCGCAGCACCACGGCATGGCACTCATCGGCATCGAGCTGGTAGTCGTAGTCACTGGCCGGAGCGTAGAACAGGTGGTCGGCGAACCAGGCCTCATGCGCCGCCCAGGCTACGACAGCCAGTACCAGCGGTAACCACCAGGCCACCAGCACGCCAACCACAACCAGCAGCACCAGGCCGAACAACAGCCCGAGGCGCTTGTTGCGCCGATGGCGCTTGAGCAACTGCTGCTTGCGGTTCAAGACTGGAAGACCGGCACGGGGTGGCACCATCGATCCTTGTACTCGCGATCCGAACGGCCAAAGGAGAAACGCAATGTCTTGTTGCGCGCGCGGGCGTCTTCCCAGGCGCTCTGGGTGTTGAGGAAGCTGAGCACGCTGCCGGGGCTGAATTCACGGGTCTCGGGATCCACGCCGCCGTTGACGTACTCGACACTGATCCAGTCTGGCGCCTCGACCCTGTACACCAGTTGAATGGCAATCGGCGCGCCGTTGAGCAATATCACCGAACCGATCAACAGCGAACGCAGGCGCTCGATGACCTCGGCCATGCGCTCGGCACCCGTGGCGGCGAAACCCCAGCGACGCTGGAACAGATCGCAGTACATCGCGGCGATCTCGACGCTGGTGAAATCGGTGATCGGCCGCACCACCCCGCCCGCCTCTTCCAGCAGGCGCAGCTCACGCCGCTGGTTGTAGCGGAATTTCTTCGACAGGTCTTCAGGCTGGCGGGCCATGGCCAGCGACTCGGCCTGGGCCTTCAAGCCACTGAAGCGCCCCTGGTTGAGTTCGGACAGGTAGCGTGCGGCATGGCGCAATGGCGCCTGGGCACCGGCGGCGGCCGGCAGGATGATCTCGGCATTACCGAGGTCGAACAGGCCTTTCTTGCCCTTGCGCTTGAGCACATCCTTGGACAGGGCCAGGTAGCGCCCCCAGGTCGGGATCGCCGCCTTGATCTCGCCATCCTGTTGCCAGGCCAGGTAGCGCACGGGAATGTCAGCCATCTCCGCCAGTTGCGCGACCACCAGCGGGTGACTGGCGACGCTGCCACCAAAGCGCGCCCAGGCCTGTTCGTAGGTACGTGCGTCGATGACGGCCCAGCCTCGCTCGCGCCAGCCTTGGATAAGGTTGAGCATCAGGCCCCCGAGGTAAGCGCGACGACGTGGGGCAGGCGCCAGAACACCTCGCGCACCGCCTCGTCGGAAAAGCGCTGGCGCAAGCGTTCGAGCATGCGTGAGCGGCATTCTTCGAGCTGCGCTTCATCCATGCCAGCGAGCACTTGCAATGACTGCGCGAGTCCGACGGGATCCGCCAGCGGGAACAGCACGCCGACGCCTTCCACCACCTCAGGAGCGCCGCCACAGGCGGTCGCGGCGACAGGCACGCCAGCCACCATCGCCTCCAGCAGGACCATGCCGAACGGCTCGTGGTCCGAGCTCAGGGCGAAGGCGTCGAATGCAGTGAAATAACGACGGGCATCGGGCACCTGGCCGAGGAAGTCGACCTGCCCGGCAATGCCCAGCTCGGCCGCCAGGGCCTTGAGCGAAGGCCCCAGGCGGCCCTTGCCGAGAATCGCCAGGCGAGCGCCCGCCGGCAGGTTCGGCAACGCCTGGGCGAAACCGCGCAGCAGGGTGGCCTGGTCCTTGTCCGGATGCAGGCGACCGACGTTGCCGACGATCCACGCCTGCGGGTCCAGCTTCAGCGCAGCACGAGCCTCGCTGGCGGGCACCAGCTGGCCTTGCAGCGCTTCGATATCGATGCGGTTGTACAGTGTCTGGATACGCTCGGCCGGCCATTTCTTCAACGAGCGGCGCATATCGTCGCGTACCGCGTCGGACACGCCCAGCAGGCTCAGGCGTTTGCTGAAAAGATTCGCCAGCAGTTGGCGACTGCCGCGCTTGTAGTCATCGAACGCATGGTGCACGCCGATAACCGGCAGGCGCGTGCCCAGCAAGGCGATATAGACAGGCTTGAAACGATGAGCGATGCAGAAACTGAAGTCGCGCGCCGCAGCGATCTTGCGCAGCGCCCGGATCGCACCCAGCTTCAGGCCACGAATGGCACTGGAGCTGAATTCGAGGAACAGCACCTCGTCGCTGGCGCAGCCCTGCGCCACGCGCGGATCGGCCTTGCCAGTGAGGAATACCGTGGTGACCTGGTAGCCGCTGCCGGCGAACAGGCTGGCGTACTGACGGGCGCAGTCGAGAAAGGGCCCGTCATAGCCATGGCAGAACTGCAGGACGCGCTTGTCAGTCGAGCGTGTCATAGGCTTTCGCGCCGTCCTTCACCACCAGGATATCTTCCATGATCAGGTACTGGAGGTCGGAGCCGAAGAACATGTTCAGCGCATCGGTCGGCGAGCAGATCATCGGTTCGCCACGACGGTTCAGCGAGGTGTTCAGCGACACGCCGTTGCCGGTCAGGGCCTCCAGGGCCTTCATCATGTCGTAGTAGCGCGGGTTGTACTCGCGCTTGAGCACCTGGGCACGGGAGGTACCGTCCTCGTGGACCACTTCCGGCACGCGGGTCTTCCACTCTTCCGCCACTTCGAAGGTGAAGGTCATGAACGGCGCCGGGTGATCGACCTTGATCATCTGTGGGCCGACGGTGTCCAGCATGGACGGGCAGAAAGGCCTCCAGCGCTCGCGGAACTTGATCTGCTCGTTGATGCGGTTGGCCACGCCCGGCACGCTCGGGCAGCCGATGATGGAACGACCACCGAGGGCGCGCGGGCCGAACTCCATGCGGCCCTGGAACCAGGCCACCGGGTTGCCGTCGACCATGATCTGCGCGATGCGCTCAGGCATGTCGTCGATCTTGCGCCATGCAGGCTTGCTCGGATGGCGGGCGCAGGCGGCGATCACGTCTTCGTTGGAGTAGGACGGGCCGAGGTAGACGTGCTCCATCTTCTCCACCGGCACGCCGCGGGCGTGGGAGACGTAGGCCGCGGCACCGACCGCGGTACCCGCGTCGCCGGAGGCTGGCTGGACGAACAGCTCCTTCAGGTCCGGACGGGCGATGATCTTCTGGTTCAGCTTGACGTTCAGCGCACAGCCACCGGCGAAGGCCAGCTTGCCGGTCTCCTTGAGGACGTCGCCCAGGTAGTGGTCGATCATCTGCAGCGCCAGCTTCTCGAACAGCGCCTGCATGCTCGCGGCGTAGTGGATGTACGGCTCGTCGGCGATATCGCCTTCGCGCTTCGGACCCAGCCACTCGATCAGCTTCGGCGAGAAGTAGAAGCCCTTGCCCTTCTCTTTATAGCGACGCAGGCCGATGACGTTGGCGTACTCGGTGTTGATCACCAGTTCGCCGTTTTCGAAGCTGGCCAGGCGCGAGAAGTCGTACTTGCTGGCGTCGCCGTACGGCGCCATGCCCATGACCTTGAACTCGCCATCGAGCATCTCGAAGCCGAGGAACTCGGTGATCGCACCGTACAGGCCACCCAGCGAATCCGGATCGAAGAATTCCTTGATCTTGTGAATCTTGCCGTTCTCGCCGTAGCCGAAGAAGGTAGTGGCGTACTCGCCCTTGCCGTCGATCCCGAGGATCGCGGTCTTCTCCTTGAAGCCCGAGCAGTGGTAGGCACTGGAGGCGTGGGCCAGGTGGTGCTCGACCGGTTCGATCTTGATCTTCTTCGGATCGAAGCCCAGTTGCTCCAGGCACCAGACGATCTTCTTGCGGTAGCGCTTGTAGCGGCGGTTACCCATCAGGATCGCGTCGAGGGCGCGGTCCGGGGCATACCAGTAACGCTTGGCATAGTGCCAGCGGGCCTTGCCGAACAGGCTGATGGGGGCGAACGGGATCGCGACTACGTCGACATCGGATGGCTTGATGCCAGCCTGTTCGAGGCAGAACTTCGCCGATTCGTAGGGCATGCGGTTCTTTGCATGTTTGTCGCGCACGAAGCGCTCTTCTTCAGCGGCGGCGATCAGCTTGCCGTCGATGTACAGGGCCGCGGAAGGATCATGGCTAAGGGCGCCGGACAGGCCAAGAATCGTCAATGCCAAGGGTCGAGCCTCTTCATTCGGTAAAAATGCGCCCCGGCCTCATGGGCGGGCGGCGGCGAAAGGGCGGGATTATAACGCAAAGCGGGGGGGCATTTGGAGGGGCGGCATTGTGACCGATCTGCAGGGCCTCATCGCTGGCAAACCAGCTCCCACAGGGTCGGTGCGTGCAGTACCTGTGGGAGCTGGCTTGCCAGCGATGAGGCCCTCAAAGGCAGTAAAAAAGCCAGGTTCTACTCAGCGATCAACCAGTCCATCCGCCAGCTGCCGCCCGTCTGCCCCAGGCACTCGGCCAGCCACGGCAGGAACGCCCGCAGTTCCTCTTCCAGCCCCCACGGCGGGTTGGCGATGGCCAGGCCGGAGCCGTTCAGGCAATCCGGCGTGTCCTGCGGGTGTACATAGAGCTCTACCCGCAGCAGCTTCGGCGCGCCAGTGCTGGTCAGGTCCTGATAGAAACGCACCAGTTGGCGCTGGTCCTTGATCGGGTACCAGATCGCCGCGACGGTCTGGCGCATGCGACCGATCGCCTCCTTCATCGCGGTGGTGCAGCGCTTCAGTTCGTCGGGCTTTTCGAACGGCGGGTCGATCAGCATCACCGCACGCTTCTCCTGCACCGGCAACAGCGCCCGCGGCACGTGCCAGCCCTCGCCCAGGTGCACGGCGACCCGTGGATCCTTCTTCATGTTGTCCTTGAGCAGGCGCCCGTCCTCCGGGTGCTTCTCGTTGAGCAGCACGCGGTCCTGCTGGCGCGCCATGCGCCGTGCCAGCTCCGGCGAGCCCGGGTAGTAGCGCAGTTCGCCATCGGCATTCAGGCGCCGCACGATGCGCAGGTAGTCCGCAGTGATCTCCGGCAGGTCGTCGCGCCCCCAGAGCCGGCCGATGCCTTCGATCCACTCGCCGGTACGGGTCGCCTGGTCGCCCTGCAGGTCATACAGGCCGAGGCCGGCATGGGTGTCGATATAGGCGAACGGCTGCTCCTTGCGCGACATCAGCGCAATGAGGCGGGTCAGCACGATGTGCTTGAAGACGTCGGCATGGTTGCCGGCGTGGAAGGCGTGACGATAGTTCATGGCAACTCCTGAGCGGGCGGGAAGTTTACCCGTTCGGGCGGGCGACGTCAGGTTGCGCCCGCCGAAACGACAACGGCCCGCCTCTCGAAAAGAGGCGGGCCGCTTCAGGCGACGCTAACAGCCATTACTTGTTGGCGTGGTAGTCCGCGTCGGCTTTCTCGAAGCGCGCGACCATGCTGGACGACACGCGACCGGCCTTGCTCACCAGCACGATGGCGATGGTGGCGAAGATAAAGCCCGGGATGATCTCGTACAGGCTGGTGCCCGAGTAGTTCTTCCACAGGATCACGGTCAGGGCGCCGACCACGATACCGGCCAGCGCGCCATTGCGGGTCATGCCTTTCCACAGCACGGACAGCAGGACCACCGGACCGAAGGCGGCACCGAAGCCTGCCCAGGCGTAGGCCACCAGGCCCAGCACGCGGTTTTCCGGGTTGGCGGCCAGGGCGATGGCGATCAGGGCAACGGCCAGGACCATCAGGCGGCCGACCCACACCAGCTCACCCTGGGAGGCGTTCTTGCGCAGGAAGGTCTTGTAGAAGTCTTCGGTCAGGGCACTGGAGCAGACCAGCAGCTGGCAGCTCAGGGTGCTCATCACCGCAGCCAGGATGGCCGACAGCAGGACACCGGCGATCCACGGGTTGAAGAGGATCTTCGCCAGCTCGATGAACACGCGCTCGTGGTTCTCGGTCACGGGACCTGCCACTTCAGGGTGTGCCGAGAAGTAGGCGATGCCGAAGAAGCCCACGGCACAGGTACCGGCCAGGCACAGGATCATCCAGGTCATGGAGATGCGACGGGCCTTGGCGATCGACTTCACCGAATCGGCGGCCATGAAGCGCGCCAGGATGTGCGGCTGGCCGAAGTAGCCCAGGCCCCAGCCCATCAGCGAGATGATGCCGATGAAGCTGGCATTGCGGAACATGTTGAAGTTTTCGGGGTTCTGCGCCTCGATGGCGAGGAAGGTGGTGTCCACGCCACCGGTGGCCAGCAGCACGAAGATCGGCGTCAGCAGCAGGGCGAAGATCATCAGGCCGGCCTGCACGGTGTCGGTCCAGCTCACGGCCAGGAACCCGCCGACGAAGGTGTAGGCGATGGTCGCGGCAGCACCGGCCCACAGCGCGGTCTCGTAGGACATGCCGAAGGTGCTTTCGAACAGGCGGGCACCGGCGACGATGCCGGAAGCGCAATAGATGGTGAAGAACACCAGAATCACCACGGCGGAGATGATCCGCAGCAGGCCGCTCTGGTCTTCGAAGCGACTGGCGAAGTAATCCGGCAGGGTCAGTGCATCGCCGTTGTGCTCGGTCTGCACCCGCAGGCGTCCGGCAACGAACAGCCAGTTCAGGTAGGCACCGACGGTCAGGCCGATGGCGATCCAGGCTTCCGACAGACCGGACATGTAGATGGCGCCCGGCAGGCCCATCAGCAGCCAGCCGCTCATGTCGGAGGCACCGGCGGACAGTGCGGTTACCACGCTGCCGAGGCTGCGACCGCCAAGGATGTAGTCGGAAAGGTTCTTGGTGGAGCGATAGGCCATGAAGCCGATCAGCACCATTACGGCGATGTAGATCACGAAGGTGATCGTGATGGGATTGCTAGTCATGTATTGCGCCCTGGCGTTTGTTTTTATGTAGCGACAGCCTCAGACGAGGTTGCACCCAGGCGGCGGATGCTATGCAACAACGCAAACGGGGTGCAACCCTTTTTACAAAAGTAGTTGCACCTCGTCGGAAAAATTTCGTTCTAACGGCTTTTTGCTCCTTTTTGGCACAAGAACAGCGCTTTACAGAAGAAAAAGCACCATAAAAAGCCGTTTCCGTCGTGAGGCTTTTGTCATCCGGACGAGTTGCACCTCCGCCTGGAAAATTTTGGGTTGCACTAGGTTGCACCCGAAAACGCGCACAGCTAATCTTGGCGCCAGCTTAGCCACGGCCCAGTGGCAATAAAGAGGATAAGAAATGGCGACGACCACCCTTGGGGTCAAACTCGACGACCCGACCCGTGAGCGACTCAAAGCAGCTGCGCAGTCCATCGACCGCACGCCGCACTGGTTGATCAAGCAAGCGATCTTCAATTACCTGGAGAAGCTGGAGGGTGGCGCCACCCTGACCGAACTCAACGGTCAGCCCGGCAACCTGGCCGATGACGCGGGCGACGTGCAGCCCGACCACAGCCATCAATGCTTCCTCGAATTCGCCGAAAGCATCCTTCCACAGTCGGTCCTGCGCGCCGCCATCACCGCCGCCTATCGCCGCCCCGAGCAGGAAGTGGTGCCGATGCTGCTGGAGCAGGCGCGCCTGCCGGCCGCCCAGGCCGAAGCCACCAACAAGCTGGCCGCCGGCATCGCGGAAAAACTGCGCAACCAGAAGAGCGCCGGCGGTCGTGCCGGCATCGTCCAGGGCCTGCTGCAGGAATTCTCCCTGTCGTCCCAGGAAGGCGTGGCCCTTATGTGCCTGGCCGAAGCCCTGCTGCGCATCCCCGACAAGGGCACCCGCGACGCCCTGATCCGCGACAAGATCAGCACCGGCAACTGGCAGCCGCACCTGGGCAACAGCCCGTCGCTGTTCGTCAACGCCGCCACCTGGGGCCTCCTGTTGACCGGCAAGCTGGTCTCCACCCATAACGAATCCGGCCTCACCTCGTCCCTCAGCCGGATCATCGGCAAGAGTGGCGAGCCGATGATCCGCAAGGGCGTCGACATGGCCATGCGCCTGATGGGCGAGCAGTTCGTCACCGGCGAGACCATCGCCGAGGCCCTGGCCAACGCGAGCAAGTTCGAAGCCAAGGGCTTCCGCTATTCCTACGACATGCTCGGCGAAGCCGCGCTGACCGAGCACGACGCGCAGAAATACCTGGCGTCCTACGAGCAGGCCATCCACTCCATCGGCAAGGCCTCCCATGGCCGCGGCATCTATGAAGGCCCGGGCATCTCGATCAAGCTCTCCGCCCTGCACCCGCGCTACAGCCGCGCCCAGTACGAGCGCGTGATGGACGAGCTGTACCCGCGCCTGCTGTCGCTGACCCTGCTGGCCAAGCAGTACGACATCGGCCTGAACATCGACGCCGAGGAAGCCGACCGCCTGGAGCTGTCCCTCGACCTGCTCGAACGCCTGTGCTTCGAACCGCAACTGACCGGCTGGAACGGTATCGGCTTCGTCATCCAGGCCTACCAGAAGCGCTGCCCGCATGTGATCGACTACGTCATCGACCTGGCCCGCCGCAGCCGTCACCGCCTGATGATCCGCCTGGTGAAGGGCGCCTACTGGGACAGCGAGATCAAGCGCGCCCAGATCGAGGGCCTGGAAGGCTATCCGGTGTACACCCGCAAGGTGTACACCGACGTTTCCTACATCGCCTGCGCCCGCAAGCTGCTGTCGGTGCCGGAAGTCATCTACCCGCAGTTCGCCACCCACAACGCCCACACCCTGTCGGCCATCTACCAGATCGCCGGTCAGAACTATTACCCGGGCCAGTACGAATTCCAGTGCCTGCACGGCATGGGCGAGCCGCTGTACGAACAAGTCGTAGGCAAGGTCGCCGATGGCAAGCTGAACCGTCCGTGCCGCGTGTACGCCCCGGTCGGTACCCACGAGACCCTGCTGGCTTATCTGGTTCGCCGCCTGCTGGAAAACGGCGCGAACACCTCGTTCGTCAACCGCATCGCCGACCACTCGATCTCGATCCAAGAACTGGTCGCCGACCCGGTCGCCACCATCGAGCGCATGGCCACCCAGGAAGGCAGCGTCGGCCTGCCACACCCGCGCATCCCGATGCCGCGTGACCTGTATGGCAGCGAGCGGGCCAACTCGGCCGGCATCGACATGGCCAACGAACACCGCCTGGCCTCGCTGTCCTGCGCCCTGCTGGCCACCGCGCACACCGACTGGAAAGCCGCGCCGCTGCTCGGTTGCGCCGCCAGCCAGGAAGCCGCCGTGCCAGTCCTCAACCCGGCAGACCACCGCGATGTGGTCGGTCACGTCCAGGAAGCCACCGTCGGCGACGTCGACAACGCCATCCAGTGCGCGCTGAATGCCGCACCAATCTGGCAGGCCACCCCACCGGCCGAGCGCGCCGCGATCCTCGAACGCGCCGCCGACCTGATGGAAGCCGAGATCCAGCCGCTGATGGGCCTGCTGGTCCGC
Source organism: Pseudomonas ulcerans (assembly GCF_036324125.1). Classification (NCBI taxonomy): domain Bacteria; kingdom Pseudomonadati; phylum Pseudomonadota; class Gammaproteobacteria; order Pseudomonadales; family Pseudomonadaceae; genus Pseudomonas; species Pseudomonas ulcerans. The sequence goes on along the minus strand of NZ_JAZDQN010000043.1, from coordinate 32,229 downwards.
GAAGCGGGCAAGACCTACGCCAACGCCATCGCCGAGGTCCGCGAAGCCGTCGACTTCCTGCGCTACTACGCAGTGCAGGCACGCAACGACTTCAGCAACGACGCTCACCGCCCGCTGGGCCCGGTGGTGTGCATCAGCCCGTGGAACTTCCCGCTGGCGATCTTCAGCGGCCAGGTGGCTGCTGCCCTCGCCGCCGGCAACCCGGTACTGGCCAAGCCAGCCGAACAGACCCCGCTGGTCGCCGCCCAGGCCGTACGCCTGCTGCTCGAAGCCGGCATTCCGGAAGGCGTGGTGCAACTGCTGCCGGGCCGCGGTGAAACCGTCGGTGCCCGCCTGGTGGGCGACGAACGCGTCAAGGGCGTGATGTTCACCGGTTCCACCGAGGTCGCGCGCCTGCTGCAACGCAACATCGCCGGCCGCCTGGATGCCCAGGGCCGTCCGATCCCGCTGATCGCCGAAACCGGCGGCCAGAACGCCATGATCGTCGACTCCTCGGCGCTGACCGAACAGGTGGTGATCGACGTGGTGTCCTCCGCGTTCGACAGTGCCGGCCAGCGTTGCTCGGCCCTGCGCGTGCTGTGCCTGCAGGAAGACTCCGCCGACCGCGTCATCGAAATGCTCAAGGGGGCCATGGCCGAAAGCCGCCTGGGCAACCCGGAGCGCCTGTCCGTGGACATCGGCCCGGTGATCGACGCCGAAGCCAAGGCCGGCATCGAGAAACACATCCAGGGCATGCGCGAGAAAGGTCGCACGGTCTACCAGGTGGCCCTGGCCAACGGCGACGAGTGCAAGCGCGGCACCTTCGTCATGCCGACCCTGATCGAACTGGAAAGCTTCGACGAACTGAAGCGCGAGATCTTCGGCCCGGTACTCCACGTGGTGCGCTACAACCGCAAGGACCTGGACCAGTTGATCGAACAGATCAACGCCTCCGGCTATGGCCTGACCCTCGGCGTGCACACCCGCATCGACGAGACCATTGCCAAGGTCATCGACAATGCCCATGCCGGTAACGTCTACGTCAACCGCAACATCGTCGGTGCCGTGGTCGGCGTGCAGCCGTTCGGCGGCGAAGGCCTGTCCGGCACCGGGCCGAAGGCCGGCGGCCCGCTGTACCTGTACCGCCTGCTGTCGACCCGCCCGGCCGATGCCATCGAGCAATCGTTCCAGCGCAGCGACGCCGGCAGCGCCCCGGACAGCCGCCTGCGCGAAGCCCTGCTCAAGCCGCTGGAAGCCTTCAAGACCTGGGCCGCCAGCGCGCAGAACAACGAGCTGGTGCAGACCTGCGAACAGTTCGCCCGCCAGTCGCAGAGCGGTATCACCCGCCTGCTGGCCGGCCCGACCGGCGAGCGCAATAGCTACACCATCCTGCCGCGCGAGCACGTGCTGTGCCTGGCCGACAGCGAAGCCGACCTGCTCACCCAACTGGCTGCGGTCCTGGCCGTAGGCAGCTCGGCAGTGGTGCTGGACGGCGAGCCGGGCAAATCGGTGCGTTCGCGCCTGCCGAAGGAAGTACAGGCGCGGATCAAGCTGGTCAGCGACTGGAACAAGGAAGACGTGGCGTTCGACGCGGTCCTGCACCACGGCGACTCCGACCAGTTGCGCGGCATCTGCGAGCAGATCGCCAAGCGTCCGGGCGCGATCGTGGGTGTTCACGGCCTGTCCTCGGGTGAAACCGCGGTGGCGCTGGAGCGACTGGTGATCGAGCGAGCTCTGAGTGTGAACACAGCGGCAGCCGGTGGTAACGCGAGCCTGATGACTATCGGCTGATAGTCGGAAGGAAAAGAGGCGGGGCGGGTTTTGCGCACTCCAGATGGAGTGACGCGAAACCCGCCCCGTTTTTTTGCCGATCAAGCGCTGGCAATCAATACCGTTTTCAGTAAGCGAGCGACAACAACATCGCAACCAATACGAAGTACACCAGCCAGATGACAATACCCAGCCCCATCCAGCCTTTGTTGGCTCCGTTGAAATGCGCGTTCGTCTCTCCTTCCGGGTCCCCCTCGACTACGTTTACGGCACGTTGAATCTTGCACATGACCCAAAGCAGGGCGACCAGTTGCGCTATCGCCAGGATCATGCTTTGCAGATTCGTGAGGGCAATATCCTTCAACTCCATAGGCACGGGCATCAACATTGACGCACCGAAACTGGCAAGCAGAATGAGCCACATGGCCATAGCCAGGGATTTCGGTGACCACTCGTACTGGCTACCTGAGCCTTTCATGCCTTGGTCGATGCGACGGAGCAGCGGATACAGGAAAATGACGGGAATGATGCTGCGAAGTAACGGAATCATATGTTCTCCGGTGGCATCCCTGTAGGTAGCCCAATTCCGATAGAACCAATAAAAACCGTAGAGTCCCGTGGTCAGAATCGTCATATAGATCAGTTTGTTTACCGAAACCACATAGAACATTGGTTTGCGCAGTTCTTTTTGGTCGATGGCGGGGGTAATTGTGTCACTGGACATAAAGAGCTCCTAAAGTTAAAGGCCGCCATCAAACACCCACCGCCAAACAATTGATGTAAGAAAAGTCCCAGCCTAAAAGGGGATTCTTCGAATAGTTCCTAACATGCTCTATCAGAACTCAAGGCAATGCTCCCAGTACCAGCCACCCCAAGGTAATGAGCGATATCCATAGCCAGTTCCCCAGCGTGAGCCGCGCATTGCCCGCCCCTTCCGGGTCGCCTTCGCAAAAGTTGATGGCGCGTTGAATCCTGCCTTGAAACACATGAAACATCACGAGCGTTGCCAATACTGAAGGTGCGAACTCGGGAAGAGGCAGCATTACGATCCAGAGAAAATGCCCGGATATCATCATCAACAGCACCCCGAACGCCAACCACCACGGCGACCATCCATAGCTGCGCCCCGATGTACGGATTCGCCGGTCCACCCGATGCAACAACGAGTAGAGGAAAAGCTCGGGAACCACTATCCGAGGCAACAACATAATCTTTGCGCCGCAGGCATCGCGATAGAGATCCCAGTTACGAAAAGACCAGAAAAACCAGTAAAGGCCGGAGGTCAGCAGCGTCATGACGATCAACTTGGGCACCGCAACCACGAAGAACGCAGGCTGCGCCGAACGACAGGAGGAAGGATTACTTGTGGACATGATCTGGACCGCCGTGCTGGAGAGTCCCCATCAAACCGCACCCACAAGATTCAAGGCTGCCGGCTCACTCCCGACGCATAGCGCGAAAGATCCGACAACAGAGCAGAACCAGACTACAAAGCTGAACGAGCTTGAGACCTGATCCAATAGCCACCCTAAACTCCCTGCCCCACCCTTCTACCCCACCATCACCCAAACCTATTTCCCTGTGCACCCTCCCCCCGGCTGCCTAGACTCGCCCCATCCCGAATCAAAGGACCGCCGCCATGACCGAGACCCTGCTCAGCGCCCGCAACCTGGCGTTCGAACTCTATGAAGTGCTGGATGCCGAAGCCCTGACCCGCCGCGAGCGCTTTGCCGAGCACAGCCGCGAGACCTTCGACGCGGCGCTGTCCACCGCGCGCAGCATCGCCGAGAAGTACTTCGCCCCGCACAACCGCAAGGGCGACGAGAACGAACCGCGCTACGAGAATGGCGCGGCGGTCCTGATTCCCGAAGTGAAGCCCGCCGTGGACGCTTTCCTCGAAGCCGGCTTCCTCAACGCCAACCGCGATTTCGACGTCGGCGGCATGCAACTCCCGACCCTGCTGTCGCAAGCCTGCTTCGCCCACTTCCAGGCAGCCAACGCCGGCACCACGGCCTACCCGTTCCTGACTATGGGCGCGGCCAACCTGATCGAGAGTTTCGGCACCGAGGAACAGAAGCGCCTGTTCCTTCAGCCGATGATCGACGGCCGCTTCTTCGGCACCATGGCCCTGACCGAGCCCCACGCCGGCTCGTCCCTGGCGGATATCCGCACCCGCGCCGAACCCGCCGCCGACGGCAGCTACCGCCTGCGCGGGAACAAGATCTTCATTTCCGGCGGTGACCATCCGCTCTCGGAAAACATCGTGCACATGGTCCTGGCCAAGCTGCCGGACGCGCCGCCCGGGGTGAAGGGCATTTCCCTGTTCATCGTGCCCAAGGTCCTGGTCAATGCGGACGGCAGCCTGGGCGAGCGCAACGACGTGACCCTCGCCGGCCTGTTCCACAAGATGGGCTGGCGCGGCACCACCTCGACCGCGTTGAACTTCGGCGACAACGGCCATTGCGTCGGCTACCTGGTGGGCAAGCCGCACCAGGGCCTGGCGTGCATGTTCCAGATGATGAACGAGGCCCGCATCGGCGTCGGCATGGGCGCGGTGATGCTCGGCTACGCCGGCTACCTGTACTCCCTCGACTACGCCCGCCAGCGCCCGCAAGGTCGCCTGCCGGACAACAAGGATCCGTCCACCGCCGCCGTGCCGATCATTGCCCACAGCGATGTGAAGCGCATGCTCCTGGCGCAGAAAGCCTATGTCGAAGGCGCCTTCGACCTCGGCCTGTACGCCGCGCGCCTGGTCGACGACACCCAGACCGCCGAGCCCCCGGAAACCCGCCAGCAGGCCCACGAACTGCTCGACCTGCTCACCCCCATCGTCAAGTCCTGGCCTTCGGAGTTCTGCCTCAAGGCCAACGAGCTGGCGATCCAGATCCTTGGCGGCCACGGCTACACCCGCGAGTACCCGGTGGAGCAGTACTACCGCGACAACCGCCTGAACCCGATCCACGAAGGCACCCACGGCATCCAGTCCCTCGATCTGCTCGGGCGCAAGCTGGCGCAGAACGGCGGTGCCGGGCTCAAGCAACTGGTGCGCCTGATCGCCGGCACCTGCGAGCGGGCGCATCGGTTCTCCAGCCTGGACAACCTGCGCCAGCCACTGGAACAACTGCTGACCCGCCTGCAAGCCGTGACCCTCGGCCTGCTGGGCGACATGGCGAGCGGCAAGGTCAACGCCACCCTGGCCAACTCGGCGCTGTACATGAAAGCCTTCGGTCACTGCGTGATCGGCTGGCGCTGGCTGGAACAGGCGATCCGTGCGGAAGAAGGTCTGGCCCGCGCCAGCGAGGCAGATCGCGACTTCTATCGCGGCAAGCTGCAGGCGGCGAGATTCTTCCTCACCTGGGAAGTACCGGCCTGCCATAATGACATCACCTTGCTCGAAGCACGCGACGACACCTGCCCGGGCATGCACGAGGAGTGGTTCTGAACCAGGGCCACCGTCACCGGAGGCCCGTCCATGTTCGATTCCACCGCGTCGCTGCGCCAACGCTTCCAAGGCTTGCGCAGCGGCGGCGAGTTCTTCTCCCTGCGCCATGTGCGCCAGTCCCACCAGCACCTGTCGGTGCGCAAGAACATCGCCACGCCACCCAGCCTGGGCCGGGACGAAGGCGCCATGCTCACGGTACGGGTCAGCGGCGTCGAGGCCTATGCAGCCACCGCCGACCTGTCCGAGGCCGGCCTGCAACGCGCGCTGGACCGCGCCGAAGCCCTGGCCCGGCAGGTCGCCGCCTGTTCGCTGCTGGACCTGCGCGACCAGCCTATCGCCACCGCCCGCGCCGACTACTGCTCGCCCGATCTCGACCAGGCCTTTCCCTCCCTCGCCGACTGCTACGCGCTGCTCCAGCAGGAATCGGCCTCGGTGCCGCAGGATGAACGCCTGGTCAACTGGCAGGTCGACCTCGGCCTGCGCGAGGTCGAGCAGATCTACTTCAACAGCGCCGGCGCCGAGCTGCGCCGGGCCCAGCGCTTCGTCTTCCCCGGCCTGACCGTTACCGCCTTCGACAACGGCGACAGCCAGACCCGCACCTTCGGCAACGACAACTTCGGTCGCCAGGGTGGCCCCGGACTTATCCACAGCTGCGGGCTGGTCGGTGCCGGCCAGCGCATTGCCGACGAGGCCCTGCAACTGCTGCTGGCGCCCAATACCCCAAGCGGCGCACGCGACCTGCTGCTGATGCCGGACCAGATGATCCTGCAGATCCACGAATCCATCGGCCACCCGCTGGAAATGGACCGCATCCTCGGCGACGAGCGCAATTTCGCCGGCACCAGCTTCGTCAAGGCAGAGGATTTTGGCCATCTGCAATACGGCTCGAAGCTGCTCAACGTGACCTTCGACCCGACCATCCGCGAAGAACTGGCCAGCTACGGCCACGACGACGACGGCACCCCGGCGACCAAGCAGTTCCTGATCCGCGACGGCCTGCTGGAGCGCCCGCTGGGTGGCGCGCTGTCGCAGTTCCGCTCGGGCCTCGACGGGGTCGCCAACAGTCGCGCCTGCAGCTGGAACCGCGCGCCCATCGACCGCATGGCCAACCTCAACGTGGAGCCGGGCAACCAGTCGCTGGAACAACTGGTCGGCGGTATCGAGCACGGCATCCTCATGCGCACCAACCGCTCCTGGTCCATCGACGACGCACGCAACAAGTTCCAGTTCGGCTGCGAATGGGGCCAGCTGATCGAAGACGGTGAACTCAAGGGCGTGGTGAAGAACCCCAACTACCGCGGCATCTCCGCCAGTTTCTGGCGCAGCCTTAGCGCCGTCGGCGATGCCAGCACCTTCCAGGTCCTCGGCACGCCGAATTGCGGCAAGGGCGAACCGAACCAGGTGGTCCGCGTCGGGCATGCCTCGCCAGCCTGCGTGTTCAGCCAGATCGACGTATTCGGAGGAGATGCCTGATGGCCGCCGATTTCCTGCCCGGCTTCCAGGCCCTGGTCGCCTGGCTGCGCACCCACGTACGGGCGCCGGAACACTTCACCCTGAGCTTCGCCGGGGAAGACTCGCAGTTCGTTCGCTTCAATCACGCCAAGGTGCGTCAGGCCGGGGAGGTCCGGCAGTCCAGCGTCACCCTGCGCCTGATCGCCGACGGCCGCCAGGCCGACCTGAGCCTGACCCTGAGCAACGATGCCGCCACCGACCGGCAACGCCTGGGCGAAGCACTGGAGCAGTTGCGCCAGACCTTGCCGCTGATCCCTGCCGATCCCTACCTGCTGCTCAATGACAGCGTCTGGACCAGCGAGCGTCGCCAGGACCAGCCCTTGCCGGACTTCGCCCGGGTGCTGGAGCAGATCGAGGCAGGCGCTGGCGACCTGGACCTGGTCGGCTTCTATGTCGCCGGCCCCGTATGCCGGGGCTTCGCCAGTTCCTTCGGTGCGTTTGGCTGGCACCACGCGAACAGCTTCGGCTTCGACTGGAGCCTGTTCCACGCCAACGGCCAGGCGGTGAAGACCAACTACGGCGGCCAGGTGTGGGACGACCGGCAGTTCGCCGCGCGCCTGGCCCAGGCCCGCGAACAGCTCGGCTACCTCGGGCGGCCGCTCAAGGTCCTGGCGCCCGGTCAGTACCGCGCCTACATCGCCCCGGGAGCGATGGACGAGATCGTCGACCTGCTCGGCTGGGGTGGTTTCTCGACCCAGGCCATCGCCAACAAGCACAGCCCGCTGCAGCGCCTGCATGCCGGCGAAGCGACGCTGAGCCCGCTGGTGAGCTTCAGCGAACAGGTCAGCGGCTCGATCTGCCCGGCGTTTTCCGGCGAGGGTTATCCCCGGGACGATGTCACCCTGATCGAGGCGGGTGCGCTCCGGGACAGCCTGACCAGCGCGCGCAGCGCCGCAGAGTTCCAGTGCCAGGCCAACGGTGCCGAATCCTGGGAGGCGCCCACCGCGCTGAGCATGGCCGGCGGCGACCTGGAGCTGGACCAGGTGCTGGCGCGGCTGGGTACCGGCCTGTACATCAGCAACCTCTGGTACCTGAACTACTCCGACCAGCCCGCGGCGCGGATGACCGGGCTGACCCGCTTCGCCACCTTCTGGGTAGAAGACGGCAAGATCCAGGCACCGGTGAGCACCATGCGCTTCGATGACAGCCTGTACAGCCTGCTGGGGTCGAACCTGGAAGCGCTGACGCGGGAGCGCGAGCTGGTGCTCTCGACCCGCACCTATGGCTTGCGCCAGACCGGGTCGAATCATTTGCCGGGGGCGCTGGTCAAACGGCTGACCCTCACATTGTGATTGATGCACCACGGCCCCTGTGGGGGCGGGTTCACCCGCGATAGCGATGGTGGGTTCACCACCGTGATCGCGGGTAAACCCGCTCCCCCAGGGTTCGGCGCCAGTTGTTGAAAGGATTTCCAATGCCAGACCGCACACCCCTGGACCCCACCACCGCCCGCTGGATCCCCTGGGTCGTGGCCATCGCCTTCTTCATGCAGTCCCTCGATGGCACCATCCTCAACACCGCCCTGCCGGCCATGGCCCGCGACCTGGCCGAAGACCCGCTGCGCATGCAGTCGGTGATCATCGCCTACATGCTCACCGTAGCTTTGCTGATCCCCGCCTCGGGCTGGATCGCCGACCGTTTCGGCACCAAGCGCATCTTTTTCGGCGCGATCCTGCTGTTCAGCCTCGGCTCGCTGCTCTGCGCGCTGGCCGGCAGCCTCGGCATGCTGGTGGCGGCGCGGATCATCCAGGGCCTCGGCGGCGCACTGATGCTGCCGGTGGGACGCCTGGTGGTGCTGCGCGCCTACCCGCGCTCGGAGCTGGTGCGGATCATGAGCTTCATCACCATCCCCGGCCTGCTCGGCCCCCTGCTCGGCCCGACCATGGGCGGCTGGCTGGTGGAGATCCTCAGCTGGCACTGGATCTTCCTGCTCAACCTGCCGGTCGGCGTGATCGGCTGCTACGCGGTGTGGAAGTTCATCCCCGACCTGCGCGGCTCGTCCCGCACCCGCTTCGACGGCATCGGCTTCATCCTGTTCGGCGCGGCGATGGTATTGATCACCATCGCCATGGAAGGGCTGGGCGAGCTGCACCTGCCGCACCTGCGGGTGATGCTCCTGCTGTTCGCCGGCATGGCCTGCCTGGCCGCCTACTGGCTGCGCGCCGGGAGCATCGACGAGCCGCTGTTCTCGCCGAAGCTGTTCCGCGTGCGTACCTTCTCGGTGGGCATCCTCGGCAACCTGTTCGCCCGCCTGGGCAGCGGCGCCTTGCCCTTCCTCGTGCCGCTGCTGCTGCAGGTGGCGCTGGGTTACTCGCCGGCCGAAGCGGGGATGAGCATGATCCCGCTGGCGGCCGCGGCGATGCTCGCCAAGTCCATCGCCCGTCCGCTGATCGAGCGCTTCGGCTACCGCAACATCCTCACCGGCAACACCCTGCTGCTGGGGATCATGCTGGCCAGCCTCGGCCTGGTGGACGAAAGCACGCCGCACGCGGTGCTGCTGGTGCAACTGGGAATGCTCGGGGCGATCAACTCGATGCAGTTCACCGCGATGAACACCGTGACCCTGATCGACCTCGACGATGCCAGCGCCAGCAGCGGCAACAGCCTGTTGTCGGTGGTCGCGCAACTGTCCCTGAGCCTGGGCGTGGCCTGTGCCGGCGCCCTGCTCGGCGGCTTCACCGCAGCAGGCAGCGCCGAGGGCGTGGAAAGCACCCTCGGCGCCTTCCAGCTGACCTTCGTCACCATCGGCCTGATGGCGATGCTGGCGGCCGCCATCTTCATGCAACTGGCAAAGACAGACGGACGACGCGCCCCTCGTCAGGAAGCGGAGATCGAGCCGTAGGGCGAATGGCCATGAGGCTGGTACACTGCGCGACATTTTGTTTTGCAGGCCCGCCTCGTGACCACCAACGCCACCGCTTTCGCCACCTTGCCGCTGTCCGCCGCCATGCTGGCCAACCTGGACGCCCTCGGCTACTCCGAGATGACTCCGATCCAGGCACAGAGCCTGCCGGTCATCCTCAAGGGCCAGGACCTGATCGCCCAGGCCAAGACCGGCAGCGGCAAGACCGCCGCCTTCGGCATCGGCCTGCTCAACCCGATCAACCCGCGCTACTTCGGCTGCCAGGCGCTGGTGCTGTGCCCGACCCGCGAGCTGGCCGACCAGGTCGCCAAGGAACTGCGCCGCCTGGCCCGCGCCGAGGACAACATCAAGATCCTCACCCTCTGCGGCGGCGTGTCCCTGGGCCCGCAGATCGCCTCGCTGGAGCATGGCGCGCACATCATCGTCGGTACCCCGGGCCGGGTGCAGCAGCACCTGAGCAAGGGCACCCTGGTGCTGGACGGGCTCAACACCCTGGTCCTCGATGAAGCCGACCGCATGCTCGACATGGGCTTCTTCGACGCCATCGCCGATATCGTCGGGCAAACCCCGAAGCGCCGGCAGAGCCTGCTGTTCTCCGCCACCTACCCGGCCGGAATCAAGCAACTGGCCGCGTCGATCATGCGCGACCCGCAGCAGGTCAAGGTCGAGGCGCTGCACAGCGACAGCCAGATCGAGCAGCATTTCTACGAGATCGACGCCGAAGACCGCCTGAGTGCCGTGACCCGTGTGCTCGGGCACTTCCGTCCACAGTCCTGCGTGGCGTTCTGCTTCACCAAGCAGCAGTGCCAGGAGCTGGTGGACCACCTAAAGGCCAAAGGCATCGCCGCCGAGGCGCTGCACGGCGATCTTGAGCAGCGTGACCGCGACCAGGTCCTGACCGTATTCGCCAACCGCAGCACCTCGGTGCTGGTGGCCACCGACGTGGCCGCCCGCGGCCTGGACATCGATGCCCTGGACATGGTGATCAACGTCGAGCTGGCGCGGGATGCGGAGATTCACGTGCACCGCGTCGGGCGTACCGGTCGCGCCGGCGAGAAGGGCCTGGCGGTGAGCCTGGTGGCCCCGGCCGAGGGACATCGAGCCCAGGCCATCGAGGCGCTGCAGAAGAGCCCGCTGCGCTGGGAACAGCTGGACAGCCTGAAGAGCAAGGGCGGCGAGCCGCTGGTGCCGCCGATGTCGACCCTGTGCATCGCCGCCGGGCGCAAGGACAAGCTGCGTCCGGGAGACATCCTCGGTGCGCTGACCGGCGATGCCGGGATCGATGGCAAGAAAGTGGGCAAGATCGCCATCTTCGATTTCCAGGCCTTCGTGGCGGTGGAGCGTGACGTGGCCAAGCAGGCCATGCAGCGGCTCAACAGCGGCAAGATCAAGGGGCGCTCGCTCAAGGTCCGGATCATCTAAGAGCGACGCGTACCCTGTAGGAGCGGGTTCACCCGCGATGACGGCGGTGGGATCACTACCGCAATCGCGGGTAAACCCGCTCCTACAGGAGGTCCCGGTAAACCATAGAGAAAAATCATGCACCACACCGATGTCATCATCATCGGCGCCGGCGCCGCCGGCCTGATGTGCGCCCGCACCGCCGCCCTGCGCGGCCGCCGGGTCGTGCTGCTGGACCACGCCAACAAACCGGGCAAGAAGATCCTCATGTCCGGCGGCGGCCGCTGCAACTTCACCAACATGTACACCGAGCCGGGCAATTTCCTCTCGCAGAACCCGCATTTCTGCAAATCCGCACTGGCCCGCTACACCCAGTGGGACTTCATTGAGATGGTCGCCAAGCACGGCGTGCCGTACCACGAGAAGAAGCTCGGCCAGCTGTTCTGCGACAACAAGTCCAGCGACATCCTGCAGATGCTCCTCGACGAGTGCTACAGCGCCGGCGCCACGCTGCGCATGGATACCCGCATCGAACACATCGAGAAGCTCGAACACGGCTACCTGCTGAACACCAGCGCCGGCCCGTTCCAGTGCCAGTCGCTGGTGATCGCCACCGGCGGCCTGTCGATCCCGACCCTGGGCGCCACCGGCTTCGGCTACCAGGTCGCCCGCCAGTTCGGCCACAACCTGCTGCCGACCCGCGCAGGCCTGGTGCCGTTCACCATCACCGACCAGCTCAAGGCCCTGTGCACCGAGCTGTCCGGCACCTCGGTGGACTGCGTCGCCAGCTGCAACGGCAAGAGCTTCCGGGAAAACCTGCTGTTCACCCATCGCGGCCTCAGCGGCCCGGCAATCCTGCAGATTTCCTCGTTGTGGGAAGCCGGCGACACCGTGGAAATCAACCTGCTGCCGGACCACGACGCCCTCACCTGGTTGCAACAGCAGCAGGCCGAGCGCCCCAACAGCGAGCTGAAGACCCTGCTGGGCGAGGTCTTCACCAAGAAGATGGCCAACCTGCTGGCCGATACCTGGTTCGTCTCCAGGCCGATGAAGCAGTACACCCCGGCGGAACTGGCCCAGGTCGCCGACAAGCTGGGCAACTGGCAACTGGTGCCGGCCGGCACCGAGGGCTATCGCACCGCCGAGGTGACCCTGGGAGGCGTCGATACCCGCGAGGTGTCGTCCAAGACCATGGAGTCGCTGAAGAGCCCCGGCCTGTACTTCATCGGCGAAGTGCTGGACGTCAGTGGCCATCTTGGCGGCTTCAATTTCCAGTGGGCCTGGGCCTCGGCTTACGCGGCGGCGCAGTTCGTCTAGAATCAGCGTCCATCACGGAACGCATTTTGCTGGTACGTGACACCGCGACGGTTTGACGTCGCGGTGACCGCTCACTCAGCCCCCCGCCCAGCAGGCCTGCCCGCCACCATGTCGTCTTCTTCTTTCAGCCAATCGTTGCGTCGTCTGTGGGCGCTGGACAAGTTCAGCTACAGCATCCGGGTGTTGATCGCCCTCACCGGCAGCATGGCGCTGTGCTGGTACCAGGACCAGATGAACCTGCTGATCCCGCTGTTCCTCGGCATCATCGCCAGCGCCCTGGCCGAGACCGACGACAGCTGGCAGGGCCGTCTCAACGCCCTCGCGGTCACCCTGGTGTGCTTCACCGTGGCCGCGCTGGCGGTAGAACTGCTGTTCCCCTACCCGTGGATCTTCGTCACCGCCATGGCCCTGGCAGCGTTCTGCCTGACCATGCTCGGTGCCCTCGGCGAGCGCTACGGGGCGATCGCCCAGGCCACGCTGATCCTCTCGGTGTACACCATGATCGGCGTGGACCAGCGCGGCGGCGAAGTGACCGACTTCTGGCACGAACCCTTGCTGCTGGTGGCCGGCGCGGCCTGGTACGGCCTGCTCTCGGTACTGTGGCAGGCACTGTTTTCCAACCAGCCGGTGCAGCAGGCGCTGGCCCGGCTGTTCCGCGAACTGGGCATCTACCTGAAGCTGAAGTCCAACCTGTTCGAGCCGATCCGCGGCCTGGACGTGGAAGCCCGGCGTCTGGAACTGGCGCAGCAGAACGGCAAGGTGGTGGCGGCGCTGAATACCGCCAAGGAAATCATCCTGCACCGGGTCGGCGGTGGCCGGCCCAGCTCCAAGGTCAGTCGCTACCTGAAGCTGTACTTCCTCGCCCAGGACATCCACGAGCGCGCCAGTTCCTCGCACTACCCGTACAACGCCCTGACCGAGGCGTTCTTCCACAGCGACGTGCTGTTCCGCTGCCAGCGCCTGCTGCGCCAGCAGGGCAAGGCGTGCCATGAACTGTCGGCGTCCATCCAGCTGCGCCAGCCGTTCGTCTACAACACCGGTTTCGCCGAGGCCCTGGAAGACCTGCACGCCTCGCTGGAACACCTGCGCATCCAGAGCAACCCGGCCTGGCGCGGCCTGCTCCGCTCGCTGCGCGCCCTGGCCGCCAACCTGGCGACCCTCGACCGCCTGCTCAGCGACGCCAGCAACCCCGACAGCCTGGCCGACAACACCGACCCGAGCCTGCTCGACCGTTCACCGCGCAGCATGGCGGACGTCTGGAGCCGCCTGCGCCAGCAACTGACGCCGACCTCGCTGATCTTCCGCCACGCCCTGCGCCTGCCCCTGGCGCTGGCCGTCGGCTACGGCATGGTGCACCTGATCCACCCGACCCAGGGCTACTGGATCATCCTCACCACCCTGTTCGTCTGCCAGCCCAACTACGGTGCGACGCGGCGCAAACTGGTGCAGCGGATCATCGGTACCGCCATCGGCCTGACCGTCGGCTGGGCGCTGTTCGACCTGTTCCCCAATGCGCTCATCCAGTCGCTGTTCGCGGTGGCCGCCGGGGTGGTGTTCTTCGTCAACCGCACCACCCGATACACCCTGGCGACGGCGGCGATCACCCTGATGGTGCTGTTCTGCTTCAACCAGATCGGCGACGGCTACGGCCTGTTCCTGCCGCGCCTGTTCGATACCCTGGTGGGCAGCCTGATCGCCATTTCGGCGGTGTTCCTGTTCCTGCCGGACTGGCAGGGCCGGCGCCTGAACAAGGTGCTGGCCAACACCCTCACCTGCAACAGCGTTTACCTGCGCCAGATCATGCAGCAGTACGCCCAGGGCAAGCGCGACGACCTCGCCTACCGTCTGGCCCGGCGCAATGCGCACAACGCCGACGCGGCGCTGTCCACTACCCTGGCCAACATGCTCATGGAGCCGGGGCATTTCCGTAAGGAAGCGGACGTCGGCTTCCGTTTCCTGGTGCTCTCCCACACCCTGCTCAGCTACCTGTCGGCCCTCGGCGCGCATCGCGAAAGCACCCTGCCCGCCGAAGCCCGCGAGCAGCTGATCGACGACGCCGGGGCGAAACTGGCGCAGAGCCTGGATGAAATCGCCAGCGGCCTGGCCGGCAAGCAGCCAGTGGCGATCCACAGCGACAGCGAGGAAGCCCTGGCGGGCGAGCTGGAGCAGATGCCCGAGGAAATGGACGAGAACCTGCGGACGGTACAGACCCAACTCGCCCTGATCGCCCGTCACCTCGGCCCGCTGCGCACCCTCGCCGCGCACCTGATCAAGGGGACGCCGCCGGCCTGAGGCCGTAGCTGTCGACGATCCGTGCGTAGCTGCCGTCGGCCTTCATCGCGGCGATGGCGTTGTCGAAATCGGCGACGATCTGCTCGTGCCGGGGGTGCTTCAGGCTGACCAGGATATGCAGGTCGTTCTCGCTGACCGGCTTGCCGAAGAACTCCACCATGTCCTTGGCAGTGTTGTGCTCGCGCTGGAGAAACCAGCTGGCGACATACTCGTCTTCCACCGCCAGGCTCACCCGCCCGGCGGCAAGCATGCCGATGGCCACGGAAAAGCTGCGCACCGGCACTTTCTGCAGGCGCACATCGTTGTCGAAGTCGTTGGAATAGGCGTAGTCACGGACCACGGCGATGGAGTGCGGATAGAGATCGGCGAGCCGTTCGAAGCGGATCACGTCGCTCTTGCGCTTGAGCAGGCGGATGCGATTGGTGAGGTAGCCGCCGGAGAACTGGCCGATGCGCGTGCGCGAGTCGTTGTACCAGGCGTTGACCAGCACGTCGTAACGGCCGTCGTTGATGCCCATCAACGCCCGCGCCCAGGGCACCTGCTCGAACTCGCTGACATAGCCCGCGCGCTTGAGCGCCGCCTTGACGATGGCAGTGGCCAGCCCGCCCTCTTCCAGGCTGGCGTCGGTGAAGGGCGGCCAGGCATCGGCGACCAGGCGCAGGGTTTCGGCGTGAACCGGGGTAACTGACAACATTCCAAGCAAACACAAGACTCGGAGCAAATGCATGCTCAAATCCTATAGCGGAGATGTTCCGCGCTCTGGTTTGACCGCTGGGAATTTCAGTGCCAACAAATTCAATCGCGATGGCCAGATTACACAAACATCCGTCCGCGTGGCATCAGCAGATAATAGCCATATGCCTCTATTCTTGCCGGTTTTGCGGGCACTTTGACTTTCGACAGGAAGTTGCGCCGGGCTATGCTCGGCATCGAAGCCCTCAAGAGATTTCCCCATGTCCGTCGACTGGATTTGCAAACATCACACCGACCTTGGCAAAGAGCAGCTGTATGCCGTGCTGGAACTGCGCAACCAGGTATTCGTCCTGGAACAGAAGTGCCCGTACCAGGACCTGGACGGGCAGGATCTTTCCGGGGACACTTGCCACCTGATGGCCTGGCAGGATGACAAGCTGGTGGCATACCTGCGCTTGCTGGACCCGTTGTCCCAAGGGGGTGACGTGGTGATTGGCCGGGTGGTGATCGCCGAGGCCGGGCGCGGCCAGGGGCTCGGGCACGAGCTGATGGTGCAGGGGCTCAGGCAAGCCGCGGAGCTGTGGCCGGAGACGCCGGTGTACCTCTCGGCCCAGGCGCATTTGCAGGGGTATTACCGCAAGCATGGGTTCGAGGTGGTGGGTGAGGCGTATCTGGAGGACGGGATTCCGCATATCGGGATGCGGCGGGGATAAGGCATTCCGAAAACACCACTGCACCTTGTGGGAGCGGGTTTACCCGCGATTACTGTAGTGAACTCACCATCGCAATCGCGGGTAAACCCGCTCCCACAAGGTCTGCGTCGCTCTTGGACCTGTTCTCTGCTCGATAGCACAGCCAGAAAGGCTGGGCAGATGCCCACAGGGCTCATTGCAAACCAGAGCCTCGCGCTGTGTCAGGGATAGCCCAGCACTTCGCGGATCGTGCGCAGGTGCTGGATGATCCAGCCCTTGTCGATCGCTCCCCAGTCGCGAATCCGGTAGTGCCCGGCGTGATTGCGTGCCCCCGCCTGCTGCTCGAACTCGCAGACGATATCCAGGTCCGCCAGCGCCGCGATGGTGTCCTGCGCGGTGCGCCGGGGCATGCCGGTGGCGGCCATCAGGGCCGGTACGCTGCTGGCGGTCTGGCTGTCGATCAGCCAGGCGACGTACAGGCGACGGTAGAAACTGCTCTTGGTCTTGCTCACTTCCATGCGAAAGGTTCCTTGACTCACTGGGTGCCCGGCAGGTCGCGCCAGGTCAGGTAGACACGCAGGTCGAACTCCAGCTGGTGATAGCCAGGCTGCATGTATTCACAAAGTTGGTAGAAAGCCTTGTTGTGATCGGCTTCCTTGAGGTGCGCCAGCTCGTGCACCACGATCATCCGCAGGAACTCCGGCGCCGCTTCGCGAAACAGCGAGGCAATGCGGATCTCCTTCTTCGCCTTGAGCTTGCCGCCCTGCACCCGCGACACCGCAGTATGCAGGCCGAGGGCGCGGTGGGTCAGGTCGAGGCGGTTGTCGAACAGCACCTTGTCCAGGTTCGGCGCATTGCGCAGGTGTTCCTGCTTCAGGCCCTGGGCGTAGGTGTACAGCGCCTTGTCGCTCTGCACGTCATGCCGGCCCGGGTAGCGCTTTTGCAGGTAATCCCCCAGCTGACCACGGGCGATCAACTGGCGCACCTGGTCTTGCAGGGCAGGCGGATAGGCTTGCAGGTACTTGAGGGCGGTCATGGCGGCTACGGCGGGCGACTGGGCAAAGGCGGCAGTTTACCCAACTACAACGCCTGCCAGTCAAAAAACGCCGGGAAGCGCCCTGCCTCGTCGGCAGTGATCGGCCGCGCCACCAGGAAACCCTGGACGTACTGGCAACCATGCTCGCGCAGCCACTCGGCCTGGGCCGGGGTTTCCACGCCTTCGGCGATGATGCTGATGTTGTACTGCTGACACAGCTCGATGACGCAACGCACCAAAGCGACGTTGGCCTGCGACTCCGGCAGCAACGCCACCAGGTGCCGGTCGAGCTTGAGGGTATCGATGGGCAGGTCGCGCAGCAGGCGCAGCGAGCAATCGCCGGCACCGAAATCGTCCAGCGCCACCCGCACGCCCAGTTCGCGCAGCTTGTGCAACTGGCGCAGGGCGGCGTCGAGGTTGTCGGTCAGCGAGGTCTCGGCGATCTCCACCTCCAGCTGGCTGGCGGACAGCCCGGCACTGGCGATGACCTGGCCCAGTTCGTCGACCAGGTTGGGCATGGCGAACTGCACCTTGCTCAGGCTGATGCCGAGGGTGATCTCGTCGGGGAAATGCCCGCACCAACGCCGCCGCTGTTCAGCGCCCTGGGTGTAGATCCAGCTGGCCAGGCGGTTGATCAGCCGCGCCTCTTCCAGCAGCGGCAGGAACAGCCCCGGCGGTACGTCGCCGACGCTGGGGTGCCGCCAGCGCAGCAGCGCCTCGAAGCCGCGCAGGCGACCGTCGCTGAATGCCACCTGGGGCTGGAACACCAAGGTGAAATCCTGGTTATCCACAGCCGCACGCACGCTGTCTTCCAGCATCAGCCGCGAGCGGGCACGGCCGTTGAGGTCCTGGTCGTAATAGCGGTATTGCTGGCGTCCGGCCTGCTTGGCCGCGTACATCGCGGTGTCGGCGGCGCGCAGCAGGTTGTCGAGGTTGGCGCCGCAGTCGGGGTAGATGGCGATGCCGATGCTGACCCCGAGGATCACCTCCAGCCCGTCGATATGCTGGCGGATGGACATGCGCTCGATGCATTTCTCGGCGAAGCGCGCAGCCTGTTCCGGGTAGTCGAGGTCGTCGAGCAGCGCGGTGAATTCGTCGCCGCCCATGCGCGCGAGGATGCCGTGGCCACCCAGGCAGTCCTTCAACTGCTCTGCGACCCAGTGCAGCACCTGGTCGCCGGTCTCGTGGCCGAGGGAGTCGTTGACCCGCTTGAAGCCGTCGAGGTCGAGGTACATCAAGGCGTGATGCTTCTCGGAATGCTCGCTGCGCACCAGCGCGCTTTCCGCCGCCTGGTAGAAGCCGCGGCGATTGAGCAGGCCGGTGAGCGGATCGGTGACCGCCTGCTGCTCCAGTTGCTGGTGCAGGCTGCGCACCACCGACATGTCCAGCACGGTCACCACCATGGCCCGCTGCTCGCCGGGCAGCGCCGCGCAGGACAGCGCCACCGACAGGGCCTGGCCGTTGCTGGTGCGCAGCACCGCATCGTGCAGGCGGTAGATGTCGCGTTCCAGATAGGCCTGGTAGAACGCCGACTCACGCCAGTGCGTGGCGGCCGGCGACAGCACGAACTCCAGCAGGCAGGCGCCCTGCAGCTGGTCCACGGAGGCGGTGAGCAGGCGGGAAATGGCCGGGTTGGCGAAGCGGATGACCCCGTCCTCGGCCACCACCAGGATGCCTTCGGCGGCGTTTTCCAGGACCGAGGCGTTGAAGGCGCGGGCCGCCTCCAGGTCGCGGGTCAGGCGCTGCAAGGCACGGCGGTTGCGCTGCTGGTCGAGCAGGGCCTGCACCTTGGGCTTGAGGATCTGCGGATCGAAGGGTTTGAACAGGTAGTCCACGGCGCCGCTGGCGTAGCCCTTGAGCACGGCCGCCTGGCTCTGCTCGTTGGCGGTGAGGAAGATGATCGGCGTCAGCCGCGTGCGCTGGCTGCCGCGCATCAGGCGGGCGACCTCGAAGCCGTCCATCTCCGGCATCTGCACATCCAGCAGGACCAGATCCACCTCATGCGCAAGCAAGGTGCTCAGGGCTTCGATGCCGGAGCTTGCGGTCAATACCTGCCAGTCCTGGCGCGCCAACAGCGCCCGCATGCTGATCAGGTTCTCCGGGTAGTCATCAACCACCAGTAGCGTTGAGCCACCCTCATGTACGGGGGTTTGAGCGCATTCCATGCTGCTTCTCTTTTGGCAACCGCGTCAGTTGTCCGAATGAAAATCTGCCGGTTTTCACTCTAGACCCGAGTGTTACAAATCTAAAGCTGGCAAAAGGCCAATAGATCGTTCGCCGACTAACGGTCCAGGCCAGGGGCGAACCTGAATCTGACCAAACGGATGTGATGGAGTTCACAAAACCCGGTGAGCGTAGTCGGGCAAATCCGTTGCTGCCAACACGCACCCAAAAAAAAGGGACCGCCGCAGCGATCCCCCCTTTTTCAAGCAACCAGGACTCAGTTGACTTTGGCGGCCAGCTCGCCCTTGGCGTAGCGCAGGTACATCTCGTCCAGCGACACCGGCTTGATCTTCGAAGCGTTGCCGGCGGTGCCGAAGGCTTCGTAGCGGGCGATGCAGATGTCACGCATGGCTTCGACGGTCTTGGCGAAGTATTTGCGTGGGTCGAACTCGGACTTGTTCTGCTCCAGGAAGCGACGGATGGCACCGGTGGAGGCCAGGCGCAGGTCGGTGTCGATGTTGACCTTGCGTACGCCGTGCTTGATGCCTTCGACGATTTCCTCGACCGGCACGCCGTAGGTCTCTTTGATGTCGCCGCCGAACTCGTTGATGATCGCCAGCCAGTCCTGTGGAACCGAGGACGAACCGTGCATCACCAGGTGGGTGTTCGGAATGCGCTGGTGGATCGCCTTGATGCGGTCGATTGCCAGGATGTCGCCGGTAGGCGGCTTGGTGAACTTGTAGGCACCGTGGCTGGTACCGATGGCGATTGCCAGGGCGTCGACCTGGGTCTTCTTGACGAAGTCCGCGGCTTCTTCCGGGTCGGTCAGCATCTGGCTGTGGTCGAGGATGCCCTCGGCGCCAACGCCATCTTCTTCACCGGCCTGGCCGGTTTCCAGGCTGCCCAGGCAACCCAGTTCGCCTTCCACGGAAACGCCACAGGCGTGGGCGAATGCCACGGTCTGCTGGGTCACGCGGACGTTGTATTCGTAGTCGGAAGGGGTCTTGCCGTCTTCACGCAGCGAGCCGTCCATCATCACCGAGCTGAAGCCCAGCTGGATCGAGCGCTGGCAGACGTCAGGGCTGGTGCCGTGGTCCTGGTGCATGCACACCGGGATGTGCGGGAATTCTTCGATGGCGGCCAGGATCAGGTGGCGCAGGAACGGCGCGCCGGCGTATTTGCGGGCACCGGCCGAAGCCTGGACGATCACCGGGGAGTCGGTCTTGTCGGCCGCTTCCATGATGGCGCGCATCTGTTCGAGGTTGTTGACGTTGAAAGCCGGAACGCCGTAACCGAATTCGGCGGCGTGGTCCAGCATCTGGCGCATGCTAATGAGTGCCATTGTGTATCTCTCTCCCGACAAGCGTCGTTATTACGTGCAAGCCTGCCGCAACGGCGGATTGCTGTTCAAGTTGTGTGGGCCGCCCTGCAGGGCCGGCCCGGCCAGTCACGGTGCCTTGCAGCCCCGCCCTATCAGATCGTTGGTCGCCACCCAGTACACCAGGCCCTCATCGCCCTGGGTGTGCAGGGCCAGCACGCCATCGCTGTACAGTGCCCCGGAACCCGCCGGCTCGGGCTTGAGCCGGTAGACCTGGTCGCCGCCGCCAAGGCGCACGTCCATGTCGTTGCCGGCCTGGCGCCAGAGCACCTGGGCCTTGCTGTCGCAGACCCAGGTGGTCCAGTTGTCGGCTACCGGCGGCTCGGACTTCAAGCTTGCGCATCCTGCGAGCACTACCATGGCCATCACGGCCAGAACGCCTTTCATCCAATCCCTCCAGCAGACCACAAAGCGGGTGACAGGTTGTCGCGAACCGATCAAGGGCATCCCTTGGCCCGGCGCTGGTGTTCGTCGTCGTACTTTTCCAGGCCGTCCGGACCGAGGCGCTTGTTGATCACCGGCGCGGTCTCGGCCTGCCATTCGGACTGGTAGCAGCCGCCCTTCTCGACGGCGGGCTGGTCGGAAGCGGACTCCGGCGCGCTGGAGCAGGCCCCCAGCGCAGCGGTCATGACCATCAGTGACAGTCGCTTGATCATCGGCTCGCTCCCTTTCCCTGGTGCCGGACGCTTCAGGCCTTGGCCCGCTGTTCCAGCACTTCGACCGCCGGCAGGACCTTGCCCTCGACGAATTCGAGGAAGGCGCCACCACCGGTAGAAATGTAGGAGATATCAGCTGCCACGCCATATTTGTCGATGGCCGCCAGAGTGTCGCCACCGCCGGCGATGGAGAACGCGGCGCTGTCGGCGATGGCCTTGGCCAGGGTCTTGGTGCCGTTGCCGAACTGGTCGAACTCGAACACGCCGACCGGACCGTTCCACAGGATGGTCTGCGACGACTTCAGCAACTCGGCGAACTGCTCGGCGGTTTTCGGGCCGATGTCGAGGATCATGTCGTCGTCAGCCACGTCGGCGACCGACTTGACGGTCGCTTCGGCGTCTTCGGCGAAGGCCTTGGCCACCACCACGTCGACCGGCAGCGGCACGTTGACCTTGGCCGCGATGGCCTTGGCGGTGTCGACCAGGTCGGCTTCGTACAGCGACTTGCCGACCTTGTGGCCGGCAGCGGCGAGGAAGGTGTTGGCGATGCCGCCGCCGACGATCAGCAGGTCGCAGATCTGGCTCAGGCTGTTCAGCACGTCCAGCTTGGTGGAAACCTTGGAGCCGGCGACGATGGCCGCCATCGGCTTGGCCGGGGCCTTCAGGGCCTTGCCCAGGGCGTCCAGCTCGGCAGCCAGCAGCGGGCCGGCAGCGGCGACCTTGGCGAACTTGGCCACGCCATGGGTGGAACCCTCGGCACGGTGCGCGGTGCCGAAGGCGTCCATGACGAACACGTCGCACAGCGCGGCGTATTTCTGCGCCAGCTCGTCAGCGTTCTTCTTCTCGCCCTTGTTGAAGCGCACGTTCTCGAACAGGACGATGTCGCCGGCCTTCAGCTCGACGCCATCCAGGTAGTCGGCGACCAGCGGCACTTCACGACCGAGGGCCTTGCTCAGGTAGTCGGCGACCGGCTTCAGGCTGTTCTCGGCGGAGAACTCGCCTTCGGTCGGACGACCCAGGTGCGAGCAGACCATCACCGCCGCGCCCTTCTCCAGGGCCAGCTTGATGGTCGGCAGCGAAGCGAGGATGCGCGCGTCGCTGGCAACCACACCGTCCTTCACAGGGACGTTGAGGTCTTCGCGAATCAGTACGCGCTTACCTTGCAGGTCGAGGTCGGTCATCTTCAAAACGGTCATGAATGCAGTCCTTCAGGGCTGTTTGCTGGTGGTGCGGTGGGTGTCAACGACGCGCAGATAGTGATCGGCAACGTCGAGCATACGGTTGGCGAACCCCCATTCGTTGTCGAACCAGGCCAGCAGGTTCACCAGGCGCGGGCCGGAAACACGGGTCTGGCTGGCATCGACGATGGCCGAATGCGGGTCATGGTTGAAATCGCAACTGGCATGGGGCAGCTCGGTGTAGGCCAGCAATCCCCGCAGCGGGCCGCTGGTGGCGGCATCGCGCAATACCTGGTTGACCTCGGCGGCCGTGGTATCGCGCCGCACCTGCAGGGTGATGTCCAGGCACGACACGTTGACCGTCGGCACCCGCACGGCTTTGGCCTGGATTCGCCCGACAAGTTCCGGAAGCAGGCGCTCGATGCCGCGGGCAAGACCGGTGGACACCGGGATCACCGACTGGAAGGCCGAGCGGGTGCGGCGCAGGTCTTCGTGGTGATAGGCGTCGATCACCGGCTGGTCGTTCATCGCCGAGTGGATGGTGGTGATCGACACGTAGTCGATGCCGAACGCCTGGTCCAGCACGCGCAGCAGCGGCACGCCGCAGTTGGTGGTGCAGGAGGCGTTGGAGACCAGGGTCTCGGCGCCGGTCAGGCAGTCCTGGTTGATGCCGTAGACCACGGTGGCGTCGACATCGCCTTCGCTGGCCATGGGTTGCGAGAACAGCACCCGCGGCGCGCCGGCGTCGAGGAAACGCTGGCCGTCGGCACGGGTGTTGTAGGCCCCGGAGCACTCCAGCACCAGGTCGACGTCCAGCGCCGCCCAGTCGATGCCCTCGGGGGTGGCGCTGCGCAGAACCTTCACGCAGTCGCCATTGATATGCAGACAGTCGCCATCGACCTTCACCTCGCCGGGGAAACGCCCGTGGGTGGAGTCGAAGCGTGTCAGGTATTCGAGACTGGCCTGGTCGGCCAGATCGTTCAGCGCGACGATCTCGAAGCCCGCCTTTGCCCCGCGTTCGACCAGTGCGCGCAGGACACAACGACCGATACGGCCGTAACCATTGAGTGCAACTTTGTAGGGACGCGGTTGAGGCATGTGGGGCTCACGGACAGATCTATCGGTACAACCTGCAGAATTCGGGGTTCCATTCGCGGGCAAGCCCGCTCCATGGGAGCGGGCTTGTCGGGACGAGCGGACTGCAGGTCCTTACATCAGTCTTCCAGCAGTTCTTCGGCGGTGCCCAGGATGTTTTCCAGGGTGAAACCGAATTCCTCGAACAGTGCGCCGGCCGGAGCCGATTCACCGTAGGTGGTCATGCCGATGATGCGACCTTCCAGGCCGACGTACTTGTACCAGAAGTCGGCATGGGCGGCTTCGATGGCGATACGCGCGCCAACCTGCACCGGCAGTACCGATTGCTTGTACGCAGCGTCCTGGGTATCGAACACGCTGGTGCTCGGCATCGACACGACGCGGACCTTGCGGCCCTGCTCGCTCAGCTTGTCGAACGCCTGGACGGCCAGGCCCACTTCGGAACCGGTGGCGATCAGGATCAGCTCAGGCTCGCCGGCGCAGTCCTTCAGGACGTAGCCACCACGGGCGATATCGGCGATCTGCTGGGCGTCGCGGTCCTGGTGCTGCAGGTTCTGGCGCGAGAAGATCAGCGCCGAAGGGCCGTCCTTGCGTTCCAGGGCGAACTTCCAGGACACCGCCGATTCGACGGCGTCGGCCGGACGCCAGGTGTCCAGGTTCGGCGTGCTGCGCAGGCTGCTCAGTTGCTCGATTGGCTGGTGGGTCGGACCGTCTTCGCCCAGGCCGATGGAGTCGTGGGTGTAGACGTGGATCACGCGCTGTTTCATCAGGGCCGACATGCGCACCGCGTTGCGGGCATATTCCATGAACATCAGGAAAGTCGCGCCGTAAGGCACCAGGCCGCCGTGCAGGGCAACGCCGTTCATGATCGCGGTCATGCCGAACTCGCGTACGCCGTAGTACATGTAGTTGCCGTTGGCATCTTCATGGCTGACGCCCTTGCAGCCTTTCCACAGGGTCAGGTTGGAACCGGCCAGGTCGGCGGAGCCGCCCAACAGTTCCGGGAGCAGCGGGCCGAAGGCGTTCAGGGTGTTCTGGCTGGCCTTGCGGCTGGCGATGGTCTCGCCCTTGGCAGCGACTTCCTGGATGTAGGCGGCGGCCTTCTCGGCGAAGTCGGCCGGCAGCTCGCCGTTCAGGCGACGCTTCAGCTCGCTGGCAAGCGTAGGGAAAGCAGCAGCGTAGGCGTCGAAGCGCTGGTTCCACTCGGCTTCGAGCTTGGCACCGGCTTCCTTGGCGTTCCACTCGGCGTAGATGTCGGCAGGAATCTCGAACGGACCGTGGTTCCAGTTCAGTTCCTTGCGCGCCAGGGCGATTTCGTCGTTGCCCAGCGGAGCGCCGTGGCAGTCTTCCTTGCCCTGCTTGTTCGGCGAACCGAAGCCGATGATGGTCTTGCAGCAGATCAGGGTCGGCTGCGCGCTCTTGCGTGCAGTCTCGATGGCGGTCTTGATCTCGTCGGCGTCGTGGCCGTTGACGTTGCGGATCACCTGCCAGTTGTAGGCTTCGAAACGCTTCGGCGTGTCGTCGGTGAACCAGCCCTCGACTTCGCCGTCGATGGAGATGCCGTTGTCGTCGTAGAAGGCGATCAGCTTGCCCAGGCCCAGGGTGCCGGCCAGCGAAGCGACTTCGTGGGAGATGCCTTCCATCATGCAGCCGTCGCCGAGGAACACGTAGGTGTTGTGGTCGACGACGTTGTGGCCTTCACGGTTGAACTGGGCGCCCAGCACCTTCTCGGCGATGGCGAAGCCCACGGCGTTGGCCAGGCCCTGGCCCAGCGGGCCGGTGGTGGTCTCGACGCCCGGGGTGTAGCCGAACTCCGGGTGACCCGGGGTGCGGCTGTGCAGCTGGCGGAAGCTCTTCAGGTCGTCGATCGACAGGTCGTAGCCGGTCAGGTGCAGCAGCGAATAGATCAGCATGGAACCGTGGCCGTTCGACAGGACGAAACGGTCGCGGTCGGCGAAGGCCGGGTTGCTCGGGTTGTGCTTCAGAAAGTCACGCCACAGGACCTCGGCGATATCCGCCATGCCCATGGGGGCACCGGGATGGCCGCTGTTGGCTTTCTGCACGGCATCCATGCTGAGGGCACGAATGGCGTTGGCACGCTCACGACGGCTGGGCATCGCTTGTCTCCTGGAAAACTGAAAAGGGAGTGACGGAAAAAAGGCGGCCATTTTCGCCCAGGCACACCTCCCGGGGCAATCACGGATGGTCGAACTGGAACGATTTTCCTGCGATTGCACGGCGATTCCGTGGTTTGACCGACGAAACAGCCGAAAATGCCTGCCACGTCGGCAGTTTTCGCTCCGCCCATCGCGCAATATCAAAACTTTTTGATATTGGTCTTGCGACGCCGGTTGGCCCTGACTAGACTGCCGGCCCATGAACATTCGCGTACCCGTTCCCGAGCAGCAGCAAAGCGAACGCCTGGCGGCCCTGTGCAAGGCCGGCGGCGATCCCCTGCGCCTGAACGTGTTGCGCGCCCTGGCCAACGATTCTTTCGGCGTGCTGGAACTGGCGCAGATCTTCGCCGTCGGCCAGTCCGGCATGAGCCACCACCTCAAGGTGCTGGCCCAGGCCGAGCTGGTGGCGACCCGCCGCGAAGGCAACGCGATCTTCTACCGCCGCGCCCTGCCCGACGGTCTCAGCCTCGGCGGCAAGCTGCACGCAGCGCTGCTCGAAGAGGTCGACGGCCTGGCCCTGCCCGCTGACATGCAGGCGCGTATCGGCCAGGTCCAGCAACGCCGCGCCGCCACCAGCCAGGACTTCTTCCTGCGCGTGGAAGAGAAATTCCGCGCCCAGCAGGACCTGATCGCCGGCCTCGCCCAGTACCGCGAAAGCCTTCTCGCCCTGCTCGACAAGCTGAGCTTCGAACCCGGCGCCACGGCGCTGGAAGTCGGCCCGGGCGACGGCGAATTCCTTCCCGAACTGGCCCGCCGCTTCGCCCAGGTCACCGCGCTGGACAACAGCCCGACCATGCTTGAGCTGGCGCGCCAGGTCTGCCAGCGCGAACGCCTGGCTAACGTAAACCTGCAACTTGCCGATGCCCTCAGTACGACTGACGCCCAGGCCGATTGCGTGGTGCTGAACATGGTCCTGCACCACTTCAGCGATCCGGCCGCCGCCCTGGCGCAGCTGGCCGGACGAGTCAAACCAGGCGGCAGCCTGTTGCTTACCGAGTTGTGCAGCCACGACCAGGGTTGGGCCCGCGAAGCCTGCGGCGATCTCTGGCTGGGCTTTGAACAGGACGACCTGCTTCGTTGGGCATGCGCTGCGGGACTGACTCCCGCAGACAGCCTCTATGTTGGCTTACGTAATGGTTTCCAGCTCCAGGTCCGCCATTTCCAGCGGCCGACTGGCAACAATCACCCTTTTTAAATTCAGGAACCCGTCGAGATGAGCGAATACTCCCTTTTCACCTCCGAGTCCGTATCTGAAGGTCACCCGGACAAGATCGCCGACCAGATTTCCGACGCGGTGCTGGACGCCATCATCGCGCAAGACAAATACGCCCGCGTGGCCTGCGAGACCCTGGTGAAGACCGGTGTCGCCATCATCGCCGGCGAAGTCACCACCTCGGCCTGGGTCGACCTGGAAGACATCGTCCGCAACGTCATCACCGACATCGGCTACAACAGCTCCGACGTCGGCTTCGACGGCGCCACCTGCGCGGTGATGAACATCATCGGCAAGCAGTCCGTGGACATCGCCCAGGGCGTCGACCGCAGCAAGCCGGAAGACCAGGGCGCCGGCGACCAGGGCCTGATGTTCGGCTACGCCAGCAACGAGACCGACGTGCTGATGCCGGCCCCGATCTGCTTCTCCCACCGTCTGGTCGAGCGCCAGGCCGAAGCGCGCAAGTCCGGCCTGCTGCCGTGGCTGCGTCCGGACGCCAAGTCCCAGGTCACCTGCCGTTACGAAGGCGGCAAGGTGGTCGGTATCGACGCCGTGGTGCTGTCGACCCAGCACAATCCCGAGGTCTCGCAGAAAGACCTGCAGGAAGCGGTGATGGAGCTGATCGTCAAGCACACCCTGCCGGCCGAGCTGCTGCACAAGGGCACCCAGTTCCACATCAACCCGACCGGCCAGTTCATCATCGGCGGCCCGGTGGGTGACTGCGGCCTGACCGGTCGCAAGATCATCGTCGACAGCTACGGCGGCATGGCCCGTCACGGCGGCGGCGCGTTCTCCGGCAAGGACCCGTCCAAGGTCGACCGTTCGGCGGCCTACGCCGGTCGCTACGTGGCCAAGAACATCGTCGCCGCCGGCCTGGCCGAGCGTTGCGAAATCCAGGTTTCCTACGCCATCGGCGTGGCCCAGCCGACCTCGATCTCGCTGAATACCTTCGGCACCGGCAAGATTTCCGACGACAAGATCGTCCAGCTGGTGCGCGAGTGCTTCGACCTGCGTCCGTACGCCATCACCACCATGCTCGACCTGCTCCACCCGATGTACCAGGAAACCGCTGCCTACGGTCACTTCGGCCGTACCCCGCAGCAGAAGACCGTGGGTGACGACACCTTCACCACCTTCACCTGGGAACGCACCGACCGCGTCGACGCCCTGCGCGCCGCTGCCGGCCTGTAACACCCGGCAATCGCTGTCGAGAAAGCCCCGGCCAGTGCTCTGGCCGGGGCTTTTTTCTGCCCGGGAAAAATGTCCTGACAAAGCTGAACGAGCAGTTTGCGCAGTCCTCCCTAGGCTGGGGTTGTCTTCCCCGGAGCAAGGACGCTCGCCATGCCACGCCTCATCGCCCTCCTGCTGTTCTGCCTCGCCCTGCCCGCCTTCGCCGGCGGCTGTCCCGACTGGTCGCAAGAGACGGCCGCCACGCGGATCGGCGACCTGCAGTCGCGCATCGACCAGTGGGACACCTACTACCACAGCCTCGGCCAGTCGCCGATCAGCGACGAACTCTACGACCAATACCGCGCCCGCCTGGAGCGGCTGCGCGCCTGCTTCCCCGGCAGCGGAGCGGACGCCGGCAACCCGCTGGCCAGCGCCGCCGGCCCCGTGCGCCACCCGGTGCCCCATACCGGCCTGGACAAGCTCGCCGACGAAGAGGCGGTCGCGGCCTGGCTGAACGGCCGCGAGCAGCTGTGGATACAGCCTAAAGTGGATGGCGTAGCGGCCACCCTGGTGTATCGCGGCGGCCGGCTGGTGCAGGTGATCAGCCGCGGCGATGGGGTCCAAGGCCATGACTGGAGCCGGCATATCCCGGCGCTGCCCGTCGCCCTGCGCGAACTGGCCCAGGCTAGCGACCTGACCTTGCAGGGCGAACTGTTCTGGCGCCTGGATGGCCATGTCCAGGCCCAGTCCGGAAGCCTCAACATGCGCAGCCAGGTCGCCGGGCTGATGGCGCGGCAGTCCATCCGCGCCGAAGACGCGGCGGCACTGGACCTGTTCGTCTGGGCCTGGCCCGACGGCCCAAAGGATCCGGGCCAGCGCTTCGCCCGGCTGACGGCCCTCGGCCTGCCCAACACCGAGCGTTTCAGCCAGCCGGTGGCCAGCCTCGAAGACGCCGCCCGCTGGCGCCAGCACTGGTACCGTTCACCCCTGCCGTTCGCCAGCGACGGCGTCGTCCTGCAGCAAGCCCGGCGGCCGCCGGCGGAGCGCTGGCAGGCCGGCTCGTCGCACTGGAGCGCGGCCTGGAAATATCCGTTTGCCAAGGCCCTGGCACAGGTGCGCGGGGTGGACTTCCGGGTCGGCCGGACCGGGCGGATCACCCCGCTGGTCCGCGTCGAGCCGGTCCGCCTCGATGACCGGCTGGTGCGCCGGGTCAGCGTCGGCTCGCTGCAACGCTGGGAGGCACTGGATATCCAGCCGGGCGACCAGATCCTCATCAGCCTGGCAGGGTTGACCATTCCCCAGGTCGACGAGGTGCTGCAGCGCGGTGCACGCGACGAGCCGGTCACGCCACCGCAAGCGAGCGACTACCACGCCCTCAGTTGCTGGCAGCCGACCCTGGGTTGCCAGGAACAGTTCATCGCCCGCCTGGAATGGCTGGCGGGCAAGCAGGGCCTGAACATGCCAGGAGTCGGTGCAGGTACCTGGCGCAAGCTGCTGGAGGCCGGGCGCCTGGACAGCCTGGATGGCTGGGTCGGGCTACAGGTGGATGAGCTGTCGAGTATCGATGGCATCTCCGAGCGCAGCAGCCAGCAACTGCACGGTGCATTCCAGGAGACCCGGAGGCAGCCCTTCTCGCGCTGGGCGCGGGCATTGGGGGTACCGGCGCCGAAGCAGCTGCCGCTGGGGGATTCCTGGGCGGAACTGGCCGGACGCAGCGCGCAGCGATGGCAGGAAGAACCGGGCGTGGGCCCGTTGCGGGCACGGCAACTGGTGGCGTTTTTCGAGCATCCGCAGGTCCGGAGTCTTGCCGTTCGTCTGGCCGAACAGGCAATCGAGGGTTTCTAAATCCCGTGGATCAGGGCAGCATCACAGGTTCTGCCTGCCCGATGACGGAGCCTCAAATGAAATCGACTTCCCTGTTTGCCCTGTTCAGCGCCTGCGCCCTGCTGGCCGCGCCTGCCTTCGCGGTCGAGGAACAGCCCGGCCTGACCGGCTGCGCCGCCAAGCAGCAGAGCATCAGCGCACAGATCGAGCAGGCCCGCAGCCATGGCAATGCCGAGCAACAGGCCGGCCTGGAAAAGGCCCTGAGCGAAGTGCAGGCACACTGCACCGACGCCGGGCTGCGCAAGGAGCGTGAACAGAAGGTGCTGGATGCCCGCCACGAAGTGGCGCAGCGCAAGAAGGACCTGGACAAGGCCATGAAGAAAGGCGACGCCGAGAAGATCAACAAGCGCAAGGACAAGCTGGCGGAAGCCAACAAGGAATTGCAGTCGGCGTTGCAGGAACTGGACCGGTAAGCTCGATCCGACGCTTTCGCGGGCAAGGCCCGCGAAAGGCGGTCCTTAAACATCAATGGTTACGAAATTCCGTATGACAGGCTTTGCACGCCGCCTCGACCTTGTCCATCGGCCCCTGCACCGTTTCGGCCTTTAATGGCTGGACCTTACTGGCAATCACCAGCTCCCCGGTCGCGCCTTCCAGTTGCCGTGCCAGCTCCTGGAAGCGAGCCTGTTTCTCCCAGACATCCGCCCGCGCGCTGGTATCATCCGTCTCCTTGACCTGCGGGAAGTGTTTCCATGGTTCGTGGGAAAGCGCATCAAGCTTCACCGCACCCTCGGCGAACTTCTGCCCGTCGAACGCCAGGCGCCCGCGCAGCATGCCACCCATGTCTTCGCTGGTCTTGAGCATCTGCTTGAAGATCGCCTTGCGCTGGCCCAGCGGCGAATTCGGATCGACGCCGCCACAGGCGGTCAGGGTCAGGCAGGCCAGCAGTACGACGGAACAACGTTTGAGCATCATGGTCATCGGCTCACGGAAAAAAGGCGGCCAGTATCCTCGCCTGACCAGCAAAGACCAATACCCCCATGAAAAACATGGATTGCGCGCGGGCCTGTCGGCGGCGCCGGTCCCCAAGGAAATACCTGCATGAACATCCCTCTGCGCCGCCTCGGCTGGACCCTTTCCCTGTTCGCCCTGCTCGCCGGCTGCAACGGCGGCGCCCCGGAGAAATCCAAGCCGCACCCGATCGCCACCTACACCCATGCCACCTGGAAAGACCTGCCGACGGTCGCCGACAGCGACCTGGTAGCCGGCTTCGAGGCCTGGCGCAGCGCCTGCCAGCGTCTGAAGAACGATGCGGTCTGGGGCCCGACCTGCGCCGCTGCGGCCAGCGTGCCGGCGGATGCGCGCAAGATCGGCGAATTCCTCGGTGCCCAGCTGGAGGTCTACAGCCTGCGCTCGGCGGAAAACAGCGCCAACGGCCTGATCACCGGCTACTACGAGCCGGTCTACCCCGGCAGTGCAACCCGTACCGAACAGGCCCATGTGCCGGTCTACGGGATTCCCGACGACCTGATCGTGGTGTCCCTGGACGAGGTCTATCCCGAGCTGAAGGGCAAACGCCTGCGCGGCCGCCTGGAAGGCCGGGTGCTCAAGCCCTACGACACCGCCGAGGTGATCCAGCGCCAGGGCGCCAAGGCGCCGGTACTGGCCTGGCTGACCGATCCAATGGACCTGCAGTTCCTGCAGATCCAGGGTTCCGGCCGGATCCAGCTGGAGAACGGCCGGCAACTGCGCCTGGGCTATGCCGACCAGAACGGCCACCCCTATCGTCCGGTGGGGCGCTGGCTGGTGGAACAGGGCCAGCTGAAGAAGGAAGAGGTGACCATGGGCGCCATCCATGCCTGGGCCCAGGCCAATCCGGCGCGGGTGCCGGAGTTGCTGGCGAGCAACCCCAGCTATGTATTCTTCAGCACCCGGCCGGACAGCAATGAAGGTCCACGCGGATCCCTGAACGTGCCGCTGACCGCCGGCTACAGCGTGGCGATCGACCGCAAGGTGATTCCGCTGGGCAGCCTGTTGTGGCTGTCCACCACCCGTCCGGATGGCAGCCCGGTGGTACGCCCGGTGGCGGCGCAAGACACCGGTGGCGCAATTACCGGCGAGGTGCGCGCGGACCTGTTCTGGGGCACGGGTGACGCGGCAGGGAAACTGGCCGGGGACATGAAGCAGCAGGGGCAGATCTGGATGCTGTGGCCGAAAGGGATGGCGTTGCCTGAAGTGCCGCAGACCGAAAGCAAATAAGACGGCTTGCCGCAGTACCTTGTGGGAGCGGGTTCACCCGCGATTACGATGGTGTGTTGAACACCGCAAAAACCGGGGTGCCCCCCCCCCCCCCGGCCGGGCTGTCCGGCGCGGGGGCC
>NZ_JAZDQN010000042.1:0-55469 GCF_036324125.1 Pseudomonas ulcerans | reverse complement strand
TGCCTCTGCACACAACCAACCACCGCACGGGGGGGCTTTTGGGGGCCCGGGTTCCCCCCGCTTTCAGTATCTTGATTCGACACCGTCATCGCGGGTGAACCCGCTCCTACAAGGTCCGCGCAAGGTTTTGGGAATTTGTCTCCTAAGCTAATTCTAAAAAGTTATTTATTTCTAATTTCTTAGATCAATTAGTCTTTCAACCGCTCACCACCGAATCCGCCCGCCAGGAGTCCTTCATGACCTTCTTCGCCCCGTTGCGCCTGTTTTCTGCCCTGACCCTGGCCGGTGCCGCCATGTTCGTGCAGGCCGCCGACCTCACCGTCGCCTACCAGACCACCGTCGATCCGGCCAAGGTGGCCCAGGTCGATGGCCGCTACGAGCAGGCCAGCAAGGCCAGCATCGACTGGCGCAAGTTCGACAACGGCGCCGACGTGATCACCGCCGTGGCCTCGGGCGACGTGCAGATCGGCTACCTCGGCTCCAGCCCGCTGGCCGCCGCCGCGAGCCGCAAGCTGCCGGTGGAAACCTTCCTCATCGCCACCCAGATCGGCGCCGCCGAAGCCCTGGTCGCCCGTGACGGCGCCGGGATCAACTCGCCGCAGGACCTGGTCGGCAAGAAAGTCGCCGTGCCCTTCGTCTCCACCGGCCACTACAGCCTGCTGGCCGCGCTGAAACAGTGGAACATCGACCCGTCGAAAGTGCAGATCCTCAACCTCGCGCCACCGGCGATCACCGCCGCCTGGAAGCGTGGCGACATCGACGCCACCTACGTCTGGGACCCGGCCCTGGGCGTGGCCAAGGAAAACGGCAAGGTGCTGATCACCTCCGGTGACCTGGCCAAGAAAGGCGCGCCGACCTTCGACGCCTGGATCGTGCGCAAGGACTTCGCCAGCAAGCACCCCGAGGTGGTCAAGGCCTTCGCCAAGGTGACCCTCGACGCCTACGCCGACTACCGCAAGGACCCGCAAGCCTGGCTGGCGGACAAGGCCAACGTCGACAAGCTGGCCAAGCTCTCCGGTGCCAAGACCAGCGACATCCCCGGCCTGCTGCAAGGCAACGTGTTCCCGCTGGCCGCCGACCAGGTCGCCGCCCTCGGCGCGCCGACCACCGAGGCGATCACCGAAACCGCGAAATTCCTGAAAGAGCAGGGCAAGGTCGAGGCGGTCCTGCCGGACTACTCGCCGTACGTCAGCTCGAAGTTCATCACCAACTGAGTCACGGAGTCGTCATGGCCCTGCTACAGCTGGAGCGCATCAGCGCACAGTACCCCGGCGCCGCCGAACCGGTGCTCGCCGACATTTCCCTGAGCCTGGGCCCGCAGCAACTGCTGGTGGCCCTCGGCCCTTCCGGCAGCGGCAAGACCTCGCTGCTCAACCTGATCGCAGGCTTCGTCAGCCCCAGCGCCGGACGCATCACCCTCGACGGGGTGCCGGTGCAAGGGCCCGGTGCCGAGCGTGGCGTGGTGTTCCAGGACGATGCCCTGCTGCCCTGGCA
Source organism: Pseudomonas ulcerans (assembly GCF_036324125.1). Taxonomy (NCBI): domain Bacteria; kingdom Pseudomonadati; phylum Pseudomonadota; class Gammaproteobacteria; order Pseudomonadales; family Pseudomonadaceae; genus Pseudomonas; species Pseudomonas ulcerans. The sequence goes on along the minus strand of NZ_JAZDQN010000042.1, from coordinate 53,975 downwards.
GGACGTGCTGGCCAACGTCGCCTTCGGCCTGGAACTGGCCGGTGTGCCCCGTGCCAGGCGTGAGCAGAAGGCGCGGGAAATGCTCGCCCTGGTGGACCTCGCCGATTTCGCCGAGCGACGCATTTGGCAGCTCTCCGGCGGCCAGAAACAGCGCGTCGGCCTGGCCCGCGCGCTGGCTGCCGATCCGCGGGTGTTGCTGATGGACGAACCCTTCGGCGCCCTCGATGCCTTCACCCGCGAGCAGATGCAGGAGCTGCTGCTGCAGGTCTGGCAGCGCACGGCCAAACCGGTGTTCCTGATTACCCACGACATCGAGGAAGCGGTCTTCCTCGCCACCGACCTGATCCTTCTCGCGCCCAATCCCGGGCGGGTGGTGGAGCGCCTGCACCTGGACTTCGGCCAGCGCTACGCGGCGGGCGAGTCGGCGCGTTCGATCAAGTCCGATCGGTCCTTCATCGAAACCCGCGAGCACGTGCTGTCCCGGGTCTTCTCGCAACGCAAGGAGTCCGCATGAGCAGCCTCGAACTGCCGGTCACGGCCAAACCCACTGCGGCGGCTCCCCGCGTGCGGCGGACCCTGAGCACCCGCTGGATCAGCGGCCTGACCCTCGGCGGCCTGCTTGCCCTGTGGTGGCTGGTGACCGCCGCGGAATGGATCGAGCCGCTGTTCCTGCCGTCGCCGGAAGCGGTGCTGGGCAAGGCCTGGATCCTGCTGACCCAGGGCTACATGGAATCGACCCTGTGGCAGCACCTCGGTGCCAGCCTCGGCCGTATCGGCCTGGCCCTCGGTGCGGCGATCCTCACCGCGATCCCGATCGGCATTGCCATCGGCCACAACCGCGTCGCCCGCGGCATCCTCGACCCGTTGATCGAGTTCTACCGGCCGATCCCGCCGCTGGCCTACCTGCCGCTGATCGTGATCTGGTGCGGCATCGGTGAGCTGTCCAAGGTGCTGCTGATCTACCTGGCGATCTTCGCCCCGATCGCCATTGCCACCGCCACCGGCGTGCGCACCGTCGACCCGGCCAAGCTGCGCGCTGCGCAGTCGCTGGGGGCGAGCAAGGTGCAGCTGATCCGCCACGTGATCCTGCCCAGCGCCTTGCCGGACATCCTCACCGGCGTGCGCATCGGCCTTGGCGTGGGTTGGTCGACCCTGGTCGCCGCCGAGCTGATCGCCGCTACCAGCGGCCTGGGCTTCATGGTCCAGTCGGCGGCGCAGTTCCTGGTCACCGACGTGGTGGTGCTGGGGATCCTGGTCATCGCCCTGATCGCCTTCGCCCTGGAGATGGGCCTGCGCGCCCTGCAACGCAAGCTGGTGCCATGGCACGGCCAGAGCCACTGAAACGAATTCATTAGTGAGACAGACATGAGCCTGATCATTACCCCGCTGAGCCCGGCGCTCGGCGCGCAAATCAGTGGCGTGGACCTGAGCCGCACGCTCGATGCCGACACCCGCGATGCCATCGAGCAGGCCCTGCTCGCGCACCAGGTGCTGTTCTTCCGCGAGCAGGCGATCAACCCCCGGCAGCAGGCCGACTTCGCCGCACGCTTCGGCGACCTGCATATCCACCCGATCTACCCCAACGTGCCGGAAACCCCGCAGGTGCTGGTGCTGGATACCGCCGTGACCGATGTGCGCGACAACGCCATCTGGCACACCGACGTGACCTTCCTGCCGACCCCGGCGCTGGGCGCGGTGCTGGCGGCCAAGCAGCTTCCCGCTTACGGTGGCGACACGCTGTGGGCCAGCGGTATCGCCGCCTACGAGGCGCTGTCGGAGCCGTTGAAGCAGTTGCTGGACGGGCTGACAGCGACCCACGATTTCACCAAGTCCTTCCCGCTGGCGCGCTTTGGCAGCACCCCGGAAGACCTGGCGCGCTGGGAGGCCACGCGCAAGGCCAACCCGCCGATTTCCCATCCGGTGATCCGCACGCACCCGGTGAGCGGGCGCAAGTCGTTGTTCGTCAGTGACGGGTTCACCACGCGGATCAATGAGTTGAGCGAGCTGGAGAGCGAAGCGATCCTGAAGCTGCTGTTCGCCCACGCCACGCGGCCGGAGTTCACCATTCGCTGGCGCTGGCAGGAGAATGACGTGGCGTTCTGGGATAACCGGGTGACCCAGCATTACGCGGTGGATGATTACCGGCCGCAGCGGCGGGTGATGCATCGGGCGACGATCCTGGGGGATGTGCCGTTCTGAGATCCTGAGGCCGATAGGAATTCTGTGGGAGCGGGTAAACCCGCTCCCACAGGGGGCCGTGTCCAGCCTTAGATGATCCGGGCCTCTGCACTGGCTGGCTTCAACTGGATCGCCACGAACTTCGACGTCGGCGTATGGCTGCCATCGCCGACACTCTCCAGCGGCACCAGCGGGTTCACTTCGGGGTAGTACGCAGCCGCCTGCCCCGCCGGGATATCGAAGGCCAGCAAGGTAAAGCCCGTCACCCGCCGCTCCAGCCCATCTCCCCACAGCGACACGATGTCGGCCTTGTCCCCAGGATTGAAGCCCAGGCGAATGATGTCGGCTTCGTTGGCGAACAGCACGTTGCGCTGCCCGCGTACCCCGCGATAACGGTCATCCAGCCCGTAGATGGTGGTGTTGTACTGATCGTGGGAACGCATCGACTGCATGATCAGGTCCGGCAGCTTGCCGGTGGCACGCACGCCTTCGTGGAGCAGGTCGTCCGGCAGGCGGTTGGCCTTGAAGTTGGCCTTGCCGCTGGCGGTCTTCCAGATGCGCTTGCCGGCGTTGTTGCCCAGGTAGAAGCCGCCCGGGTGCTGCAGCCGCTCGTTGAACTGCTCGAAACCAGGGATGGTGTGCATGATCAGGTCGCGGATGCGGCCGTAGTCGGCGATCAGCCAGTTCCAGTCCACCGGGTGGTTGCCCAGGGTCGCGGCGGCGATGCCGGCGACCACCGCCGGCTCCGAGCGCATGTGCCGCGACAGCGGCTTGAGCTGGCCATTGGAGGCGTGGACCATGCTGAACGAGTCTTCCACGGTCACCGCCTGCGGGCCTTCGCCCTGCTGATCGATGTCGGTGCGGCCCAGGCAAGGCAGGATCAGCGCTTCCTTGCCATGGATCAGGTGGCTGCGGTTGAGCTTGGTGCTGATCTGCACGGTCAGGTCGCAGTTGCGCAGGGCCTGCGCGGTGCGGTCGGTGTCCGGCGTGGCCTGGGCGAAGTTGCCGCCCAGGCCGATGAAGACCTTGGCCCGGCCTTCGAGCATGGCGTGGATCGCCTCGACGGTGTTGTGGCCGTTATGCCGCGGCACCGGGAAGCCGAAATGTCGCTCCAGCGAGTCCAGCAGCGCCACCGGCGGACGCTCGTTGATACCCATGGTGCGGTCGCCCTGCACGTTGCTGTGGCCGCGCACCGGGCACAGGCCGGCGCCCGGCTGGCCGAGGTTGCCGCGCAGCAGCATGAGGTTGGCGATTTCCTGGATGGTCGCCACCGAGTGGCGATGCTGGGTGATGCCCATGGCCCAGCACATGATGACTTTCTTCGCCTTGACGTACATCCGCGCGGCCAGCTCGATCTCGCCCAGCGGCAGGCCGGACTGGGTTTCGATCTGTGCCCACGGGGTGGCGTCGACCGCCGCCAGGTACTCGTCGACGGTGGCGGTGTGCTCGGCGATGAAGGCGTGGTCGAAGACCGGCTCGCCACCACTGGCCTGGGCCTCGCGCTCCCACTGCAGGAGGAACTTGGCCATGCCGCGCATCATCGCCATGTCGCCGCCCAGGGCCGGGCGGAAGAATGCGGTGTTGGTCGGGCGGTCGCCGTTGGTCAGCATCTCGATCGGGTGCTGCGGATGCTGGAAGCGTTCCAGGCCGCGCTCCTTGAGCGGGTTGATGCACACCACCTGGGCGCCGCGCTGTACCGCCTCGCGCAGCGGTTCGAGCATGCGCGGGTGGTTGGTGCCGGGGTTCTGGCCCCAGACGAACAGGGCGTCGGCGTGCTCGAAGTCATCGAAGGTCACGGTGCCCTTGCCCACGCCGACGCTCTGGCCGAGAGCCACGCCGCTGGCCTCGTGGCACATGTTCGAGCAGTCCGGGAAGTTGTTGGTGCCGTAGGCGCGGACGAACAGCTGGTACAGGTACGCCGCTTCGTTGCTGGCCCGGCCCGAGGTGTAGAACTCGGCCTGGTCGGGGCTCTCCAGCGCCTTGAGGTGACGAGCGATGGTAGCGAAGGCGTCGTCCCAGCTGATCGGCTTGTAGCGGTCGCTGGCCGGGTCGTAGACCATCGGCTCGGTCAGGCGGCCCTGGTATTCGAGCCAGTAGTCGCTCTGCGCCAGCAGCGAGGTGATGCTGTGGCGGGCGAAGAAGGCCGGGTCGACGCGGCGCTTGGTCGCTTCCCAGTTCACCGCCTTGGCGCCGTTCTCGCAGAACTTGACCATGCCGTGTTCCGGCGAGTCGCCCCAGGCGCAGCCGGGGCAGTCGAAGCCGCCGTTCTGGTTGGTCTTGAGCAGGGCGCGGATGTTCTTCAGGGCGTTGTCGCTGCCGATCCACGCCTGCGCGACGCTGCGCAGCGCGCCCCAGCCGCCGGCGGCGCCGTGGTAGGGCTTGTAGCGCGGAACGGGTTTCTGGTCGGCTTGATGATGCAGGCTCACGATCGCTTCTCCCGCGCCGGGCTGTAGACCCGTGGCGCACTGTGTTGCGGCAGGTGGATGAGGTTCAGGTTGTGCCGCCGGGCCCATTGCAGGGCCAGGCCGGTGGGCGATGACAGGCTGACCAGGGTCTGGATGCCGGCGCGCAGGACCTTCTGGATCAGTTCCAGGCTGCAGCGGCTGGTGACGATGGCCAGGCCGCCACGGGTGTCGATGCGCTGGCGGACCAGGGCGCCGATCAGCTTGTCGAGGGCGTTGTGGCGGCCGATGTCTTCGCGACCGAGCAGCAGTTCACCGCTGGCGTCCATGAACAGTGCTGCGTGGACCGCGCCGCAGTGCTGGCCGAGGGGCTGGAAGGCGCTGATGCGCTGGCGCAGGCCGGCCAGCCATTGGGCCGGTGGCAGGGGTGCGCCGGGCAGTACTTTCAGGTCCGGCAGGGCCTGCTCCACGGCCTCGACGCCGCACAGGCCGCAGCCGCTGGTGCCGGCCAGCTGGCGACGCTGGGTCTTGAGGTTCCAGAACGCACGGCTGGCGATTTCCACCTGGGCGTGCAGGGCCGAACCGCTGCCGGCCAGCTTGATGTCGTAGATGTCGTCGGCGCTGTCGACGATGCCGCTGCCAATGCTGAAGCCGACCACGAAATCGTCGAGGTCGGTGGGACTGACCAGCATCACCGCCTGGCTGATGCCGTTGTAGGCGATGGCCAGGGCCACTTCCTCGGCGAGGTCGGCGCTGGCAGGGGAGCAATCTTCTAGCTGGCTGTACTCGTATCGCACGCTGGCGGCAGGGGCTTCCAGTGTCGTGGAAGCCGCGCAAACCGGTGGTTTGCTGCTCATTTATGGGTTACCCGAGGGCTAATCAGCCTTAAGCCTAGGCCTGTGCTCGGGTATCGTCTAATCGCTTGTACCGATGCCTTGATAGAGGCCGTCGATCATGCCTCGTCGAGCAATTTGCGGTATTCGGCGATGCAGGCTTCGGCCAGGGCCGAGCGCGGTGCCGTGCGCCGCATGATCAGGCCCAGCGGGGCCAGGCTGGTGGCCTGTTCGATGGGCTGCAGGCGCAGGCCGCCGGTCATCGCTTCGAGGCCGCTGCCCAGCGGCATCACCGCGCAGCACAGGCCGCCGTGGACCGCCTGGACCAACTGATGGACGGCATCGGTCTGCAACAGCAGGCGCGGGTTGAGGCCGCGACTGTGGAAGTTGTGGTCCACCGACTGGCGAAAGTGCATGCCGGCGGTGAGCAGGCCCAGGGGCAGCTCGGCCAGGGCTTGCCAGGTCAGCGGAGCGTCGTCGAAATGGAAGTGCGCCGGGTTGTAGAGCAGGCCCATGGGCGATTCGCCCAGGGGCAGGGCTTCGAAACGCTCCTGGTCGAGGCGTTCCAGATACGACAGGCCGAGGTCGAGGCGATTGCTGGTGAGCTGTTCGAGGATCTGTTCGGAGCTGAGGGCGCTGAGTTCGAAGGCCAGGTCCGGGTGCTGGCGATGCAGGCGTTGCAGCAACGGCAGCGGATCGAAGCTGGACAGCGGCACCATGCCCAGGCGCAGGGTCCCGGCCAGGTGCCCGCGACAGGCGGCGGCCTCGGCCTGCAGGCCGTCGTAGGCGGCCAGCACCGAGCGTGCCCAGGCCAGCACCCGCTCGCCCTGGGCGGTGAAGCCTTCGAAGCGCTGGCCGCGGTTGACCAGCTCCAGCCCCAGCTCGCGTTCGAGGTTGCGCAGGCGCATCGACAGGGTCGGCTGGGTCACGTGGCACAGCGCGGCGGCCTGGCCGAAGTGGCGGGTTTCGTCCAGGGCGATGAGGAATTTCAGCTGTTTGATGTCCATCGTCGTCTCGGGGCTGGCGGGCGAGGCATTCTAACCTGACCTAGACTTTGGACTCCGAGATTCCTTCAATCAGGGAGAGCGTCATGAGTCTGTTCAGTTTCGTGAAAGAAGCGGGAGAAAAGCTCATCGATCTGCTAACGCCGGGCAATGCCAATGCCGGCGAACAGCTCAAGGAGCATGTGGCGAAGGTGGGGTTGGGCAACCCGAACGTGCAGGCCACGGTGAATGGCGACGTGGTGACAGTGACGGGCGAGGTGGCGAGCCAGGAAGAGAAGGAGAAGATCCTCCTGGCCCTGGGCAATATCGCCGGGGTGGCGTCGGTGGATGACCAGATCACGGTGACCGGGCCGGTCGTCGCCGCAGCGCGGTTCGTGGTGGTGAAGAAGGGTGACACGCTCAGCGCCATCTCGCTGGCGGTCTATGGCAATGCCAACCAGTACAACAAGATCTTCGAGGCCAACAAGCCGATGCTGAGCCATCCGGACAAGATCTATCCGGGGCAGTCGCTGCGGATTCCGGAGTAACGCAGGTTCAGGGGCGTTGTGCGGACCCTGTGGGAGCGGGTTTACCCGCGATTACGGTAGTGGGCCCACCGACGCAATCGCGGGTAAATCGGACCGCCGAACCGCCGCTCCCACAAGAGATCTGCGTCGTCTTTCAGAGTCCTTCCAGTAACACCCGGTAGTCTTCCTGCGCCGCGAATTCCTCGGTATCGCGCGCAGGCTTGCGGCTGTCCGGCTGGCGCACCGCGAGCAGGTGGGCGACGCCGAAGGTGCGGGCGCTGCGCAGGATGGCCAGGGTGTCGTCGATGAACAGGCTGCGTGCCGGGTCGAAGCCGGTATCGGCCTGCAACGCGCTCCAGAACTGCTGGCTCTCCTTGGGATAGCCATAGTCGTGGGAGCTGATCATCCGTTCGAAGTACGGCGCCAGCGCCACCCGTTCCAGCTTCAGCGATAGCGAATCGCGGTGGGCGTTGGTGATCAGGATCACCCGCTTGCCGGCATCGCGCAGCGCCGCGAGAAACACGTCGGCATCCGGGCGCAGGGCGATCAGGTCGGCGGTTTCCAGCTTCAGTTCACGCACCGGCAGCTTCAGCTCGGCGCTCCAGAAATCCAGGCAGTACCAGTTCAGCGAGCCGGCATGGCGCTCGAACAGCGGCTGGATTTCCAGCTCGGCCATGGCCTGGCTGATGCCATGGTGCTCGGCATAGCGGCGGGGCAGGTGTTCGAGCCAGAAGTGGTTGTCGTAGTGCAGGTCGAGAAGGGTGCCGTCCATGTCCAGCAGGACGGTGTCGATATCGCGCCAGGCGAGGGCAGGCATGTGAAATATTCTCGTTCGGTCAGGCCGTGGTGGACGGTATAGTAACCCGTTACCGCCAAGGAGCCGCCCCCTCATGCGCCAGAAACCCACCGTCCTCTCCAGCGAGATCGTCGCCAGCAGTCGCCTGTTCCGTGTCGAAGCCGTGCAATTGCGCTTTTCCAACGGCGTCGAGCGCACCTACGAACGCCTGGTGGGCCGCGGCAACGGCTACGGCGCGGTGATGATCGTGGCGATGCTCGACAGCGAGCACGCCGTGCTGGTGGAGGAATACTGTGGCGGTACCGACGAATACGAGATGTCCCTGCCCAAGGGCCTGATCGAGCCGGGCGAGGACGTGCTGGCTGCCGCCAACCGCGAGCTGAAGGAAGAGGCCGGCTACGGCGCTCGCCAGCTGGAGCACATCACCGAGCTGTCGCTTTCCCCCGGCTACATGAGCCAGAAGATCCAGGTGGTGCTGGCCACCGACCTCTACGAAGAACACCTGCCAGGCGACGAGCCGGAGCCGATGCGGGTCGACCGCGTCAGCCTGCGCGAGCTGTCGGCACTGGCCCAGCATCCGCAGTTCTCCGAGGGGCGGGCGCTGGCGGCGCTGTACCTGGTGCGCGACCTGCTGACCCAACGAGGAGTATTCCAGGCATGAACTACATCGACCTGATGCCACAAGTGGTGGACCTGGCCCGTCGTGCCGGCACGGCGATCCTGCCGTTCTGGCGGGCGGGCGTGGAGGTGGTGACCAAGGCCGACGAGTCGCCGGTGACCGCTGCCGACCTGGCCGCCCACAAGGTCATCGCGCAGGGCCTGAAGGCCCTGGCCCCAGAGATCCCGGTACTGTCCGAGGAAGACTGCGACATCCCCCTGGAGCAGCGCCAGGCCTGGCGGCGCTGGTGGCTGGTGGACCCGCTGGACGGGACCAAGGAATTCATCGCCGGCACCGACGAGTTCACCGTCAACATCGCGTTGATCGAACAGGGCCGGGTGGTCTTCGGCGTGGTGGCGATGCCGGTCAATGGCCGCTGCTACTACGGCGGGCAGGGCATTGGTGCCTGGCGTTCCGAAGCCGATGGCAGCGTCGAACCGATCCAGGTGCGCCTGGCGCCGCCGGCCGGCGAGTCGTTCACCGTGGTCGCCAGCCGCCGCCACTCCAGCCCGGAGCAGGAGCGCCTGCTGGCCGGCCTCGGCGAGGCGCTGGGTGAGCTGGAACTGGCCAATATCGGCAGTTCGCTGAAATTCTGCCTGCTGGCCGAGGGCGCTGCCGACTGCTACCCACGCCTGGCGCCGACCTCGCAATGGGACACTGCGGCGGCCCAGGGCGTGCTGGAAGGGGCGGGCGGTGAAGTTCTTGGCCTGGATGGCCAAGCCTTCGTCTATCCCGCCCGGGAATCCCTGCGCAACGCCTTCTTCCTCGGCCTGCCAGCCGCCGCGCCATGGCGAGGCAAGCTGCTGACCCTCGCTTCAGCGATGTAGGACGTACTGCCCGTCGAACACCACGGCGGGCAGTTCTGCATTTTCGTTGAAGATCCGCGTGTGCAGGCTCAGGCGCGCGCGGCCGTAGCGCTGGTAAGTGCTGACGAAACGCTTCCAGACCTTCTCTTCCGGCGCCTCGCACACCGCGATCGCTGCGCCGGTCACCGGCAGCGGATAGCTGATGGTGCCTTCCTGGATGACGATATGCCCGTCATCGATCCCGGCCTCGCGCAAGCGCAGGTGCAGCCAGCCCCAGCCCGCCAGCACCGCGCCGCAGTACAGGCTGCCGCCGAACATGGTGCTCTTGTGGTTGACGTTGGGTTCCAGTGGCAGCCGCAGGCGCAGGCGCTGCTGCTCCCAGTCGAGCACGTGCATGTCCATCTCGCGAGTCAGCGGGATGTCCTGGTGCAGGACGTCCTGCAGGTACTGGCTGGCGCTGCTCATCAGCGGTGGTCCTCCAGGTCGTCGGTGGTGCTGGCGTTGCTGTCGGCGAAGCTCAGGCCGTGCTTGCGCAGCTTGTCGTGCAGGGTCTTGCGCGGGATGCCGAGGGCTTCGGCGAGGCTGCGCATGGAGCTGTGGGCGCGGGCCAGTTCGGCGGCGATCAGCGAGCGCTCGAAATGCTCGACCTGTTCGCTGAGGTTGCCGTTGGCCGGCGGCAGGTCCTGCGCCGCGCCCGGGCTTTCCACCTGGCCGTCGAGGGCCAGTTCCAGGCCGAGGGCGAAGCGTTCGGCGGCGTTCTGCAGCTCGCGCACATTGCCCGGCCAGGTGTGCCGCAGCAGCAACGCCCGTTGCGCCGGTTGCAGCGCGTGCGCCGGCAGGCCGTGGCGTTCGCTGGCGGCATCGGCGAAATGCTGGAACAGCACGAGGATGTCGTCGCCGCGCTCGCGCAGCGGCGGGATGCGCAGCGGCGCGACGTTGAGGCGGTAATACAGGTCGGCGCGGAAGCGGCCCTGGTCGGCGGCCTGGCGCAGGTCTTCCTTGGTCGCGGCGATCACGCGGATATCCAGGGGAATCTGCTGGTTGCCGCCGAGGCGCTCCAGCACCCGTTCCTGGAGCATGCGCAGGAGCTTGACCTGCACGTCCAGGCTCATGCTCTCGATCTCGTCGAGGAACAGGGTGCCGCCGTTGGCGAACTCGAACTTGCCGATCCGGCGCTTCTGCGCGCCGGTGAAGGCGCCGGGCTCGTGGCCGAACAGCTCGCTTTCCACCACCGACTCGGCCAGGGCGCCGGCGTTGATCGCCACGAACGGGCCGTCGCGGCGAGCCGACAGGTCGTGCAGGGCGCGCGCCACCACCTCCTTGCCGGCGCCGGTCTCGCCGAGGATCAGCACGTCGGCGCGGGTCGCGGCGAGGGCGCCGATCTGCTCACGCAGGCGCTGGATCGACGGCGAGTGGCCGACCAGGCGCCCGCTCAGCTCCTGGCGGTCGCTCAGGGCCAGGCGCAGGCTGCGGTTGTCCAGGACCAGGCGGCGCAGGGCCAGGGCGCGGCGCACGCTGTCGAGCAGGGCATCGCTGGCGAAGGGTTTTTCCAGGAAGTCATAGGCCCCCGCGCGCATCGCCTGCACCGCCAATGGCACGTCGCCGTGGCCGGTGATCAGCAGCACCGGCAACTCCGGGTCCTGGCCATGCAGTTGCTCCAGCAGTTGCAGGCCGTCGATGCCGGGCATGCGGATATCGCTGACCACCACGCCGGGCCAGTCGGCCTCGATGCGTCGGGCCAGGCCCTGGGCGTCGCTCAGCGGCAGCACGCGCAGGCCGGCGAGGTCGAGGGTCTGGCTGAGGGCCTGGCGCAGGTGCGGGTCGTCGTCCACCAGGATCACCTGGGTACGGCTGTCGATCAGGGGCTCTGCACTCATGCCGAGAGGTCCTCCGAAGTCTGAAGATTGGCGCCGGGCTTGGCCACGCGCAGTTGCAGGGTCAGCAAGGCACCGCCCTCCGGATGGTTGGCCAGCAGCAACTCGCCACCCAGGGCACGCATCAGCGTGTCACAGATCGCCAGGCCCAGGCCAAGGCCCTGGGTGCGGGTCTTGGTGGTGAAAAAGGGTTCGCGGGCACGGGCCAGGGCCTGGCTGGTGAAGCCCGGGCCGTTGTCGCGGATCGTCAGGTAGACGCAGTCTTCGCGGCGCTCGGCACTTATCCACAGTTTGCGCGGGTTGGCCTTCTCGGTAAGCGCGTCGAGGGCGTTGGCCAGCAGGTTGCCGAGTACCTGGCGCAGGCGGGTTTCCCCGGCCTGGACCCACAGGGTGGCTTCCGGCAGGTCGCGCACCAGTTCCACGGCCATGGCCCGGCGCCGCTTGGCCAGCAGGGCCAGGGCGTCGTCCAGCGCCGGTTGCAGGGCCACGCTTTCCGGAGCGTGGCGGTCGCGCCGGGCGAAGGCGCGCAGGTGGGCGATGATCGAGGCCATGCGCCCGGTCAGTTCGTTGATCAGCTTGAGGTTGCCGCGCACGTCTTCGGTGCGCTGGTGGTCGAGCAGGACCTCGGCGTTTTCCGCGTAGCTGCGGATCGCCGCCAGCGGCTGGTTGAGCTCGTGGCTGATGCTCGCCGACATGGTGCCGAGCACCGACAGCTTGCCGGCCTGGACCAGCTCGTCCTGGGCACGGGCGGCCTCCTGCTGGGCCTGCTCGCGTTCCAGGACCTCGGTCTTCAGGCGGCTGTTGAGGCCTTCGAGGTCGGCGGTGCGCTCGGCCACGCGCTTTTCCAGGTCGTGGCGGGCGTGAGCCTCGAAGTCGATGCGGTCCATGTAGTGGCGGCGCCGCTGCATCACCAGGCCGACCAGCAGCATCACCACCAGCAGGGTGGCGCCGCCCACCGCCATCACCGTGCTGACGGAACGGTCCACCAGCACCCGCGGCGCGAGGATATTCACCTCCCAGCCGGTTTCCGGGATCGAGCGGGTCTGCACCAGCCAGGCCTGGCGGTTGAGGTTGAGCGGTTGCGGTTCCTGGGTCGGGTAGGGCTGGATCGCGGTGATCGCCTGGCGCTCTTCATCGCTCAGCGGGCGGGTGGCGCGGAAACGCCATTCCGGGCGGGAGGTCAGCACCACCACGCCGTTGCTGTCGGTCAGCAGCAGCTGTTCCGGGCTTTTGCCCCAGAGGGTCTCGGTGTGGTCGAGGTCGACCTTGACCACCAGCACGCCAATCACTTCGCCGTTGTCCCACACCGGCGCGCCGAAGAAGTAGCCGCGCTTGGCCGAGGTGGTGCCCTGGCCGAAGAAGCGCCCCAGGCGCCCGGCGGTGGCATCGCTGAAGTACGGGCGGAAGGCGAAGTTGCGGCCGATGAAGCTGTCCTTCTTGTCCCAGTTGGAAGCGGCCAGGGTATTGCCCTTGGCGTCCATCAGGTAGATGACTTCGGCGCCGGTCTGGCTGCTGATCTCCTTGAGCCGGCGGTTGGCATTGGTCAGCAGCTCCAGGCGCAGCGGGTCGGCGAGCACGGCGCGCAACGTCGGCAGGTCGCCGAGGATCTGCGGCAGGGCCTCGTAGCGGTGCAGGGTGCCGAGCAGGTTGGCGACGTAGAGGTCGAGGGTCTGCCGGTTCTGGTTGGCCAGCTCTTCCTGGTAGTAGTGTTCGGCGAGGTGCTTGAGCGGCCAGAGCAGCGGTGCCAGGCACAGGGCCAGCAGGGCGAGGCTGCGCCAGCGGGGGCGGCGGGGAAGGCTGGGAGTCATGGTCATAGCGTGGAAAATGCGCCAGGAAAGTCTGGCGCATTATGCGCTACTTCAGGCAGTCGATCAGCGCCTGGTGCCAGTCGGGCTGGCTGACGTTCCATTCGCGTTGCAGGCGGCTGCAGTCGAGGCGCGAGTTGAGCGGTCGGCGTGCCGGGGTCGGGTATTCGCTGGACGGGATGGGGACGAGGTTGGCGCAGGGCTTGCCCTGGGTCTTCAACTGTTCGCCGATGGCCTGGGCGAAGCCGAACCAGGACGTTTCGCCCCGGGCGGTCAGGTGGTAGGTGCCCCAGGCACCGGCCTGCCCCGACTGCCAGCGCTCGATCAACTGGCGGGTGCTGGCGGCAATGGTCCCGGCCCAGGTCGGCGCGCCGATCTGGTCGGCCACCACCCGCAGTTCCGGCTTCTCTTGCAACAGGCGCTGCATGGTCAACAGGAAGTTGCGGCCGTGGGTCGAGTACACCCAGCTGGTGCGCAGGATCAGGTGCTGTCCGCCGACCGCAGCGATCGCCTGTTCGCCGGCCAGCTTGCTCTGGCCGTAGACACCCAGCGGGTTGGTGGCGTCGTCCTCGGTGTAGGGCGCGGCCTTTTCACCGTCGAAGACGTAGTCGGTGGAGTAATGGATCAGCGGGATGCCCAGGCGCGCGGCTTCCTCGGCGAACACGCCGGGGGCGTGGGCGTTGATGGCGAAGGCCTGCTCCGGCTCGCTTTGCGCCTGGTCCACCGCCGTGTGTGCGGCGGCGTTGATGATCAGGTCGGGAGCAAGGGCACGGACCCGCTCGGCGATGCGCTCGGGGTGCGCAAGGTCGAGCAGGTCGTGGCCGAGGACGTGCAGTTCGCCAAGGTCGCCCAATGTCCGTTGCAGGGCCTGGGCCACCTGGCCGTTGCGGCCGCTGATGAGGATCTTCATGGGAACAGGTCTGCGTCCTTGAGCAGCTTGCCGTTCTGGTCCTTGGCCGAGAGCAGTGGTTCTGCTTCGAGTTGCCAGTCGATGGCCAGGTCAGGATCATCCCAGCGTATGCAGCGTTCGGCGGCTGGGTTGTAGTAGTCGGTGGTCTTGTAGAGGAATTCCGCATACTCGCTCAGCACGACGAAGCCGTGGCCGAATCCTGGCGGAATCCATAACTGCCGGTTGTTTTTGTCGGACAGCCGGGTGCTGGTCCAGCGACCGAAATGCGGCGAGCTGCGACGCAGGTCGACGGCGACATCGAGTACCTCACCCGCTGTAACCCGTACGACCTTGCCCTGGGCATTTTCGATCTGGTAGTGCAAACCACGCAGCACACCCTTCTGCGAGCGCGAGTGGTTATCCTGGACGAAGTGAGCATTCACGCCGGTTTGCTCGGCGAAATCATTCTCGTTGAAACTTTCGTAGAAAAAACCGCGTGCGTCGCCGAATACCTTCGGCTCGAGAATCAGAACGTCGGGCAGTGTGCTGGTGGTTACCTTCATCGTGTCTTGCTCATCAGACCAAGCAGATATTTACCATAGCCTGTCTTGCTCAACGCGTTGGCTTGAACGGTCAACTGTTCGTTGTTGATCCAGCCTTGCTGGTAAGCGATTTCTTCCAGGCAGGCAACCTTCAGTCCCTGGCGATGCTCGATGGTCTGAACATACTGCGAGGCCTCCAGCAGGCTGTCGTGGGTTCCGGTATCGAGCCAGGCGAAGCCACGGCCCAGGCGCTCTACGCGCAGGTCGCCACGTTTCAGGTAGGCATTGTTGACGTCGGTGATTTCCAGTTCTCCCCGCGGCGATGGCTTGACCGCCTTGGCAATGCTGACGACGTCGTTGTCGTAGAAATACAGCCCGGTAACTGCATAGCTGGATTTTGGCTGTGCCGGCTTTTCCTCGATCGACAGGGCACGTCCTTCGGCGTCGTACTCCACGACACCGAAACGCTCGGGATCCTTGACCCAGTAACCGAACACGGTCGCGCCTTTGGCGTGGCTGGCAGCCTTGACCAATTGGGGAGTAAAGCCTTGGCCGTGGAAAATGTTGTCACCCAGTACCAGGCAAACCGAATCGTTGCCGATGAACTCCTCGCCGATCAGGAACGCCTGGGCCAGGCCGTCCGGGGATGGCTGCTCGGCATAGCTGATCTCGACGCCGAACTGGCTGCCATCGCCCAGTAACTGACGGTATTGCGGCAGGTCCTGCGGGGTAGAGATCAGCAGGATTTCGCGGATGCCGGCGAGCATCAGCACCGAGATCGGGTAGTAGATCATCGGTTTGTCGTAGATCGGCAGCAGTTGCTTGGAAACGCCGAGGGTAATGGGGTGCAGACGGGTGCCGGAGCCACCCGCCAGGACGATACCTTTGGTCATGCGATCAGATCCTTGAAGTCGGAGGTGCCCAGGCGTTGCCCTTGGTAGCTACCGTCCTGTACGTGGCGGCACCATTCCAGGTTATCCAGATACCACTGGACAGTCTTGCGCAGGCCGGTCTCGAAGGTTTCTTCGGGAACCCAGCCCAGTTCACGTTCGATCTTGCTGGCGTCGATGGCGTAGCGCTGATCGTGGCCAGGACGATCCTGGACGTAGGTGATCAGGTCGGCATAGTTGGCCACGCCTTCCGGACGCTGTGGCGCCAGCTCTTCGAGCAGGGCGCAGATACCGCGCACCACGTCGATGTTCTTCTGTTCGTTGTGCCCGCCGATGTTGTAGGTCTCGCCGACCACACCCTCGGTCACCACCTTGAACAGGGCGCGTGCATGGTCCTCGACGAACAGCCAGTCGCGTACTTGCAGGCCGTTGCCATACACCGGCAGAGGCTTGCCCGCCAGGGCGTTGAGGATCACCAGCGGAATGAGTTTTTCCGGGAAGTGGAACGGGCCGTAGTTGTTCGAGCAGTTGGTCAGCAGCACGGGCAGGCCGTAGGTGCGGTTCCAGGCGCGGACCAGGTGGTCGGACGCGGCCTTGCTCGCCGAGTACGGCGAACTTGGCGCGTACGGGGTAGTCTCGGTGAACAGGTCGTCGACACCGTGCAGGTCGCCATACACTTCGTCGGTGGAAATGTGGTGGAAGCGGAAGGCTTCGCGCTCGCCGGCCGGCAGTTTCGACCAGTAGCCACGGGCGGCTTCCAGCAGGCTGTAGGTGCCGACGATGTTGGTCTGGATGAAGTCCGACGGGCCGTCGATGGAGCGGTCGACATGCGACTCGGCTGCCAGGTGCATGATTGCGTGGGGCTTGAAGCGTTCGAGCAGGGCACCGACGGTGGCTTGGTCGACGATATCGGCCTGGACGAACTCATAGCGGGTGTTGGTCGCGATGCGGGCCAACGACTCCAGATTGCCAGCGTAGGTCAACTTGTCCAGGTTGAGCACTTCGTGGTCGGTGTTGTCGATCAGGTGGCGCACCAGCGCCGAACCAATGAAACCGGCTCCACCGGTGATGAGAATTCGCATGTAGGGCTGCCTTTCTTCCATAGCTGACATTTACAAAAGTTGCATAGCTTGTGTGCAGGGGCGGGCCGGTGCAAGCAGATTGCGCCGGATAACCGCTTTGTGTCGTTTTAATCAACGGGCCCTACATACTTTGTGCGCAATTTTAATCACTCCACTTGCTTAATGGCAGTGCTGATGGCGATATATCGGCAAAAAAGCCGAGGCCTCCATATGTCCCTCAATACTTTGATCCATCGCGCCAGCCAGCCTTGCCCTTCCCTCAGCGAACGCCAGGCCCGTGCCCTGCTCAACCAGCACTATGGCCTGGACGGAGGCTTGCAGGCGCTGGGCAGCCAGCAGGACCTGAATTTCCGTGTCGACAGCGAGCAGGGCCGCTTCGTGCTGAAGGTCTGCCATGGCGCCTATTCGGCGGTGGAGCTGGAGGCCCAGCATGCTGCACTTGGTTACCTGGGCGAACGCGGGGTCCCCGTGCCCGCCGTGCGCGCGGCGGCAAGCGGGGAGCAACTGCTGGCCCTGGACATCGACGGCCAGGCCGTTCGCGCCCGGTTGCTGGACTATATCGACGGGCAGACCCTGACCCGCCTCAAGCACATGGAACCGCGCCTGGTCGCCGAGCTTGGCGCGCTCTGCGCCCGGGTCGATCAGGCCCTGACCGGGTTCAGCCACCCGGGACTCACGCGCACCCTGCAATGGGACCCGCAACACGCCCAGGCGCTGATCGCTCATCTATTGCCGGTGCTGGCCGACGGCCCGCGCAAGGCGCGTGTCGCCGCCGCTGCAGCCCAGGCGCAACAAGCCCTGGCACCGCTCCAGGAGCATCTGCCGAAGCAGGCCGTGCACCTCGATATCACCGACGACAATGCAGTCTGGCAGCGCGATGCCGAGCGCCAGTGGCAACTGCAAGGGGTGATCGACTTCGGCGACCTGCTGCACACCTGGCGCATAGCCGACCTTTCGGTGACCTGCGCCGCGCTGCTGCACCACGCCGAAGGGGACCCGCTGCGCATCCTCCCGGCCGTATCCGCCTATCACGCTGTCAATCCGCTGGACGAAGCCGAGCTCAAGGCCCTGTGGCCGCTGATCGTCGCCCGCGCCGCCGTGCTGGTGCTCAGCAGCGAGCAACAGGTGAGCATCGAGCCGGAAAATGAATACATCCGCGCCAACCTGGCCCACGAGTGGGAAATCTTCGAGGTCGCCGACAGCGTGCCGTTCGCCCTGATGGAAGCGGCGATTCTCCAGGCGGCGGGCCTGACCCCCGAACCCCTGGACCTGGATGACTGCGCGCCATTGCTGCCGGCCCTGAGCGGACAGCCTGTAACACGTGTGGATCTCGGCGTTCTCAGCAGCCATTTCAACGCGGGCAACTGGGAGGCACCGGGCATCGACCAGCAACTGTTGTTGCAGCATCCGGCCCCGGCCTCGTCGCTGTACGGCCAGTACCGACTGTCCCGGACCCATATCGACAACCCGCGGGAGCCAGACACCTTCGCACTCCAGGTGGAGCTGCACCTGGAGCCGGGCAGCGAACTGCATGCGTCCTTCGCCGGCACCTGGCACGCCGATGGGCCGAACAGCGGCTGCCTGCAAGGCGCCCACGCTGGCCTGTGGCTATGGGGTTGTGGCGATGGTCTGGCGGATGGACAGATCGTTGAAGCCGGGCAGTCGATCGGCCGCAGCGGCAGCAACATCACCGTGCAGCTTTGCCGGGTGCCTGGGCTGCGTCCGCCGGCCTTTGTCACGCCATCGCGGGCAGAAGCCTGGCGCGTGGTCTGTCCGTCGCCGGCTGCGCTGCTCGGTTTCGATTGCGACGCCGAACCGCTGGGTGATGCCCAGGCCCTGCTGGCCCGCCGCGATGCCAGCTTCGCCCGCTCGCAGAAGCACTACTACCAGCAGCCACCCCAGATCGAGCGCGGCTGGCGCAACTACCTGATCGACCTGCAGGGGCGCTCCTATCTGGACATGCTCAACAACGTCGCGGTGCTCGGCCACGGGCATCCGCGCATGGTCAGCGAGGCGGCCAGGCAGTGGTCGCTGCTCAACACCAACTCACGCTTCCACTACGCGGCCATCGCCGAGTTCTCCGAGCGTCTGCTGGCCCTGGCGCCGCAGGGCATGGACCGGGTGTTCCTGGTCAACAGCGGTACCGAGGCCAACGACCTGGCGATACGCCTGGCCTGGGCTGCCAGTGGCGGGCGCGATGTGCTCAGCGTGCTGGAGGCGTACCACGGCTGGTCGGTGGCCACCGATGCCATCTCCACGTCCATCGCCGACAACCCCCAGGCCCTGACCACCCGGCCGGAATGGGTACATCCGGTGACGGCGCCGAACACGTATCGCGGCAAGTACCGCGGCGTAGACAGCACCGCCGACTATGTGCGGGATGTCGATGCCACCCTGGCCGAAGTAGATGCCACGGGGCGCCAGCTGGCCGGTTTCATCTGCGAGCCGGTGTATGGCAATGCCGGGGGCATCCCGCTGCCGCCGGGCTATCTGGAGCAGGTCTACAGCCGCGTGCGCGAGCGTGGCGGCGTGTGCATCGCCGACGAGGTGCAGGTTGGCTACGGGCGCATGGGCGAGCATTTCTGGGGCTTCGAAGAGCAGGGCGTGGTGCCGGACATCATCACCATGGCCAAGGGCATGGGTAACGGCCACCCGCTGGGCGCGGTGATCACCCGGCGCGAGATCGCCGAGGCGCTGGAAGCCGAGGGCTATTTCTTCTCCTCCGCCGGCGGCAGCCCGGTGAGCTGCCGGATCGGCATGGCGGTGCTGGACGTGATGGCCGAGGAAGGGCTGTGGGAGAACGCGCGAGAAGTCGGCGGCTACTTCAAGGCGCGCCTGCAGCAACTGGTCGATGAATATCCGCTTGCCGGTGCGGTGCACGGCTCCGGTTTCTACCTGGGCCTGGAGCTGGTGCGCAGCCCCGACACCCTGGAACCCGCCACGGAAGAAACCCTGTACCTGTGCAACCGCCTGCGTGACCTGGGCATTTTCATGCAGCCCACTGGCGACTACCTGAACATCCTCAAGATCAAGCCGCCGATGTGCACCACGCGGGAAAGCGTCGATTTCTTTGTCGACAGCATCGCGCGGGTGTTGTCAGAAGAGCTCTAGGTCGTGAATCGGAGCCGCTCATCCCGATTCTTATCGAGATGAGTGGCTTTTTATACGTGATTGTTTTGTTTCATGGCTTTCAATGTCGATATTTATCGGATATAAATCGGCTCACTGCACATCCAACCCAAGGCCCGAACCATGAAGACGCTGAATTCCACTCCCCGTGCCGATGGCTTCCACATGCCCGCCGAATGGGCGCCGCAAACCCAGGTCTGGATGATCTGGCCGGAGCGTCCGGACAACTGGCGTCTTGGTGGCAAGCCGGCGCAGGCCGCCCATACCGCCGTGGCCAAGGCCATCGCCCGCTTCGAGCCGGTCACTGTCGGTGTGTCTGCGGCGCAGTATGAAAATGCCGTGTCGCGCCTGGGTAACGAGCCGAACATCCGCGTGGTGGAAATCAGCAACGACGACGCCTGGGTCCGTGACACCGGCCCGACCTTCGTCATCAACGACAGCGGCGAAGTGCGCGGCGTCGATTGGGGCTTCAATGCCTGGGGCGGTTTCAATGGCGGCCTGTACGCGCCGTGGAACCGTGACGAGCAGGTGGCCGGCAAGATCATGGGCCTGGAGCGCTGCGGTCGTTATGTCACCGAGGATTTCGTCCTTGAAGGCGGTTCGATCCACGTCGACGGCGAGGGCACCCTGATCACCACCGAGGAATGCCTGCTCAACGCCAACCGCAACCCGCACCTGAATCGCGAGCAGATCGAGGAGATCCTGCGCGAGAACCTGGCGGTCGACACCATCGTCTGGCTGCCGGACGGCCTGTACAACGACGAGACCGACGGCCACGTCGACAACTTCTGCTGTTACGTAAGCCCGGGCGAAGTGTTACTGGCCTGGACCGATGATTCCAAGGACCCCAACTACAACCGCTGCCGCGCTGCCCTGGCGGTGCTGGAAAGCCAGCGCGATGCCAAGGGACGCGCCTTCGTGGTGCACAAGATGCCGATTCCGGGCCCTTTGTATGCCACCCAGGACGAGTGCGACGGCGTCGATCTGGTCGCCGGCAGCCAGGAGCGCAACCCGTCGGTGCGCCTGGCCGGTTCCTACGTCAACTTCCTGATCGTCAACGGCGGCATCATCGCACCGAGCTTCAACGACCCCGCCGATGCCGAGGCCAGAGCGATCCTGGCCCGCCTGTTCCCGGCGCACGAGGTGGTGATGGTGCCGGGTCGTGAACTGCTCCTTGGTGGTGGCAACATCCACTGCCTGACCCAGCAGCAGCCAGCGCCAGTAAAGCGTTGATAAATCGATGAAAAACAAGCCCGTCCGATGACGGGCTTTTTTCTGCCCGGACGACAGCCGGCGTGGGGCATGGCACAGCTCTTGTATTTGGTTGGATGTGTTACTTCGCAGATGGACGGCTCGTGCCTCGCACGGAGTTGTCACAAAAGTTGAGTAATTTAGTCGCTCACGCCTCTGGGGGAGTACGTGTGAAATGAATGCAGCACGTGAGACGGCTATGCACCCGACAGTCATGAATCACGAAGCGCTCCAGGTACTGGCGCAGTGGTTGAAGCACAACGGACCAATCCGGGTCAGGAAGACCGATCCACGGCGTCTGCTGGCAGAGCGTTATCCAGCGGGCCTGATCACCGAAGCGGAGCTCGATGCTCTGGCGGGGATCTGGCACGGCTGAGAGGGCAGCGGTTGAAATGAAAGAAGGGCGCCACCGGGGGACGGTGGCGCCCTTTTTCGTTGTACGGGCCCGGGCCTTGTCGATCAGAAGCTGTAGGTTCCGGTAACCACCAGGCTGCGCGGATCACCGAACTGGATCTGTGCGGCACTGGTCGCCGAGGCGTAGTAGGTCTTGTCGGTGATGTTGCTCAGCGCCGCGCGCAGGTCCCAGTCCTTGGTCCGGTAGCCCGCCAGCGCATCCCAGGTGCCGTAGCCCGGCAGGGCGATGCTGTTGCGGGTATCGGCATAACGCTCGCCGACGAAGGTCAGGCCGGTCTCGGCGTACCAGCCCATTTCCGGTTTCCAGGTGATGAACACGCTGCCATTGCGCTTGGCCACGTCCGAGATGCGATTGCCGGCGTTGCCATCGGTGTCGTCGACGATGATCGCGTCCTGCAGGCCGATGCCACCGCGCATGTACCAGTCGCCGCCCAGCTTGCCGGTAGCGGTCAGCTCGATGCCGCGGGAGCGTTGCAGGCCGGTGAGGATCCAGCGTTCCAGGTCCAGCGGGTCGCGGTTGCGGCGGTTGTACAGTTCCAGCTCATACACCGCGAGGGTGGTGCTCAGGCGCTCGTCCAGCCAGTCGCTCTTGACCCCGATTTCCTTCTGTCGGGTGGTTTCCGGGTCGGTGCTGTTGGTGTTGCCCGCCGCGCCCGGGGTGATGCCGATCAGGCCGCCGCCGGGTGGCGAGAAGGTCTTGCTCCACGAGGCATAGAACGAGTGTTCCTTCCACGGCGTATAGACCACGCCGATGCGCGGGCTGGTGCCGGTGCTGTCCTGTTTCTCGTTGCGGCCGTTGACCTTGCTGGTGGTTTCCACCTCGAAGCGGTCGAAGCGCACGCCAGCGAGGATCTGCCACTGGTCGTTCAGGCGGATCTGGTCCTGCACGTACAGGCCGCTGCTTTCGACCCGGGTGTGGTTGTCGCTGGAGATGGTCATGCGCCCGGTGTGCTGCAGGTGCTGGTTCGGATTGTAGATGTTCACCGAAGGCACGCCGGTGCCGCTGCGCAGCAGCGAGTTGCGCCGCTGTTCGCCCAGTTCCAGGCCAACCAGCAGCGTGTGTTCCAGGCCGTAGGTGTCGATCCGGCCTTCGGCTTCCAGGTTGTTGAACAGGTTGCGGGTGTCCAGGTCCTGCTGCCAGCGCTGGCGGGTCACCAGGCCGGTGGCCGGGGTGTAGCCGGTCAGGTAGGTGTTGTCGAAGTCGCTGGCCAGGGTGAACAGGCCGAGGGTGTGGCGCAGTTGCCAGTTCTCGTTCAACTGGTAGTTGAGGCGCGAGCGCAGCGACTCCGCACGGTCGTCGATGTAGTCGCGCTGGGTGTCGCCATAGGTGGTGCTGCGGCTGACGTCTGCCGGACGGCCGGTCAGCGGGTTGCCGGGAATGCCGCGGTCCGGGGTGCGGTTGAAGCGGCTGTATTCGTATTGCACCAGCCAGTTCAGGTCCGGCGTCAGTTGCCAGCTCATCGACGGTGCGAACAACTGCCGGCTGCCATCGACACCGTCGCGGAAGCTGTTGTTGTCACGATTGCCCAGGTTCAGGCGCAGGCTGATGGTATCGCTCGGGTCGGCACTGAGGTCGGCGTACAGGCTGCGCAGGTCTTCGCTGCCGCCCTGCGCCTCGATGCTGGAGCGGCGCCCGGCCTCCGGTGCCTTGCTCACCCGGTTGATGATCCTGCCCTGGCTGCCCCGGCCATAGAGCACTGCCGCCGGGCCCTTGAGCACCTCGACCCGCTCGATGTTGTTGAGGTCGCGCACGTACTGGCTGTCATCGCGGATGCCGTCCAGATAGAAGTCGTTGCTCGCGTCGAAGCCGCGGATGCGCACGCTGTCGAAGCGGGTGTCGGCTCCGCTGCTGACGTTGGGCAGGCCGCTCAGGGCCTTGCCCAGCTCGGTGGTGCCGTAGTCCAGCGTGTTGCTGGTCTTGATCGAGTCGATGGCCTGCGGCACATAGCGCGCCGGGGTCGAAGTGCGGGTCGCCGTGGTCACTTCCTTGACCCGCGGATCATCGCGCTCGCTGTCGCTGTCTGCGGTGACCGACAGTTCCGGCAGGGTGGTAGTGGCAGCCAGGGCCAGGCTGGAGCCGAACAGAAGGGATAAACCCAGTGACAGGTGACTAAGGCGGCAGGGGGAAGGCATGTAAGTGGATATCCGGCGATGTTATTGGATGTGAAAACGCGCAGATGATAATGCTTGGCATTTGCAAACGTTAACTCTTTAGTTGTTTGCTTGGGGGCTATTTGTTTCTAAATGTATCTGGTTTGGGTTTCCGGCTTTTACGTCAAGAACGCCGCATGTTCACCAGGTTTTTGGATCCATGTTCGCGGATTTTGCGAATGGGGTACTGGGAGAGGTCGCTCGACTTTGTCGGAATCTGCGTCATCGGTAGCAAAAAACATGAAACTTGCCATCATTCGTTCACGATTTTTTGACAGGCCATTCCGCCCACGGATAGGATTCGGCCCCTACGCCTGTAGGCCCATTGGCCAAGACTCAAATAATAAAAGGCCCGCTGCGATCACTCGCGCGGGCCTTTTATTTTCAGTCCGTGAGCGTCAACCCACGCAGGGGGCGTGGTCTGGCGTTTGGCCACAGCGCGTATCAAATCACGTAATAAGGAAAACAAGATGTTGAAAACCCGGATCAGTCTGCTCGCACTGGGGCTTATGGCCGCCACTTCGGCAATGGCAAACGATCAAGCAGAGTCCAAGGGCTTCGTTGAAGACAGCAGCGCCACCCTGCTGCTGCGCAATGCGTACATGAACCGCGACAAGAAGCACACCAAAGACGACCAGATGATGTGGGGTCAGGGCTTCATCGGCAAGTTCAGCTCCGGCTTCACCCAGGGCACCGTTGGTGTGGGTGTCGACGCCTTCGGTCTGTACGCAGTGCGTCTGGACGGTGGCACCGGCCATAACGATGCTGCTGGCATCGATTTCTTCAAGCGTGGCGACAGCGGCAACGCCCAGCACGACATCTCCCGTGGTGGCGCAGCGGTCAAGTTCCGCGTTTCCAACACCGTGCTGAAGTACGGCGACCAGATGCCAGCGCTGCCGGTCCTGCAATACGACGACGCTCGCCTGCTGCCAGAGAGCTACACCGGTACCTCGATCAACTCCAAGGAAATCGAAGGCCTGGAGCTGAACGCCGGTCGCTACACCCGCGAAGCGCGCAAGTCCACCGAGCAGCGTGACAGCGGCCTGAAGTCGATCAACGTCTTCGGCGGTAGCTACAAGTTCATGCCGAACCTGACCGCCTCGCTGTACACCTCCGATGTCGAAGACGTGCTGAAGAAGCACTACCTGGGCGTCAACTACGTCCACGCCATCGCCAAGGACCAGTCCCTGACCCTGGACTTCAACGGCTACAAGTCGGACATCGACAAGAAGTACGTGCAGAAGGCCAAGCTGACCGGTGACGACAACACCATCTGGAGCCTGGCGGCCACCTACGCCTTCGGTCCTCACTCGGTCACCCTGGCGCACCAGCGCAGCACCGGCAGCACCGGCTACCAGTACGGCTGGTACCAGAACGATGCAGGCGTGGGTGACGGTGGTTCGACCATCTACCTGGCCAACTCCTACTGGTCCGACTTCAACGCCGAAGACGAGCGTTCCTGGCAGATCGCCTACGGTCTGGACTTCGGCGCCTTCGGCGTACCGGGCCTGACCTACAACATCGCCTACGTGCGTGGTGACAACATCCACACCGACAATGGTCGTGGCACCGAGCGCGAGATCTTCAACCAGGTCAAATACGTCGTCCAGGAAGGCCCTGCCAAGGACCTGAGCCTGAAACTGCGTGGTTCCTGGCTGCGCACTTCGGACAACGTCCGCGTCAACGGCTACAACGACGACGGCAACGAAGTCCGTATCTTCGTCGAGTACCCGATCAGCATCTTCTGATTCTGATGTCGTACGAAAAAGGGGCCGCTCATGCGGCCCCTTTTTCGTTTCCGTGTCCCGTAATTCAAAAGGCTCTCCCGTTACGCGACGGATGGTAGGGGGCGGTTTTTGATTTTTTTTTGAGTCACGTATACGGTACATAGGTCTCCAATTGTTACGTATAAAGAACATGGATCCTTCTTTCCTGATTTCCCGCCTCGCTCTACAGATCCGCCAGCGCCGTCTCAATCTGGGGATGACTCAAGCTGAACTCGCGAAACTGGCGGGGCTGACCCGGCAAAAAATCATTGCGGTGGAGAAAGGCAGTCTGACGATCGGCATGTTCGCGTATGCCCATGTCCTCGGGGCGCTGGATTGCGAGCTCAAGGTGGTGCCGGCAGCGATGCCGACCCTGGAAGAAGTGCAGGGGCTGTTTGACTGATGAAGACATCGTTGAAAGTCGCTACGCCCAAAGTTTCCCGGTGAACGGCTGGGAAGTGCTGGAGCGCGTTCTGGCGAAATCGCCCGAGCTTTGCGAGCAGGCGCCACATGTGGCTGCAGCGATCCGCAAAAATGCCGCACCTTTCATTCAGACCTTCGGAGGCTGAAAAGTCAGCGCCCCTTACCCACGCCGCTCCCGATACTCACTCGGCGACACCCCGAACTCGCTCTTGAACGCTCGGGAAAAATGGCTCAGTTCCTTGAACCCCCAGCTCAGCGCGATGTGGGTGATCTTCAGCTCGCTTTGCAGGATCGCTTCGGCACAGCGCTGCAGGCGTCGCTGCAGGATGTAGCGGCCAACGCTGGTGTCGGCCTGGGCGAACAGGCGATGCAGGTTGCGCACCGAGGTGCCGGCCGCTGCCGCGATGCGCTCCGGGCAGAGGCTCTCGTCCGCCAGGTGTCGCTCGATGAAGACCTTGGCCTTGCTCATCACCACCGAGGGCGCGACCTGGGCAGGCTCGCCGGGGCGCGCGGTCAGCACCGGACGCAGCAAGGCCAGGATCGCTTCCAGCACGGCCTGGGATTCCTGGCTGGAGAGCGGGCTGTCGAGGGTCAGTTGCCGGACCAGCATGGCACTCATCGTACCGATGGCCGAACCCGCCTCGATGCGTTGGTTGAGGCACAGGCGCTGTTCCTTGAAGCGCTGCAGCACCTCGCTGCGCGGCAGGATCACCGAGACCTGGTCGCTCAGACCACGAAAGCGGAAGTCGCTGGGCCGGGCGACGTCCAGCAGCACCAGGTCGCCGCGGGTCAGGCGGCTTTCCCGGTCGCACTGATCGATCAGGGCTTCGCCATCGAGCTGCATCACCAGGTAGAAGAAGTCCTTGTCGTCGCCGCGGATATCCCGCAACGAGCGGTGCACGTGGGAGCAGTTGCTGGTGATGCGCGCGCCTTCCACATGGCTGCGCTGGCTGTCCAGCGCGGTGACGGCGCCCTGGAAGCGGGTGATGCGTTCGTCGAGCGGGGGTTCGACATGGAAGGTGCCGCAACTGGAGGCCAGGTCGCCGTGCCAGGCTTCGAAACCGGCGCGGCCCCGGAACAGATGTGCATGCTGCAAGGATTGGTTCATCGCTCACCTCGGGCGGCGGCTGCTGTTCTTGTTGTGTGTCGTGCTGCGCAAGGCAGGCAAGGGACAATTTACTAACATGTTAATTGTTGTTTCAAGGTGCCTTGCCGATCGCTGACCGGTGGCACGGCCAGGCAAGCGCCTGGCACGGGAGGGCGTGGTGGTGCGGGCGAGAAGGGCAGATGATCAGGGCTCGTATCCCTCACTGCGTACCCGGCCATGAACAACAACAACAGCCAGCATTTGCAGCAGACCCTGCGCTGGACCGATGCCTTCGCCCTGTCGATGGCGGTTTCCGGCTCCATCTTCGCTTCCTTCGGCTTCGCCCTCGGCGTGCTCGGCCCGGTGGGCGCCCTGGCACTCTGGGTCGGCTCGGCCGTCATCGGCGCGTGCCAGAACTGGATCTTCCTCGAAGTCTCGGCAATGTTCCCGGACAAGCCCGGCGGCATCGCCATGATCGCCACCGAGGGCTGGCGCCGGCGTTGCAGCCTGGTCGGGCCGCTGGCCTCGTTCGGCTACTGGCTGGGCTGGTCGGCGGTGCTGTCCATCGTCAGCGTCAGCGCTGGCGCGCTGATCCAGGCGCAGTGGTTCGCCAGCCAGGCCTGGGTCTACGAGCTGGGCCCGCTCAGCGTCGGGCTGCCGCAATTGATCGGTGCCGGCCTGTTGCTGCTCTTCTGGCAATTCAACCGTCTGGGCGTGCATATGGCAGCGTCCGTGTCCAAGTACATGGGGGCGCTGCTGCTGGTGCCGATCCTGGTGCTGGCGGTGTCGCCGGTGTTCGGCGAGGGCTGGAGCTTCGCGCGTTTCCGCCATGCGCTGGACGCGCCGCTGGTGCTGGACTGGACCTTCTGGCGCACCGCGCTGGTGTGGCTGTTCCTGGTCAGCTGGAGCGCCTATGGCACCGAGATGTGCGCCGCCTTCGGTCCGGAATACCGCAGCCAGCGCGACATGCGCCTTGCCCTGCTGACCTCCGGCAGCTACACCGTGCTGGTGTTCGCCGCCGTGGCGTTCGGCCTGGGTGGGCTGGTGGACCGTGAGGCCGCGCTGGCCAATCCCAGCGGCTTCTATATCGATGCTTTCAACGCCGTTGTTGGCAACGGATTCAGCGACTTCTTCATCGCCGCGCTGCTGGTCGGCCTGTTCATGGGCCTCAATGCCGCGCTGGCCGACGGCTCCCGGGCACTCTACGGCATGGCCCTGGAAGGCCTGACCATCCGCCAGTTGGGCACCCTGAACAAGCACCAGGTGCCAGGGCGCTGCATGAGTGTGGCGGTGGTGCTGAATCTGGCGATGATCTTCCTGTTGTCGTCGCCGCTGGCGATGCTGGTGACGGCGAACATTGGTTACCTGGTGGCGATCTTCTTCGCGTTGTCCGGCTTCATCCTGCTGCGCCGCGATGCCCCCGATCAGCCGCGCCCGGTGCGCCTGGGGCGTGGCTGGATCCCGGTGGCCTGGGTGCTCAGCCTGTTCACCGGCGTGGTCGTGGTGGTCGGCACTGCCTCGGCGGAACTGGCCGGCTATGGCGGGCTGAAGGAAGTCGCCACCGGCATCGGCATTCTCCTGTTGTCGCTGGTGCTCTACGCCATTCGCCGTCTGCAGGACCGGCACCCGCTGCACAACGCGATCTGATACGACAAGAACAAGGTGAACCCATGTTGTCCGTAGAAACCCCCACCACCTACTACACCGCCACGCGCAAGTACGACCTGAAGTTCGCCGATCTCGAAGAGGATCTGGAGGCCGAAGTCGTGGTCATCGGCGGCGGCTTTTCCGGGGTGAATACCGCGCTGGAACTGGCCGAGCGCGGCGTCAGCGACGTCATCGTGCTGGAAGCGCGCTACCTCGGCTTCGGCGGCTCCGGCCGCAATGGCGGGCACATCATGGCCGGCATCGGCCACGACCTGGAAAAGATCCGCAAGAGCGTGGGCGAGGAGGGCCTCAAGGCGGTCTTCGAGATCAGCGACCTCGGCTCCTCGATCATCCAGGCGCGTATCGCCAAATACGGCATCGACGCCGATTTCCGCCACGGCTACGGCTACCTCGGCTTCAACAAGCGTCAGGGCAAGCTGCTTCAGGCGTGGGAAAAGGAGTTCAGGCAGCTCAATCCGGACCACGAGATCGCCTACCTGGAAGGCAGCGAAGTCCGCAGCATCGTCGGTTCGGATGTGTACAGTTGCGCGCTCAAGCACATGGGCAACGGCCACCTGCATTCGCTGAACATGCTGCTGGGCTCGGCCAAGGCCCTGGTGGAACTGGGCGGGCGGGTCTTCGAGAACACCCCGGTGCTGGAAGTGACCTACGGCGACACCATCCATGTGCGCACGGCCAAGGGCTCGATTCGGGCGAAGAAGATCCTCTGGTCCTGCGGGGCGTTTCTCGATCGCCTGGAGCCGGAGTTGCACAAGAGCATCGTCAACACCTATGCCTTCCAGCTGGTCACCGAGCCGCTGCCGGATGCGCTGATCCAGCAGATCAGCCCGATTCGCGGCGCCTTCAGCGATATCCGCCCGGTGATCGAGTACTACCGGGTGACCAACGAAAACCGCCTGCTGTTCGGCTCTGCCACGCGGCTGCTGGAGTACATCCCCAACGACCTGAAAGCGTGGAACCGCAAGCTGATGCTCAAGGTGTTCCCGTACCTTGAGCCGGTGCGCATCGACCTGGCCTGGGGCGGGCCGATGGAGTGCACGGCCAACCTGTTCCCGCAGGTCGGCACCTTGCCGGGTCGGCCCAACGCCTATTTCGTGCAGGGCTATTCCGGGTTTGGCGTCACCCCCAGCCATGTCATCAGCCGGGTGGTCGCCGATGGCATGACCACGGGTTCGCAGCACTGGGACGTGATGAGCGCGATCCCGCGCACCACCATTCCGGCCAAGGACCGCCTGCGCAACCTGATCTGCACCTTCGGCAAGGTCAGCCACCAGCTCGCCGGCTACCGCAACGGCCGACGCTGATCTCTTCCTGAACCGCCCCTCAGGGGCACCCCACTTCGACCGAGAGGATTCGAACATGCCTTCTGCTGCCCTGAAAAACGCATTGCAAGGCCGTCTCGACCTGCTGCAGCAGCTCTGGGAGCGCCGCGACAGCGACGCCATCGTGCGTGAGCTGTACACCGAGAACACCGAAATTACCGGCGCCGGCAGCGCTGCCCTGTACAGCGGCAGCGTGCAATTGCGCGAGTTGCTGGCCGCGCTGGTCACTGACTCGCGTGGCGCCTCGATCCGTATCGACCGCCTCACCGCACTGGGCGACAACGCGGCCTACACCTGGGTGACCTGGCGCGTGCTACCACTCGACGGCGAGGCGTTCTCGATGAAGAGCCTGTTCGTCTGGTGCCTGGTCGACGGTGCCTGGCGCGTGCTTGCCGACATGTACGCCGAAGGCGAAATCCCGGCCTGATCTTTCCGAGGACTGACGATGCGAAAACAACAATTACAGGCATCCCTGCCACTGCTCCTCGCGCTCTCGCCGCTGGCTGGCGCGGTCACGCTGTACGAAGACGCCGACACTGAAATCGCCGCCTGGCTACAGGGCGCCGTCGGGGTTTTCCACAGCGGCGAGAGTTATGCACAGACCGGCATGCGCGAACCCGGCAGTGTCGATTGGCAGGAAGCCACCTTGCAGTACGGGGTCGAGTTCAAGCGGCGAGGTATCGGACCGGGCCAGCTGTTCGGCGCCCTCGACTGGGTCAGCAGCGCCAGCTTCGGTGATGGCGATGCAGCCGGCTGGAGCGTAGGCGACGAGCGTACGACCAAGATCGAAAACGCCTACCTTGGTTGGCGGACCGACCTGTTCGAGATTTCCGGTGGACGACAGAACGTGGTAGTGGGTGATGGCTTCCTGATTTCCGGAGACGCCTTGAACATCGGCCGGGGCCTGCTGGACGGTGAGGTCAATCGCGGTGGCGCCTACTACCTCACCGGACGCAAGGCCTTCGACCAGACCGCGATCCTGCGCTGGGGTGGCGAGCAGGGCTGGCGTGGCGACCTGATGTGGCTGAAGTCCGACAACCCGGCACAGGCCAGCCCTGAAATGGGAGTGGCGACGCTGGAGCATGTCGCCGAGGCTGGCACGCTCGGGCTCACGGCGATCAAGGTGACCGACACCGACGAGACACTGGCCGACATCCTCTATCCCGAGCGCAAGGGGATGAAGCTCTACAGCGTGCGCGGCCAGGGCAACGCCGGCATCAGCGACCTGTTCCTGGCAGGCGAGCATGCCTGGGAGCGCAAGGCCGGCGGCAACGAAAGCGCCTGGTACCTGGAGGCCGGCTGGACCTTCTCGCAGTTGCCGGGCAAGCCGGTGGTCAACTACCGCTACAGCCGTTTTTCCGAGGGGTACGACCCGTTGTTCTACGGCAATGGCCGGGCGCTTGGCACCTGGTTCCAGGGGGAAGTCGCGTCCAACTACGCGGGGCCGTTCAACAGCAATACGCGGGTGCAACATGTCGGGGTCAAGGCGGCGGTGTCGGACCGCGTCAATATTGGCGCGCTGTTCTATGACTTCGACACGCTCGACCGCAGCCTCGGCAACCGCGACGCGCGCGAGCTGGACCTGTATGCGGAATGGGCGATCGACCAGCATTGGTCGCTGTTGCCTTTGGTGGGGTATTACAAGCCGCAGCGCAGTGCGCAGGAGGGTGGCAGCCAGCTGGGCACGACGGGTGGCAATCTGTATGGGCAGGTGTTGCTGGTGTTCGCTTTCTAGGCCCTGGCGCATGCATTTTCTACCCCGAGCCGCTACCATTCCGGGCCCTTGCAGCTAGGCTCAAGGGCTTCGTAACGGCGCTGGAGTAATGGATGGCCCTCACTGATTGGTACTGGAACCGCTGGATTCGCCGTCACGGCTGCAAGCTCGGCAGTCGCTTGAGCAAGTTCCACCGCAAGTCTGTTCTCACCATCGAGGAAGACGTGCGCATGGGCAGCGTGCAGGTCGCCTGTCACGATCTCGCCATCGGCGCCCACAGCTACCTGCGCGGTGACGCCAAGCTGCAGTTCGTCAGCCGCATCGGCCGCTACTGCTCCATCGGCAATGGCGTGGTGCTCGGCCAGGAAAAGCGCAACCATCCCACCGACTGGCTCAGCACCCATCCGTTCCAGTACACCGATACCGCCTGGGAATACGACGCGCCCATCGAGATGGCCACCATCGGCCACGACGTCTGGATCGGCCATGAGGCGCTGATCCTCGAAGGCGTGCACATCGGCACTGGCGCCGTGGTCGCCACCCGTGCGCTGGTCACCCAGGACGTCCCGCCTTACGCCGTGGTCGCGGGCGTGCCGGCGCGGGTCATTCGCTACCGCTATCCCGACGAGATGATCGAGCGGCTGTTGAACAGCCAGTGGTGGGAGCGGGATTTCGCGCAGTTGAAGACGTTGCCCTTGAATGATCCGCAGAAATGCCTGGAATCGCTGGATGGGCTGGCGATGGCGAGGTATCGGCAGTTCAGGTTGACGCGCAAGGGGTGTGAGGTGGTGGGCGGGGAGCGCTGAGATACGGGTGCTTGGGACGGCTTTCGAAAGGCGGCCGGTGGCGGCCTTCCGAAAGTGGATCACACGGCAGCGAAGAACCTACTTCGACGCCGCCAGTTTGCAGCAGTCCTTCAGGTCACGTTGTGCCTGGGCTTCGGAGATCTGCTCCAGGTTCGCGCCACCTACGAAGGCACCCATCTTGATGTACTGGCGCAGGTAGTAGTTCTTGCCCGGCTCGGTGACCAGGGTCAGGGTGTTGTCGCTGAACTCGGACTCTGTGCCGATCACGTGTTTGCCCGGGGCCAGGAAGCGGTGGAAGTACACGCCCTTGGCGGTTTCGCCGATCAGTTGGCCATCAACGGTCAGCGACTTCTTCAGGGCCTGGCCGACGAAGCTGTCACGGTAGATATACAGGCCGGACTTGTCGGCTGGCGGTGCGGCGAAGGTCTTGAGTTGAGTGTCCGCTTCGGTGGAACCCATAGGTACCGAGGCGCAACCGGTCAGGATGGCGAAGCCCAGGGCAGCACTCAGCAGCTTGATGCTGTTACGCATTGAAAATCCTTTTTACGAATAAGAAATGAAGGACAGGCACGATGACGCCTGTGATTGCATTGTGCCATGCCTTCAATTGAGGGTTCTGCTGCTATTACGGGTTTTTTTGCACGGGTGTGAGCAGGATCAATTTTGCGCGCGGTCGGTGATCTGATAGCGCGTGCTACGCCCTCCACCTGGCAGCTTTTCCAGCACGCCCTTCTCCAGCAGGTCCGCCAGGTGCCGGGTCGCCGTTGCCTTGCTCACCTTGGCCACGGCCTGGTACTGCGCGGCACTGATGCCGTGTTCGAACCCCTTGGCGCCGCCATCCAGCAGGCGGTTGACGACCTTCAGTTGCTCCACTGAAAGCGGCGTCTGACGATGCGCTTGCCAGAAGCGCGTCTTGTCCAGCACGCGGTCGATGATCGCCAGGGCCTGCTCCAACGCTGCCAACAAGGTCTGCAGGAACCACACCAGCCATGGTGTTACGTCCAGTGTGCCTTTCTGGGTCTGTTCGAGGATGCGGTAATAGCTCTGGCGTCTTTCGAGGATGCTTGCCGACATGGCGTAGAAGCGGATCGCCTGATGCTCGCCTTGTGCCAGGGCCAGGTCGGTGAGGGCGCGGGTCAGGCGGCCATTGCCATCGTCGAAAGGGTGCAGGGTGACGAACCAGAGGTGGACCAGTCCGGCGCGGAGCAGGGGGTCGAGGGTGCGTGAGTCGCCGTTGAACCAGTCGATGAAGGTGGCCAGTTGCTGTTTCAGCCCTTTGCGCGGTGGCGCCTCGAAATGTACGGTCGGGCGATCCAGGCGGCCGGAAACCACCTGCATGGGTTCGTCGCCGCGCAGGCTGCCGACGCTCAGGGGGCGGTGTGCCAAGGTCGTGTCTTGATTGGGGAACAGCAGTTCGTGCCAATGCAGCAGGCGCTCCAGCGTCAGGGGCTGGTCGGGCTCGGCAATGGCATCGAGCATCAGTTCGGCGAGGCCTTCGCTGCGGGCGCTGGCCGGGTTCGTTTCGGGCTCGTCCACGCCTAGTCGGCGCGCAAGGGACGAGCGCACCGAGCCGACGTTGAGGGTTTCGCCTTCGATGGCGGAGGACGTAATGATGTTTTGCAGCAGGGCGTCGAGCATGCTCTGGCGGCTTTGCTCATCGTCCACTGAGCCTATTTTCCCGAGTAGATGGCCCTGCTGATGTACGCACTGGCGCAACAGCTCGCTGAGCTGGTCTGCCTGCCAGTGAAAGGCGGGCCATTGCGCGTGTTGCCAGATCCAGAAGGGGTCCATAAATGCCTCTGAGCCGAATAAACTCACTATTCGGCTCATTTGGTGAGCCGAATAGTGAGTTTATTCGGCTCATGGGCATTGGCAAATCACTTTGAATGGCCAATCTTCGGCACGCTTATGAGCTTCGCGACTTCCCCGGCGACTTCCCCGGTGACTTCCCCAGTGACTTCCCCGGTGGCGAGGGAGGAGGGGATGGAATAGCGGGTGCGCTCGCATGACGTCAATGATGCCGGTGGCAGGGTTTCCTTGCCTCATCCGAGGTTGAGCGTTAGGCTCTCGCGGTCGCTGCATATCAGCGATCGGGTTTGGTCGCCCGACAAAAGCTTGCGAACAGATACACCCCCATAGCTGCTGGCGTTTCTGCGTCGGTTGCGTGCTATGGCGGCTGTGTGCGGGAGGCCTTGTGCCTGCCGGGTTTGCTTGCTTTTCCCGGTCGACCAACCTGTACACAGTCGTCACCAATCTGTTTGGTCGCGGAATGGTGATGGCTCCAAGCGAAATAAAAAGCAAGGAGTTGCACCATGAACAAGATCGTTCCAGATCCACCCTCCGCCCTCGTTGGCAAAACGGCCATGGTCGCCTTCGGGCACTGCAAGGCCGGTCGCAGTCCCATGTTCACCGTCCGCGCGGAAATCGACGCGGAAGATGCCCTGGTCCATGCATCCCTGTTGATAAAAGGGATCTACGACACCCTCCAGCAACTCACCGAATTCGCCGAAGACGTGCCCAAGAACGGGCTGCTCTTCTCGTCGCTGTACTCGGCGGAAATGGCGAAGGGCTTGGTGGATGCCGTGCTCGATGGCATGGAGATGGGGCGCATGGGCGTGAGCAACTAGCGGCCCGCTGCGGGAAGGCTCACCGGAAGGTGGGCCTTTCGGGTTTCAGGCCTGCGTCAGTTTTTCCAGGAAACGCATCAGCAGGCTTTCTTCATCCCGCAGCCCTTTGCGCGCAGCGGCCATGCGCAAGCCGGCCAGCTCACCCGCATGGAACGCCTCGATCAGCGCCGGGTGGATGTAGCACTTGCGGCAAACCGCCGGGGTATTGCGCAGCTCGCTGGCGACTTCCTTGATGATCGCGACCACATGCTTCTTCGCCGTGGTTTCCGGTTGCCACTCCAGTTCCCGCAACAGGGTCAATGCCAGCGCACTGCCGGCCCAGGTGCGGTAGTGCTTGGCGGTGAACTCGGCGCCGGTCAGTTCCTGCAGGTAGCGGTTGATATCGCTGGAGGTGACGCTGTGGCGCTCGCCGTTCTCGTCCAGGTACTGGAACAGTTGCTGGCCAGGCAGTTCCAGGCAGCGCTTGATGATACGGGCGAGACGGCGGTCGTTGACGCTGACTTCGTGCTCGATGCCGCTCTTGCCGCGGAAGTGGAAACGGATGGTGCTGCCGCTGACATCGACATGGCGGTTGCGCAGGGTGGTGAGGCCGTAGGAACGGTTCTGCTCGGCGTAGCGGGTGTTGCCGATGCGGATGAGGGTTTCGTCCAGCAGGTAGATCACGGTGGCGAGGACTTTCTCGCGGCTGTGTTCGGGCCTGGCGAGGTGCTGTTGCAGGGTTTCGCGCAGGGAGGGCAGGGCTTTGCCGAAGGCCAGCAGGCTGCCGTACTTGTCCTCGTCACGGATCTCGCGCCAGCGCGGGTGGTAGCGGTACTGCTTGCGACCCCGGGCGTCGCGGCCGGTGGCCTGGAGATGACCGTCGGGGTCGGGGCAGATCCACACGCTGGTGTAGGCCGGGGGGATGGCCAGGGCGTTGATGCGCTTGATTTCGTCCGGGTCGCGGATGCGTTCGCCCTGCGGGTCGAAGTAGGCGAATTTGCCGCGCAGCTTGCGGCGGGAGAAGCCGGGTGTGGTGTCGTCGACGTAGTGCAGGCCGGCAGGGAGGATTGGGGTTTCGCTCACGGTGGGGCTCGCTTGGGGATCGCCGGTTCGTTATTGATTAGCCCTTGGGTTGGTTGATTAAGTTCCGATGTCTTTGTGCGGGGTTGCCGGGTTTGGTAGCTATCCGTCGGTGGGGTTCGGCGCAGGGTTGCTCGTTGACTCTGCCCCTAGGGGCAGCCCTCATGATGAGTTCCACTCGTCGTGGAAAGGCATACCTATGCAAACGCTATCGCTCGTCACGGGTGCCAATGGGCATCTGGGAAACACCCTGGTCAAGGCATTGCTCGCCAGAGGGCAGCATGTGCGCGCTGGCGTACGTGATCCGCAGCAGTCCAGTGAACTGAACGCACTCGGCTGTCAGGTGGTGCGTGCCGAACTGCTGGATCCGGACTCGCTGCGCCATGCCTTGAAAGGTGTGGACGTGTTGTACCAGGTGGCGGCTGTGTTCAAGCACTGGGCGAAAGATCCGCACGCCGAAATCGTCGACGTCAACGTGCAGGGCACCCGCAACGTCTTGCGCGCTGCTGTCGAGGCAGGCGTCAAGCGAGTGGTGTATGTCAGTTCCGTGGCTGCCGTGGGGCACGGCCGCGAGCAGTTGGATGAAGCTGCCTGGAACATCGAACAGGAGAATCCGTATTACCTCTCGAAGATTCTGTCCGAGCGCGCGGCGTGGGATATCGCAAGAACGCTTGATCTGCCGATGGTCGCCGTTTTGCCCTCAGCGATCATCGGCCCAAATGCCACACGGCTGACCGACACCATGGGCTTTCTCGCTGCCGTTCTGGAGCGCAGGCTGATAATGAATCCGAACTTTCACTTCAACTTCGTCGATGTTCGTGATGTCGCGGATGGCGTGATACGTGCCGCCGAGCGCGGTCGTCCTGGCCAACGCTACATCTTGGCAAACTCGCAGCCATCGTCATTGGCAGACGTGATTCTGGCACTCAACGCTTGTTGCCCTGGATACAGGTTGCCAACCCTCGCACCTAGGACACTGCTCATGCTGATCGCGTGGCTGCAAGAGCTGCGGGCGAGCATCACCGGCAAACCGGCCGAACTGCTGCGCAGTCAGGTAAGGATGTTTTACGGGGTGCAGCAGCGTTACTGCATCGACAAAGCGGTCACGGAATTAGGGTACCGGCCACGACCGGCACAGGAGGCTCTGTCACAGGCGTTCGCGTACCTTTTGGCGCGTCGATAGCCGGGGCCGAATTGCTCGTTGGGTTGTCGCTACCCTCGCAATCCGACGAAACGCCAAAACGAAAAAACCCGCCAGAAGGCGGGTTTTTCGGGGGCTCCAGAGATTTTGAAAGCTTTCTCTGGAACCTTGTATGGTGCCGGCACCAGGAATCGAACCCGGGACCTACTGATTACAAGTCAGTTGCTCTACCATCTGAGCTATACCGGCCGGTAGGCGCGCTATTATAGCGATCGGTTTGGTTCTGTAAACCTATTCCGTGTGTGACGCGTGGAAGCCCCGCATTTCGGGGCTTTCGGCGTTGTGTGGGGGGAGGGCTAGTGTCCCAAGGCTTTGTGGGAACAGAGCCAGCGGGAGGTCAAACCGCCGCGAGCGGGATCGGAGCAGGCATGAAGCTGATATCTGCGGTGTGTCAGGAGAACTCGGGACTCAGGTTTTACGACGGCTGCGCCGCCGATCGCGGATGAATCCGCTCCTACACTGACCGCGCCGCACTTGTGGGCCTGGTTCCAGCACCTCGCCCAACCCGATCTGAACCACCCCCGCCTAATTCGCTTTAACGCTTATGCACAAACCACATCGACCGCTTGCAGCCCATGCAAGTGCGCTACCCCGTCGCATTGACGCCGGTGCAAACGGCTGGTTTCTCAAGCCTTTAACAGGTCCGCCAAAACCGCTCAAGCACGCGCTTCTCTGCGCTCAGGTGCTTTTTCAGCCTTGCGCCGTGAACTTGCCCACAGAGTTATCCACAGGTTGTTCCGCCAGCAGCATGAGGTTGCGCGGGGTCAGGTGGTGGGGGCAGAAGGTGCCGAGGCGGACGTCGTAGCCCTGTTCTCGCAAGTAGAGCGCTCGATCGAGGACGAGCCAGAGTTCGAGCGGGCGGCGGAACAGGTTGCGCACCAGTTCCAGGTTGCGGACCTGGGCCAGCCGCTGCCAGCCGGCCGCTTCGAGAGTTGGCCAGTCGGGGGCTTCCTTTATAGGGAGGCCCTTGAGGGCGGCGAGGTCCTGGCAGTACTCGGCGAAGGACTTTTGCAGCCAACTGCTCGGCAGGGACGGCGTGGGGAGGTAGGCGTCGCTTTCCCGCAGCCGGCGTTGCAGCAGGTCGAAGCCCAGGCGCCAGGCCATGGACTGATCCCGCTGGCGGCGCACACGGCTGCCGGCGGTCACGGTTTCGCTCAGCGGCAGGCCGAGGTCGTCGAGGTCGAGTTGCAGCGTCGAGGCGCGGGCGGCTGTGGATAAGGGTTGGTAGTAGGGGCCGGTGGTGCGGTTGTAGCAGCAGGGGGCGATCGCCAGTTGCGTACAGCCGGTGGCGCTGGCGAGCTGGATCAGGCGCACGTGAAGGTCGCCGCAGGCGTGCAGGGCGACCGGGGTGTGGGATGGATTCAGGGACGCGGCAGCGCTTTCGGCCATGACGTCCTGCAGGCGGTGCTCGGCGGGCAAATGGTGATGCTGGCTGAGCTGTTCACCTGCGGCGACCAGTGCGGGGTCGTATTCCAGGCAGGTGAGGTGCTGGTCCGCGCCCAGCAGGCGTCGGCCGAGGTGGCCCTTGCCTGAACACCAGTCCAGCCAGTGGAGCGGACGTCGAGTGAAGTCGAGATGCCCGGCGAAGGCTTCGATCTGCTCCCATTTGCGACCGGGGACGTCGACGTTCAGGCGCGGGCTGGCGGGGGCGATATCCGTTGTGGATAAGTCGCCGACGGCGGCGAGGTCGCGGGCTTGGGCGGCCAGTTGTGGATAAGGGGC
This sequence comes from Pseudomonas ulcerans, assembly GCF_036324125.1. Taxonomy (NCBI): domain Bacteria; kingdom Pseudomonadati; phylum Pseudomonadota; class Gammaproteobacteria; order Pseudomonadales; family Pseudomonadaceae; genus Pseudomonas; species Pseudomonas ulcerans. The sequence continues at coordinate 15,370 of NZ_JAZDQN010000042.1, read as the reverse complement.
TGGCGCCGGAACGCTGTAGGGATCGTTGTGGGCGGATTCGGCTTCGGGCAGGGTCTGCTTGCGCAGCCATTCGGCCAGCTCCGGGTGCGTTGACTCCCAAGGCAGGTGCAAGGTGGTAAAGGGGCGCGGGTGCCAGAGGTGATGGTGCTGGCGCAGGAAGTGGTCCAGGGCCTGGAAGCGGGGGAGGAGTTGGTCGTTTTCCAGGTAGGACATGAGCATCAGGCCAGTAGCTTGGGGTTGTGGGGAGCTTTCGGGCCTCATCGCTGCGGTTCGGCGTCCCGACAAGCCAGCTCCCACAGGGATCGCAGGGAGCCGGACTTCATCAGCAGCAACGCAAAATCAGACTACCGCCCTTGCGCCGCATCCACCCGCAACCAGCGCTCCAGCAGCTTGAACCCCTGTACCAGGACGAACGAGATCACCAGGTAGAACACCCCGGCGGCGAAGAAGATCTCCACCGGCATGTAGGTCCGCGCGATGATCGTCCGCGCCATGCCGGTGATGTCCAGCAGGGTCACGGTACTGGCCAGGGCGCTGGCCTTGAGCATCAGGATCACTTCGTTGCTGTACGCTGGCAGGCCGATGCGCGCGGCACGCGGCAGCATGATATGCAGCATGGCGGTGGCCCGGGACATGCCCAGCGCCCGCGCCGCTTCGATCTCGCCACGGGGAATGGCCTGCAGCGAGCCGCGCAGGATCTCGGCGATGTAGGCGGCGGTGTGCAGGGTCATGGTCAGCGCGGTACACCAGAACGGGTCGCGCAGGTAGGGCCACAGCGCGCTGTTCTTGACCACGTCGAACTGCGCCAGGCCGTAGTAGACCAGGAACAGCTGCACCAGCAGCGGGGTTCCGCGGAAAAAGAAGATGTAGCCGTAGGGCAGCGCCCGCACGTACCACAGCCGCGAAGAGCGGGCGATGCCCAGCGGAATGGCGATGATCAGGCCGATGATGACGGCGAGCGCCAGCAGTTCCAGGGTGAGGGTGGCACCCTGGGCCAGGCGCGGCAGCCATTTGATGATGACTTCCCAATTCATGAGTTGGCCCTCGCGAAACCGCGACCGGCGCGTTTTTCCATGAAGTGCATGCCGGTCATGGCAATGATGGTCAGCCCCAGGTAGATGAACGCAGCCACCATGTAGAAGGTGAAGGGTTCCTTGGTGGTGGTCACGCCGTTCTGCGCCTGGCGCATGATTTCTTCCAGGCCGATCACCGAGACCAGCGCGGTGTCCTTCATCAGGATCATGAACAGGTTGCCGAGGCCAGGCAGGGCGATGCGCCACATTTGCGGCAGGACCAGCCGCGAGAAGATCCGTCCTTTCGACAGGCCGAGGGCCATGCCCGCTTCACGATGCCCCTTGGGGATAGCCAGCAGTGCGCCGCGGAACACTTCCGTGGCATAGGCGCCGAAGCACAGGCCGAGGGCGATGACGCCGGCGGCGAAGGCGCTGAGTTCCAGGCCGGGCATGCCCAGCAGGTCGCCCAGATGGCTCATCAGGGCAACGGAGCCGAAATAGATGAACAGCACCCAGAGCAGTTCCGGGACGCCGCGAACGATGGTCGAGTAGCTGCCGCCGATCCAGCGCAGCGGTTTGAGCGGCGAGGTCTTGGCCAGGGCGCCGAGCAGTCCGAGGACCAGGCCCAGGCAGAGGGCCGAGAGCGCCAGTTTGACGGTCATCAGCGTGCCAGCAGCGAGGGCCGGGCCGAATCCGTGTAGGTCGATTGTCATGGGCAGGCGTGTTCAAGGGACCGGCACCGCGCAAGGTGGTGCCGGTCGGGGTGAATCAATAGATGCTGAACGGGAAGTACTTGTCGTTGATCTTCTTGTACGTACCGTCGGCGATGATTTCCTTCAGCGCGGCGTTCAGCTTCTCGCGCAGCGGGTCGTTCTTGCGTACGGCGATGCCGATTTCGTCGCTTTCCACCACGGGTTCACCCTTGAACTCGTAGTTCTTGCCGGCATCGGATTTCAGCCAGTCGTAGTTCACGTACTTGTCCGCCAGCAGGGCGTCGACACGACCGGAAGTCAGGTCGAGGTAGGCGTTTTCCTGGGTGTCGTACAGCTTCAGGGTGATGTCGCTGCCGTAGGTGTCTTCCAGCCAGGTGCCGGACAGGGTGGCGCGCTGGGTACCGATGGTCTTGCCCTTCAGGTAGGCCTTGTCGGTCTTGAAGTCGACGTTCTTCGGCGCGATGAACTGCAGCTTGTTGGAGTAGTAGCGGTCGGTGAAGTCGACGGCCTGCTTGCGCTCGTCGGTGATCGACAGCGAGGAGACGATGAAGTCGTACTTCTTGGCCAGCAGCGACGGAATGATGCCGTCCCAGTCGGAGGTGACCACTTCGCACTCGACCTTCATCTTGGCGCACAGGGCGTCGCCGATGTCCTTGTCGAAGCCGACCACCTGGCCGCTGGCATCCTTGCTGTTGAACGGTGGGTAGGCCGCCTCGATACCCATCTTGAGTTTTTCAGCGGCCATGGCGTTGGCCGAGAACACCAGCGAGGCGGCAGCGGCCAGGAGGAATTTCTTGTAGTTCTGCATGCGTGTTGCTCCGTTAGCGGTTGCTGGACATGAATTGCTTACAACGCGCCGAGGTCGGGTTTTCGAAAACCTGCTGCGGCGATCCCTGCTCTTCGATCAGGCCTTGATGAAGGAAGACGACTTCGCTGGACACTTGCCGGGCGAAGTTCATCTCGTGGGTCACCAGCAGCATGGTGCGGCCTTCGTCGGCCAGTGCGCGGATGACGTTGAGGACTTCCTGGACCATTTCCGGGTCAAGCGCGGAGGTGGGTTCGTCGAACAGGATGACCTTGGGCTTCATCGCCAGGGTGCGGGCGATGGCCGCGCGTTGCTGCTGGCCGCCCGAGAGTTCGGTGGGGTAGCTGTGCCGCTTGTTGTGGATGCCGACCTTGTCCAGCAGCGCTTCGGCATGCTCGATGGCCTCGGCCTTGCTCTGGCCCAGCACCCGGCGTGGCGCCTCGATGATGTTGTCGAGGATGGTCATGTGCGGCCACAGGTTGAAGTTCTGGAAGACGAAGCCGATTTCGCTGCGCATCCGGTTGATCTGCTTGCCGTCGGCAGCGACCAGTTCGCCGTTGCGCGCGGCTTTCAGCTTGAGCGCCTCGCCGGCGACGAGGATTTCGCCCTGGTGCGGGTTTTCCAGGAGGTTGATGCAGCGCAGCAAGGTCGACTTGCCGGAACCGGAGGAACCGAGGATGGAGATCACGTCGCCGTCACGGGCGGTGAGGGAAATGCCCTTGAGAATCTCCTGCTCACCGTAGCGTTTGTGCAGGTTGCGGATTTCCAGCGCGGGCGTGGCCTGGGCCATGTGCGGTCCTCATATGTTCTGTGCGTTCTGCTTGTTGGCGGCCGTCCTGGCGAGGCGCCACGCTAGCATAGCGCTCGGATCGCAGCCAAGAAGGTCGAGCAGAGTGGTCGGCCATGGGAAAGGCAGGTGTCGCATCGTCGTAGTGGACTGTCGCGTCGCTGTCCGCCGTTTTGCTTCGCGGGGCCGGATCCGGGATGAAAAAAGGCGCGATGGTGCCAGTTTTGGCCGCTGCTGGAAAGCCGTATTTGGTCGCGACTATTGTCGGTAGCGCCGGGGTGAAGGATGGGGATGGCTTGCGATCGCGGCCCGCGATCGGCGGCGAAGCCGTCGTAAAACCTGAGCCCCGAGTTTTCTGACACACCGAGAGCACAGGTTTTATGGGCGCTTCGCGCCCAATCGCAGATGAATCCGCTCCCACAGGGTCGCGGCTATTTATGTGCGACAGGAGATGTGTAGATACCCATGCTCATCGCTGGCAAGCCAGCTCCCACAGGGTTCCGTTTGCCTCAGGCAAATTTCTTCTGCTTCGACACCAGCTCCGATGCCGCCACATAGGCGTCCTGGAATTCCTCGCTCTCCAGCCAGGCCATGGCCTCGGCTTCCTCGGTGCCGTCCAGCCATTTGCGGTAGGCGCAGAAGACCATGCAAATGTAGTCGGTGGCGTGGTCTTCGCTGTGGCCCTTGAGCACCAGGGTCAGCAGCGGGTCGACCATGAATACCGCGATCATCGCTTCCAGGCTGGTTTCCTGGGCGTTCTTCATCTTGTCGAACAGGCCGGCGTAGCTGTTGGAGCTCATGGCCTTGTCGAACACCTGCTGGACGCTGGCGCTGGACGCCTCGCCACCGCTCTTGACCGCCTGGCCGCTGCGCACCATGCGGTTCTCGCGGGCCTTGGCGGCGGCGCGCTTGGCGCGTTTCTGTTGCTTGGTATTGGAGGCCATAGGGTGTTCCTTTTGCGAAGTCAGTCAAATTGCGCGTATTGAATCGCAGTTGATCGGGAAACCCAAGCCGGGGAGGGCGGTCACAGGCTGGTTATCGGATCACTGGAAGGGAATCCCCCAATGAAAGCCATCGCACCACTGTGCCTCGTCGCCGCCACCTTGAGCGGCTGCGGCAATATCGCCGCGGTCAAATCCTTCAATACGCAGTTTGCTTCGCCCGACGGTGGCGAGACGGCGCGACTGCGGGTGATATCCGACGGTATGGTGCGTGGCGTGCCGGGGCTGGAATGCGTTGACTGGTACAGCCCGGGCGCCGGGGTGATAGTCGTGCCGAACGAGACCTTCGCCCAGCGCAATAACGAGCACCTCGGCATGCCGGGCGGCAAGTCGGTCCCGGCCGGTTGGGCGAGCAGTGAAGTGAAGGTGGCGGCCGGCAAGCCGCTGACCCTGACCTTTCTCGATGGCGGCCGTGCGGTGAGCTACAACCAGAAAAGCACCTGCCTGGGGATGTTCACTTTCACCCCCAAGGCCGGTGCCGACTACGAGCTGACGCTGCATGGCTACAACGCCTGCGGTGTCGAATTCAACCGCATCGATGGCGCTGCACCGGAGCCGGTGAAGGCCGCCAAGGCGGACTATTGCAGCGCCATCGCCAACTTCTGAGGTTCAGCGCGGCAGTGTCAGCGCACTGACCCGGCCGCGCAGTTCCACCTCATCCTCGTCCCGCAGGTCTTCCTCGATCTCCCGCGAGGCGCGGCCCACCAGCAGCGGGTCGGGCTCGTGGGCGACACGGAAGTCCTTGCCGGGGTAGTCCAGCGAATGCAGGAAGTGGCGGATGCAGTTGATCCGCGCACGCTTCTTGTCGTCCGACTTGATGACCGTCCACGGTGCATCGGCGGTGTCGGTGTGGAAGAACATGGCTTCCTTGGCCGCGGTGTACTCGCCCCACTTGTCCAGCGACTTGATGTCGATGGGCGACAGCTTCCAGTGCTTGAGCGGGTCGTCGCGGCGCGAGATGAAGCGGCGCAGCTGCTCTTCGCGGTTCACAGAGAACCAGTACTTGAACAGCAGGATGCCGCTGTTGCACAGCATGCGCTCCAGCTCCGGGGCCTGGCGCATGAATTCCAGGTATTGCAGCGGCGAGCAGAAGTCCATTACCCGCTCGACGCCGGCGCGGTTGTACCAGGAGCGGTCGAAGAAGACCATCTCGCCCGCGGTCGGCAGGTGCTGGATATAGCGCTGGAAGTACCACTGGCCTTTTTCCTGCTCGGAAGGCTTCTCCAGGGCGACGATGCGAGCGCCGCGCGGGTTGAGGTGCTCCATGAAGCGCTTGATGGTCCCGCCCTTGCCCGCAGCATCGCGGCCTTCGAAAAGGATGACCACGCGCTGCCCGGTTTCCTTGACCCAGTTCTGCACTTTCAGCAGCTCGATCTGCAGCGCGTGCTTGGCCTTGTCGTATTCGGCGCGGCGCATGCGCGTGCTGTACGGATAGCCGTGGGGCAGCTTGGCGGACGAGCTGTCTTCGCTGGTGCCGTGGGGCGCATGGGCGACTTTGATGGCGGCGGGGCTGTCGGCCTCGATATCGGTCTCGACGATCGGAGCGGGCTTGCGAGGGCGGTGGTATGGGCGGGTGGCTGGCTGTGGGGGTGTAGCGTGGTGCGCGGTTACCCCGGGCTCAGGGAGCGGGAGTACGGGGGATTCATCACTCATGGAGGGGCCTTCTGTTCCTTCGAATGTCCTTCTCCACAACTTACATAGATCGAGTGATGGCGTATTGATGTCGATCAATGCGCGCATCCTCTGTAGGAGCGGGTTCACCGGGACGCCGGACCGCCGCGATTGCGATGGTAAGGCCACTGCCGCCATCGCGGGTGAACCCGCTCCCACGGGGACTATTCCAGCGAAAAACAAAAAGCCCCTGAATCTTTCGATTCAGGGGCTTTGCGTTGTCTTGGTGCCCAGAGACGGAGTCGAACCGCCGACACGAGGATTTTCAATCCTCTGCTCTACCGACTGAGCTATCTGGGCAACGGGGCGCATTAAAAGGCTTTTTCAGGATTGCGTCAACAACAATTTCAAAATTTTTTTAATTAATACCGACGCTTACGTTTCCTGGCCTCATTCCGACGGCGGAACGTAGCCTTCGGCCTTCTCGAAATCCTCGCCGGAGAAGAACTTGTCCATCTCGCCCTGGATGAACTTGCGGTCGTCGGCATTCATCATGTTCAGGCGCTTTTCGTTGATGAGCATGGTCTGCTCCTTCTGCCAGTCGGCCCAGGCCTTCTGCGAGATGTGCTCGTAGATGTCCTGGCCCTTCGGGCCCGGGTACGGCGGGCGCTCCAGGGCTGGCAGTTCTTCTTTGTACTTGCGGCACATTACGGTGCGGGTCATCGCGACTCTCCTGCAATCAATACGTCGGCCGCGCGTTTCAGCAGCTTCTTGACCGGGGCGGCGAGGCCCAGGCGCGGCGGGGTGGCGAGGTTATACCAGAGCCAGTCGGCCTCGGCCACGTGGTCGCCGGACTGGCCGACGCGTACCAGCCATGGCTCGATGGCCAGCTGGAAATGGCTGAAGGTGTGGGTCAGGCCATCGAGGGCGTGACGGCTGTCGATATGCAACTGGTGCTGGTCGGCGAGGTGTTCCAGGTCGTCCAGGTCGTCCAGTTCCGGCAGGCTCCACAACCCGCCCCACAAGCCGGTGGACGGGCGCCGGTAAAGCAGGATGGCGCCTTCGTCGTTGGCCAGCAGCGGCATCAGGGTGCGCTTCTGCGGCAGCTCCTTGCGCGGCTTGGGCAACGGGTAGCGGATCTCCTGTCCGAGCATGTGCGCCTCGCAGCCTCGCTCCAGCGGGCACAGCAGGCAACTGGGCTTGCTGCGGGTGCAGAGGGTGGCGCCCAGATCCATCATCGCCTGGGTGTAGTGGTTGACCCGGGCGTGGGGCGTGAAGCGCTCTGCATTGGCCCACAGCGCCTTCGCCACCTTCGGCTCGCCCGGATAGCCTTCCTGGGCGGTGTAGCGCGCCAGCACGCGCTTGACGTTGCCGTCGAGGATCGGCGCCCGCAGGCCCATGCTGATGCTGGCGATGGCGCCTGCGGTGGACAGGCCGATGCCGGGCAGCTCGGTGAGCTTTTCCACATCGCGGGGAAACTCGCCGCCGTACTGCTCGACCACGATCCTCGCCGTCTTCTGCAGGTTGCGCGCGCGGGTGTAGTAGCCCAGCCCGGTCCACAGGTGCAGCACTTCGTCTTCTGGCGCCGCAGCCAGCGCCTGGACGTCCGGCAGGGCGTCCATGAAGCGGCTGAAGTAGTTGAGCACGGTGCTGACCTGGGTCTGCTGCAGCATGATCTCGGAGACCCACACCCGATACGGGGTGATGCCCTGTTGCCAGGGCAGGTCGTGACGGCCGTTGCGGTCGAACCAGTCGAGGACCGCGGTGGAAAACTGCTCGGGGGTCATCGTTTGAACAGGCCCTTCAGTGCGTCCTTGAGCTCGGGACTGACCTTGTCGCCAAGCTTCTCGTCGAGTTTTTCATTGAGTTTTTCGTTGATGCGGTTGCCCAGCGCCTGGCCGGCCAGCTTGCCGACACCGTCCTGGTCGACCCGGCAGGCCCGTGCGCCCAGCTCCAACGGGCCACGGCAGCGCAGCGGGAATTCCAGCCCGGCGAAGCGCTCGTTGACCTGGCAGGCCGGGTCCGGCATCTCGCGCTTGTCGCCCTCGACGATCACGCCGACGCGGTAGTCCATGCCCAGCACGCGCAGGTCGATGTCGCCATTGCCGTTCACGGTGAGGCCGGGGATGCGGACTTTCAGGTCCGGGTTGCTGGCCACGCCGTTGCGCAGCACCAGGCTGCCCTTGAGCTCCTGGAACGGCGTGTCCTTGCCACGCGGCTCGCCGCTCAGGGGCTTGCGGTTGAGCATGGCGATGCCCTGGCACAGTTGCTGTTCGAGGTTGGCGTTGACCAGCACGCCGTCGTTGATGACGAAGTCGGCCTTGCCGTTGAGGGTATCGATCAGCGCCTTCTGGCTGTTGCCGCTGGCGGTCAGGTCGCTGTTCAGGGTCAGCAGGCCCTTGACTGGCGGGGTGTCGCCGTCGTGCTTGATGAAGTGCTCCACCGGCACGCGGCTGATGCTGGTTTTCACGCCCACCTGCGGTACCGCCGGACGCACGTCGAGGGTGCCGCGGCTGTCGAAGGTGCCGTTGTACAGGCCGCCACGCAGGGCTTCCAGGGTGACCAGGCCGCCCTGGCCATTGGCTTTCAGCTCGGCGTTCTGGATCGGCAGCTTGTCCAGGGTCAGCTCGCCGAAGTTCAGGTCGGCCTGCAGGTCGAGGGCGCGCAGGCGGTCCACGGGCAGCAGCTTGTCGGTGCTCCATGCAACCTGGGTCGGTGCGTCCGGCAGCGGTGAGGTGCCCGGGCCGGAGATGGCGGCGGCTTCGCTGCTCTTCACCTCGGCCTGGCGTGCGGCGCCGGCGCTGGCTGCGGCTTCACTCTTGGCCAGCAGGTAGCGGTCGGCGTCGAACTTGTCGTTCTTCAGCTGGATGCGCAGGGCCTGCCTGGCGAAGTCTTCCAGCGCAAGGCGGCCGGTGAAGGTGCTGGCGTCCAGCTTCAGGGCCAGGTCTTCCAGGGCCAGGCTGGTTTTCGTGCCTTCCAGGCGACCGACCAGTTCGACGGCGGTCAGGGTGCTCGGATCGTTCATCGCCGGCAGCTCGACGCCGACACTGTCGAGGAACTTGCGCAGGTCGAACTGGGCGACGGAAATCCCACCGGTCAGCTTCGGCTCGCTGGTCAGGTCGCGCACGTGCAGTTCACCGAGGGCGCGCAGCTGGTTGGCGGAGAGCTTGAGGCCGTTCCACTCGGCGACGTTGGCGGCCAGGTCGGCCAGCAACTGGCCCTGGGCGGAGAAGGTCATGCTCTTCTGCGCCAGCGGCTCGCCGGACAGTTCTCCGGTGAGCTTCATGTCTTCCAGCTGGTAGCGGCGCAGGGCGCGGTCGAAGCGGGCTTCGCCCTTGAGTTCGACGCGGGCGCGCAGGACCGGCTGGCCGGAGCTGAGGAAGGCGGTCAGCTTGAGTGGAATGTTGACGCCGTCGTGCACGGCCTCGGTGCTCAGCTGGATGCTTTCGGCGCTGAAGCTCTGGCCGCTGCGGGCGTCGTTGTACTGCACCCGGGCGTTGTTGACGGTGAGGCTGTCGATATCCAGCTTCAGCGGGCGCTCGGCGGCGGCCGGTTTGCTCGGGCTTTCGCTCGGGGCAGGGGCCGGGGCGGCTTCGGCAGTGCTGGCCGGGGTGCTGGAAGGCAGCGGTTTGCCGAAGTCTTCCCAGTTGCCGTGGCCGTTTTCGTCACGGTTCAGGGTCAGGTTCAGACCCTCGACACGCACGTCGCTCATCTGCACTTCGCGGCGCAGCAGCGGCAGCACGCGCACCGACAGGCCGAGCATCTGCAGGTCGGCGAAGGGTTCGGTGGGCTTGTTCAGGGTGGCGACGCTCGCCTCGTGCAGCTCCAGGCCCAGCCAGGGGAACAGGCTCCAGCCGATGTCGCCGTTGAGGGTCAGCTCGACATGAGCCTTGTCGCGAGCCAGTTGGCGGATCTCGTCTTTGTAGTCGTTGGGATCGAAGAGGTGGGTCAGGGCGAAGCCTCCGGCCACCACGATCAGCAACAGCCCGAGAACCACCAGCCCCAGGATTTTGCCGAACGCTTTCATGGGCGAGTCCTTGTAGTCCGATGTCTTTTAAGTCAGCCGCAGAGTATAGCCTTGCGCCCTTGACGACCGCGATGGCTGCGTCGCCAGGGGTTCGACCACGATCCGTAACAAGGTTTCGCGGAAAAAAGTCTCAGTTGCGCGAGAAAGAGCGATATCAGTTTGGATTCAGTTAGCTAGCTAAGTGCTACTCTTGCACCCGTTCCCGGGCCTTGCTGCGACGGATTGTCGCGACAGGGCCGGCTGCCCGAAAAAACGACTCGCTGCCTGCGTGCGCCAAAGTCGAGGGGCTTCCGGCTGCGGTCCGAGGGGACTACTTATCTACGAGGGCAATAATAATGAGCAGCATCACTGCGGGAGCCGTCGACAGCACGCCTGGCTTCCTCTCCAAGGAGCGCATCGTCGCTCGACCCGGCTTCAACCGCTGGCTGGTTCCACCCGCGGCCCTGGCCATCCACCTGTGCATCGGCATGGCCTATGGTTTCTCGGTGTTCTGGCTGCCGCTGTCCAAGGCCATCGGCATCACCGCGCCGGTGGCCTGTTCGGCTGACATCGGCTTCTTCGCCCAGGTCTTCTCGTCCAGCTGCGACTGGCCGATCTCCATGCTCGGCTGGATCTACACCCTGTTCTTCATCTTCCTCGGTTGCTCGGCGGCGATCTGGGGTGGCTGGCTGGAACATGCCGGTCCGCGCAAGGCCGGTGTGGTCTCGGCGTTGTGCTGGTGCGGCGGCCTGCTGATTTCCGCGCTGGGCGTTTATACCCACCAGATCTGGCTTATGTGGATCGGATCGGGCGTGATCGGTGGTATCGGCCTGGGCCTGGGCTATATCTCGCCGGTCTCGACCCTGATCAAGTGGTTCCCGGACAAGCGCGGCATGGCTACCGGCATGGCGATCATGGGCTTCGGTGGCGGTGCGATGGTCGGTGCACCGCTGGCCGCGGCGCTGATGAACCACTTCGCCAGCCCTGAAGGCGTCGGTGTATGGCAGAGCTTCGTGGTGATGGCGGCGATCTACTTCGTCTTCATGATCGGCGGCGCCTTGTCCTACCGCGTGCCGCCTACCGGCTGGAAACCCGAAGGCTGGACCGCCCCGGCGAAGAAGGTCAACAACGCGATGATCACCCACCGCCACGTGCACGTCAGCGTGGCCTGGAAGACCCCGCAGTTCGCCCTGATCTGGCTGGTGCTGTGCCTCAACGTGTCCGCCGGCATCGGCATCCTCGGCATGGCTTCGCCGCTGCTGCAGGAAGTCTTCGCCGGCAAGCTGCTGGGCAACAACCTGACCTTCAGCGAGCTGGACGCCGGGCAACTGGCGCAGATCGCCGCGATCGCAGCGGGCTTCACCGGCCTGCTCAGCCTGTTCAACATCGGCGGGCGCTTCTTCTGGGCGTCGTTCTCCGACTACATCGGGCGCAAGAACACCTACTTCGCCTTCTTCGCGCTGGGCTTCGCCCTGTACGCGCTGGTGCCGAACATGGGGCACCTGGGCAACATCGCCCTGTTCGTCGCGGCGTTCTGCATCATCCTGTCGATGTACGGCGGCGGCTTCGCCACGGTGCCGGCCTACCTGGCCGACCTGTTCGGTACGCAGATGGTCGGCGCGATCCACGGCCGCCTGCTGACGGCCTGGGCGGCGGCGGGCGTGCTGGGTCCGGTGCTGGTCAACTACCTGCGCGAATACCAGTTGAAGATCGGCGTCGAGCGGGCTGCGGCCTACGACATCACCCTGTACATCCTCGCCGGCCTGCTGGTGCTGGGCTTCATCTGCAACGCCCTGGTGCGTCCGGTGGCCGACAAGTACTTCATGACCGAAGAGCAACTGGCTGCCGAGCAGGCGCTGGGGCATGACAAGGGCGCCGACGCCAGCACCGTGCTGGAGTGGTCGGCGTCGCCGGCGAGCAAGCCGCTGGTGGTCGCGGCGTGGCTGGTGGTGGGGATTCCGCTGGCCTGGGGTGTCTGGGCGACGTTGCAGAAGACGGCAGTGCTGTTCCATTAACTCCTGCATCCGGGGCCGCTTTGCGGCCCAATCGCTGGCAAGCCAGCTCCCACAGGTACTGCACAAGTCTTAAGGTTTGTGCAGACCCTGTGGGAGCTGGCTTGCCAGCGATGAGGCCGGAAAATCCGCAGCAGCCCGAAAATCGGGCGCAAAACCCCGGAACCACACGTCATCTTCGTTTCAAGATGCGACGTTCTGGGCCTATAATGACCGCCTTTTTCGCCCAATGATTTTGCGGAGCTGGTGATGGTCGAACGTAAGGCATCCGTCGAGCGCAATACCCTGGAAACCCAGATCAAGGCCTCGATCAACCTGGATGGCACTGGCAAGGCCCGATTCGATATCGGCGTGCCGTTCCTTGAGCACATGCTGGATCAGATTTCCCGTCACGGGCTGATCGACCTGGACATCGAGTGCAAGGGCGACCTGCATATCGACGATCACCATACCGTCGAGGACGTCGGCATCACCCTGGGCCAGGCCTTCAACCAGGCCATCGGCGACAAGAAGGGCATCCGCCGCTATGGCCACGCCTACGTGCCGCTGGACGAAGCGCTGTCGCGCGTGGTGATCGACTTCTCCGGCCGTCCCGGCCTGCAGATGCACGTGCCGTACACCCGCGCCAGCGTGGGCGGCTTCGACGTCGACCTGTTCCAGGAATTCTTCCAGGGCTTCGTCAACCACGCCAACGTCACCCTGCACATCGACAACCTGCGCGGGCACAACACCCACCACCAGATCGAGACCGTGTTCAAGGCCTTCGGCCGCGCGCTGCGCATGGCCATCGAGCTGGACGAGCGCATGGCCGGGCAGATGCCTTCCACCAAGGGATGCCTCTGATGCAGACGGTCGCCGTTATCGACTATGGCATGGGCAACCTGCACTCCGTGGCCAAGGCCCTGGAGCACGTGGGGGCCGGCAAGGTGCTGATCACCAGCGATGCCAACGTGATCCGCGAAGCTGATCGCGTGGTGTTCCCCGGCGTCGGCGCGATGCGCGACTGCATGGCCGAGATCCGCCGCCTGGGCTTCGACGCCCTGGTCCGCGAAGTCAGCCAGGATCGCCCGTTCCTCGGCATCTGCGTCGGCATGCAAGCGCTGCTCGACCACAGCGAGGAAAACGACGGGGTCGAGGGCATCGGCCTGTTCCCCGGCAAGGTGCGCTTCTTCGGCAAGGACCTGCACGAAGACGGCGAGCACCTGAAAGTGCCGCACATGGGCTGGAACGAGGTCAGCCAGGTGGTCGACCACCCGCTCTGGCACGACATTCCCGATCGCGCGCGTTTCTACTTCGTGCACAGCTACTACATCGAGTCCGGCAAGCCGTCCCAGGTGGTCGGTCGCGGTCACTACGGCGTCGATTTCGCCGCGGTGCTGGCCGAAGGCTCGCGCTTCGCCACCCAGTTCCACCCGGAGAAAAGCCATACCCACGGCCTGCAGTTGCTGCAGAACTTCGCCGCCTGGGATGGGCGCTGGTAATGAGCCGCTCCAGGAACAAGGCCCCGGTCATGACCCTTACCTCCGAACAGGAGCGTGAGGCCCTGGACACCCTCAAGCGCTTCCTCGAAGACCGTTTCGAGCTGCAGCTGGGGTCGTTCGAGGTGGCCGAGGTCCTGGAACTGATCGGCAAAGAAATCGCACCGCACTACTACAACAGGGCGATCTTCGATGTTCAGGCGCAGCTCAAGGAGCGCTTCGAGAGCATCGAGAGCGACCTGTGGGCGCTCGAGAAGAACTGACTTCCCGGGCATCACTGTTTACCGAATAGACAGGTTTTCCAGATGCTGATTATCCCCGCTATCGATCTCAAGGACGGTGCCTGCGTACGTCTGCGCCAAGGCCGCATGGAAGATTCCACCGTATTCTCCGACGACCCGGTGAGCATGGCCGCCAAATGGGTGGAAGGTGGCTGCCGTCGTCTGCATCTGGTCGACCTGAATGGCGCCTTCGAAGGCCAGCCGGTCAACGGCGAAGTGGTCACCGCCATCGCCAAGCGCTACCCGAACCTGCCGATCCAGATCGGCGGCGGCATCCGCTCGCTGGAAACCATCGAGCACTACGTCAAGGCCGGCGTCAGCTACGTGATCATCGGCACCAAGGCGGTCAAGCAGCCTGAATTCGTCGCCGAAGCCTGCCGCGCCTTCCCGGGCAAGGTCATCGTCGGCCTCGACGCCAAGGATGGCTTCGTCGCCACCGACGGCTGGGCCGAGGTCAGCTCGGTGCAGGTCATCGACCTGGCCAAGCGCTTCGAGGCCGATGGCGTCTCGGCGATCGTCTACACCGACATCGCCAAGGACGGCATGATGCAGGGCTGCAACGTGCCCTTCACCAAGGCCCTGGCCGAAGCCACGAAGATTCCGGTGATCGCCTCCGGCGGCATCCACAACCTGGGTGACATCAAGGCCCTGCTGGACGCCAAGGCACCGGGCATCATCGGCGCCATCACCGGTCGTGCCATCTACGAAGGCACCCTGGATGTCGCCGAGGCCCAGGCCTTCTGCGACAGCTACAAAGGCTGAGGAGAACGCCATGGCCCTGGCCAAACGCATCATCCCTTGCCTGGACGTGGACAACGGCCGGGTCGTCAAGGGCGTCAAGTTCGAGAACATCCGCGATGCCGGCGATCCGGTGGAAATCGCCCGTCGCTACGACGAGCAGGGTGCCGACGAGATCACCTTCCTCGACATCACCGCCAGCGTCGATGGCCGTGACACCACCCTGCACACCGTCGAGCGCATGGCCAGCCAGGTGTTCATCCCGCTGACCGTGGGCGGTGGCGTGCGCACCGTGCAGGACATCCGCAACCTGCTCAACGCCGGGGCCGACAAGGTCTCGATCAATACCGCGGCAGTGTTCAACCCAGAGTTCGTCGGCGAAGCGGCGGCGCATTTCGGTTCGCAATGCATCGTCGTGGCCATCGACGCCAAGAAGGTTTCCGGTCCGGGCGAAACCCCGCGCTGGGAAATCTTCACCCATGGCGGGCGCAAGCCTACCGGGCTGGATGCGGTGGAGTGGGCGAAGAAGATGGAAGGCCTGGGTGCCGGTGAGATCCTGCTCACCAGCATGGACCAGGACGGCATGAAGAGCGGCTTCGACCTCGGCGTCACCCGGGCCATCAGCGATGCCCTGGGGATCCCGGTGATCGCTTCCGGTGGCGTGGGCAACCTGCAGCACCTGGCCGACGGCATTCTCGAAGGCCATGCCAGTGCGGTGCTGGCGGCGAGCATCTTCCACTTCGGCGAGTACACGGTGCCTGAGGCCAAGGCCTATATGGCGCAGCGCGGGATTGTCGTTCGCTGATTCATTGCGGATTGGCTGCGTGAACTCTGTGGGAGCGGGTTTACCCGCGATTGCGGCGGTGAATTCACTATCGCAATCGCGGGTAAAACCGCTCCCACAGGGTATGCGTCGCTCTTTAAA
>NZ_JAZDQN010000041.1:0-58123 GCF_036324125.1 Pseudomonas ulcerans | reverse complement strand
TTCGGTGGGCTGCTGGCATTCAGAGGGACTGACCTCCCAATAGCCGGAAAATATCCGGCTAATTCAGAGCATCCCTAGAAGCACTGTATATTCTTACGTTCATGAACCCAGGCAATCTAAAAACCCCCAGGGGTTTCCATATTCGGACCCGTTTCACTGACTCGATGAATTTGTCGGAGTACAGCGCACACATTCGAAATTTCTTCGTACAAAAGTCTAGCTACAACCCACCACGAATTACTGTATGCGAAACTGACAACACGGGCGTGCACCATCACCATGCATTGGTGATAGACGACAGCAAGGATAGGATTTACAGTTTGCACCACCTTCACGCTGAACTGAAAAAATCGGGCAGGCTGGCGGATTACTCGATAATCCCGCCAACCCACGACCGGTATGGTAACTATCTAATCACGCGGCACGACCAAGATCGCTACTTTGAATGGATGAGCTACATCGCCAAGACAAGGTCCAAATTGTGTAGACATCAAATGTGGAGTGGAAGCCGATCAGTTACATCTTCATTATCTCAATGGCGGGCGGATGGAAAGCCGAAACTTAATCCACCTACCAATGAAGACACCCCATTAAGCAGCACTGCGTGCGATTTGAGCGACTTTATGGGGCAGCCCTTGGCACCCCTACAGGTCACACTCCAAAACACCATCAAGGCGCCTACAGGACCATTTAAAACGTCAAGTCCTGTGGCGTAAGCACAATACTGAAACTGCTATGATTGGAATACTCCCCAGGTGACATTTCTTGCACTTCTGGAAGAACTCCGATGTTCTTTACTGCATTGACGGCGGACTGGTCGTAGGCATGATCGCCACTGGCCTTCTCTACAGCCACCGTTCGAATTGTGCCGTCTGACAACATCGAAATTCGTAGTTTCACGGAAAGACCGGGGCGAGCAGACGGCGGACGTGCCCAGCCTTCTGCTGCTCGTGCTTTGATCAACTCATCGAAATGGCTGGCGACATCAACACCACGGGATATCTGGGGTACAACCCCTTTCATCGCAACCTGCGGGGAAAATGCTAGGCAATTAACCAAATACACGCCTAGTCCAAACTCAGCGCGTCCGCACTGAAAGTACATATTCGCCCCAGGTTTCACCTGTGAAGCAAACTCCAAACTACTTTGCATGCCAGTCAGCAAGAACTGATCATACTTCTGCTCCCATGGCCCAGCCTGAAAGCGTTCCAGAACTACAGTGACTGCACGCGGTGTCCCAGCCCCAACTACGAAGTACGTTCCCATATTGTCTACCAAAACCTTATCTACGCGACCGTAGTAGATTTTTGGCACCCCGTACTTGAGCCGGGCAGCAGCTTGGTTGACTCGCCACTCATCAGCAACGAGCCCAGCATTGGTTGCTGCTTTAAAATTCCAACCTGTGGAGGTAAGCATTTCTTGTAGTCGGTCATTGAAAACCGAACCATCGCCGGACGTGAAACCTTGCGCATTTGCGGCTACGGAAACAAACGTCAGTACAGCAGCCATTTTGAATTTCATGACTCGTCCTTAAGTCCAATTACATACGTGGCTCAATCGTTTGCAAACTAAGCCGCTTGCTCATCGCAGGCGCACCCCATAGGAACATGATCAAAGCGAATAGAAGAATCGCAGAGCATACCAGGACACCAACACCTGTAGCCTGCCTGATAGACCAGACAAGCCCGAACTCGAAAGCGCAAACCCCAGCGACCGCAGCAGTTGGCAGGCTGATGGCTGCCAGGAACAGAGCAACGTAGGTTTTCAAAGCACGACCTCATCAAGAGAAGGAGAAATTACCAGTATACTGTGAAGACGTTCCTACGACCATCCCGGACATTGACTGGCTTTTAGGCCGGAGTCAGGAACGTGGAGATCGGGGAAGCTTTCGGGAAGGTGTTGCGGCAGAAACGAAAGGAGGCCGGTTTGACGCAGGAGCAGCTATCCTACGAAGCCGACATCCAACGCAACTACGTCAGCCTGATCGAGCGCGGTATCCATCAACCGACGATTACGGTCCTATTCAAGCTTGCGAGCGCTCTATCCTGCTCCCCTACCCAACTGATAAGTGAGGTGGAGTTGCTAATGAACAACACCACCCCAAGCCTTTAACCCTTTAGCGCGACGCTACGCCTGCACTGGGAACACCAATAGCTGCCAGGCAATTCGTCCTGCATTCGGGTCATGCTGACGATGATTCTGCGGAGGCAACGTATGCCCTCCGGCCATCGCTATCTCATCACCACAAGCCGTACAACGGTAGATACCTGGGTGGGGCGCTGCCGTCCCAGGGCTGTGGGTTGAATCAAAGGCTTCGTGTGTGGAGTGAGCTAACAGCCCCCCGTTTTTGTAAAGCGCCATATGTGTTCCTCGTTGGATGGTGGCGAGCAAACGATAGCCCATGGCCAGCACCCTTCAAGTCTGGTGTCTTAAACGACCGTTTTTGACCCTGTACAGTTGCACCACAGAACCAGGCTCAAAAACCAGCCTTGCCTTTCTGACACCACGATATATTATGAGACCACCTTTTTGAGACCAAATAACAACACCATGTCCCGGACATTTCTATACGCTCGTGTGAGCACATCCGACCAAACCACTGACAACCAACTTGAGGAAGTCAAGTCCGCAGGCTTTGAGATTGCACCCTTCAGGGTAGTGACAGAAACCGTTTCCTGCAGCATACCCACTAGCGACCGAAAAGCCTTCACTGCATTGATGCAGCGAATGGAGCCTGGAGACATTTTACTAGTTACAAAGCTAGATCGACTTGGCCGTAATGCAATGGATGTACGCACAACCGTCGAGAACCTAGCCAACCTGGGAATCAAGGTTCATTGCTTGGCTTTGGGTGGCGTTGACCTGACCAGCCCGGCAGGAAAGATGACAATGAGTGTTATTGCCGCTGTTGCAGAGTTTGAAAGAGACCTGTTGATTGAGCGAACGGCGTCGGGGCTCGATCGCGCAAAAGCCCAAGGTAAAAAGCTAGGCCGACCAATCGCGGCGTCAACAGAGCAGGTTAAGAAATATAAATCCCAAGGTAACAGTCAGTCAGAAACTGCATCATCCCTGGGAGTTAGCCTGAGCACTGTGAAGCGGCTATGGAACAAGTGAATTCATTGAAATATGGCGGGGTGGGTAGTATAAAATCAAACCACCCTATTTTTAGCACTAAACCCTATTGGGGCCCCATTAACCATCAGGCCTTGTCTTCCTGTCGAAACATATCCTCCAGCAAGCTAACACCCATCACCTTCTGACGCATCCGGTAGTCAGCTCCAACCAAGACACGTTTTATTTCCAGCTCAAGCTGATTCAACTTTTCAGATATTTTCTCATCGAGGCTTCTAGCCAACTGCTCGCCATTGCAAAATGAGAATGACTTCCCCCAACCCCAGACAATTCTGTTAATTTTCGTCACTGCTTGGGCGTAGCAGCCAACAGCAAACAGTTCCCCACCATCAATAATGTGCTTCGCAGCATATTTTGCCTGCCTGATCTCATCATCAATCTTGGATAACAAATTCCCCCTAGCCTTCTTGCATGGTTGCACCAGACCAGGGGTTACTTGGCACCCTAGAAAATCAAAACCATCAGAAACACGCCCATGGGAGGCCTTATCACTTGCTTCATACGGTGAGTAAGCGTTGAGCCCTACCCGCTTCAAGATTGCGGACGCACGCCTGAATGCAGAAGAAACATCTTTTTCTGTGGAGCCAAGAATGACAAAATCATCAATATAGTGAATACACGTTATGCCAGCCGAATTCATTTCACGATCAAATTCAGCCAAATACAGATTTGCAACCAAGGGCGAAAGAGGTGACCCTTGGGCAACGCCATCCATACCAATAGGAAAAAACTCCGCCAGCCTCTGACGACTTAAATCCGTCAGATTTGAAAGAGTTGTTTCAATCGAAGACTGAAACAAACGAAAGAAATCATCACTTGGCACATGCTTACGCATCTCATTAAGCACCAAGCTACGATTTACCTTCGTGAAAAAACTAGGAATATCAGAGCGAACATAAAATTTCGCCCCCAAGGAAAACTCTTGCTTAAGCCGAATAATCGCAGCCTCGACAGACTTCCCTCTGATCCCGCCAAAGCTAGTCGGAACACTTAGAACCGAATCAACATATGAAACATGTGCTTGCAACACATCAAGCACTGCCCTTTGCACTATGCGATTTTCAATTGGTGATATAACCAGAGGCCTTGGGTCTTTCCCTTCACGCCTTTTCGCTATCCCTTTCTGAGGTTTAAAAACAAATGAACCACTTTTCAAACGCGCCTGGATACGACGCAGATTTGAGATGGAGTCAGCTTCGAATTCATTTGAGCTATTACGAATTTCCTCAGATGAAGAAAACTGCGCACTTGACTTTACTACACGCCAAGCGTTCTGAAGAGTCTTCATTTTTCTAACTTGCAGAAAGAGATCAACCATCCATGTATCCCCGCTGTCCTGTTCATTGGGGCTCACCGGCAAACCTACCCCAACTGCTAGACGGACTACCTACCTTCGGGAGACCTTGATGCATTCACTGCAATCTCGGACGCGACCCGGACAGCGCCATCATATGAGACGACCCTGCCGCTGGGCACACTGGGTTCGACACCGCTACGCAGTTCGATCAGCACGCCAGCCAAGCAGAAGGTGCACAGCACTACGGCAAACACCCCGGATGCCACATTGGCACGTTTTTGCATGACGATTGATTCACGGCACTATTCTCCACTTTGGTAATGCTACCTTTTTGAAGGTTGCCGTCAACCTCGCCTCGAAAGCCCTCCAGCAAACGCTGAGAGCGCCCGACAGCGACACGCCATGCGGCCCCACACGAAGCCCCGCCCTGAAATTAAAGCTATCTACCGTCCGATGAGCCCCCGATACTTCATTCGTGGGAGTTCCGGCATACAACATAGCAGTCGGGCGAACCTTCCTACCTTCGGGAGACCTTGATGCATTCACTGCAATCTCGGACGCGACCCGGACAGCGCCATCATATGAGACGACCCTGCCGCTGGGCACACTGGGTTCGACACCGCTACGCAGTTCGATCAGCACGCCAGCCAAGCGGTTTGATGGTATCACCGTTGTGATTAAAAAAGGGACAGTGCAGTGACCTAACCGGGGAAAACGGAGTCAGGTAGGTACGCCACTGTGGAATCTGAACTCGCAATCTGGGCTGTTGATCAACTCAGCCTCTGCCGAACGCACCTTCTCAATCGTTTTAGCCACATCGGCGTCATCACCATATTGATAGGCCAGCTTCAGGTAGCCTTGGAAATGCCGTGCTTCGCTTTTCAGAAGGCCGTGATAGAACCGGCCAAGCTCTTCATCGAGATGTGGTACCAACGACTCGAACCGTTCGCAACTGCGTGCCTCAATGAAAGCCCCTACGACTAGCGTATCCACCAGTTTGGCAGGCTCATGGGCACGCACCACCTTTCGAAGCCCCGAGGCATAGCGGCCCGCAGAAATGGGACGAAGCGGGATACCACGCCGCTTCATCAAGCGCAGCACCTGTTCATGATGCACAAGCTCTTCGCGGGCTAACCTCGACATCATGTTAATGAGGTCGATGTGGGTGTTGTACTTGGCGATCAAGCTCAAGGCAGTGCTGGCAGCCTTGAACTCACAGTTCTTATGGTCAATCAGCATCACCTCCTGCTGCTCAAGAGCAGCCTGAACCCATGCATCAGGCGTTCGGCAGGCCAGGAAATCGTGAATTTCAGGCAGCATGATGGTTTCTCCGATTTCGTGGTTGCATTGCCGCCTTTTTCTCGCAGTTCTTGTGGTCGATCAGCATCGTTTCCTGGTCGGCCAGCGCCGCTTGCACCCAGGCATCGGGGGTGCGGCAACCGAGGAAGGCTTCGATTTCGGGAATGGGTTCCATGATTCACAAACGGCATGAGGACGACAGGGGCGGCGATTATACCGGCGCAGGCCGGGATCACCAGTGACTATGCTTTGATATGCATCAAGCCGCATCGTCCGGACCGCCGACTATAGTCAGGCATTGCTCGTCATTTCCCCAAGGGAGTTCATGCTCATGCAAGCCGTCCGCAGCATCCTGGTGGTCCTCGATCCCGAGCACGCCCACAGCCGCGCCCTGACCCGGGCCAAACTCATCGCCGGTGCCACCGGCGCGCGCCTGCACCTGCTGATGTGCGACCGCAAGCACGACCACAGCGCCCTGCTCAGCCTGCTGTGCAGCCAGCTGCACGACGATGGCTACGACAACGTGACCTTCGAACAGGCCTGGCACGACACCCTGCACGAGTCGATCATCGACGTGCAGCAGGCCGAGGGCTGCGAGCTGGTGATCAAGGAGCACCGCCCGGACAACCCGTTGAAGAAAGCCCTGCTCACCCCGAGCGACTGGAAGCTGCTGCGCCTGTGCCCGGCAGCGGTGCTGATGGTCAAGACCGAGCGGCCCTGGACCGGCGGGGTGATCCTCGCTGCGGTGGACGTGGGCAACAACGACCAGGATCACCGCGTCCTGCACGGCGACATCATCGACCACGGCTACGCCATCGCCGGCCTGGCCAAGGGCGACCTGCACGTGATCAGCGCCCATCCGTCGCCGATGCTGTCGGCGGCGGATCCGGTGTATCAGTTGAAGGAAACCATCGAGGCGCGCTATCGCGAGGAATGCGCGGCGTTCCAGGCCGAGTTCGATATCACCGATGAACGCCTGCACGTGGCCGAAGGGCCGGCGGACGTGCTGATTCCGTACACCGCGAGCAAGCTGGATGCGGTGGTGACGGTGATCGGCACGGTGGCGCGGACCGGGATTACCGGGGCGCTGATCGGCAATACGGCGGAGGTGGTGCTGGATTCGCTGGAAAGCGACGTGCTGGTGCTGAAGACGGCGGCGGTGGCCTCTCATCTGAACGAGTTGGCCCAGGGCTGAAGCAACGAACTGTCGGCCGTGAGGATGTCCGGCCGACAGTGCGGTCAACGCAGCGCGGCAATCGACCTGGCCGAGTAGGCAATGCTGTCGGCGTTCCTTGCCGCGACCCTGGCCCGCAACGACGGTTCGATATTGAACAGGTTGGTGGCTTCAAACAGGTCCATGGTCTGCCTTGTTCTCCGATAATTGAAGACCATGGAGTCATCGTCGGCCTCTATGATGGAAAGCGCCTCGGACATGGCGATTTCATTGAACAGCCCGGCCCTGTCGAGGAAGTGTCCCGGCACCATCTTCCCCCTGTTGACGGAATCGTCCGAGTGATCGCGCGCATTTAGATGGGAGAGATAGAAAAAGTCCTGCGTACCCGGACCGATCGCATTGATATTCGCCACTCGTCTCAAATGGGAGAGCTCATGCATGAGTGTGCATGCTCGGAGCGTGTGCACCTCGCCGCTGAAAAACATATCGTCGATAAACATCCGGCCCGCGTTTTCATTCCTGATGACCAGAGCCGTAGAACCCTGTACGCCCGATTGGATTCTGTGGAATTTCGCATGACCAGGGTAAGGCGTTGCATACTCGGAGGCGAGTTGGCCAATGGCCTCCCACGTCCGAACAACCTGCGGCGCTATCAGACTGCTCCCGGGACCGAACCAGACCTGCATTTCCTCCGCTGGCAACGGCCTCGGCTGTATCACCTTGGTCAAGATGTCGCTGGCTTCCTGCAGTGCCTCGGTTACCTGATGCCGTTCCAGCGAAGAAAACTGCGCCAGACCGCTCGCCAGCACCGGCCAAGGCAATTGCATCGCGGATGATTCATCGGCTGGCCACGCCCGCCTCATCAACCCCTGTACGTCGAAAAAGCTCACTGGATTGTTGCCTACCATGCGATAGAGATTCAGACCATCCACCCGTCCCGCCGGATCTGTACTCAACCAGCGCCCCGCCCAAGGCTGGTAATAGCGATAGCCGAAGTAATACAGCCCGGTGGCATCCCGCTCCTTGCCCGAGTAGCGCAGCGTCTTGTAGCTCGCTTCCATGGCATTGCGTGCCGTCCACACAGCGGTCCCGCCATAGGGATAGAACTCCTCGCTGCTGATCAGCGCGCCTTGCCCATCCAGCTCCAGGCCGCAGCTACCGGTCAGGTTGGTGTAGCTGTAGCGGAACTGATCGTTATCGATGCCCGCCGGCTTGCCCTGTTGCCAATGCAACACACGAACCTGGATACGCCCCTCTCCGCCGACGCAAATGACCTGCAGGGCTTCGTCTGGCACCTCGCCGTGATGGGTGGCCCTGAGTTCCAGCCCAGGCAGATAGACGACACGCCGACTGCGCAGGCCGCCACTGACGCTCTGTACGCTGTGCTTGAACAGCCGCTGGCTGTCGGCGTCGTAACCATAGTGTTCGCTGTCGACCGTGCCATCCTCCCGGCTGACCAGCGCTACGCCACGCAACTCGGCCCGCGGCGTCCATTGCAACGGCTGGCCCGGATGCAGCCACCTCTGGCCTCCGGCAGCAGTGAACAGGGCATTCACCTGCTGTGGGCTACTTGCCAGGGTCTCCAGCACCGCGCGGCAACTGCGATCGCTGACCGTGATATCGGTCGTGTAGCTGGCAGCAGCCGGCGAATGGTGGCGAATCTGAGTCAGGTTGCCGCCGTGATCGTAGCGGTAGTCGCGAATGTAGGCCGTAAGGACATCACCATCGAGTACCGTGGCACTGGCGCCCTGCCAGCGGGTAATCGCCATCTCCCGCCCCGTCGAGCGAACCAGTTGGCACAGGCTGTCGTACAGGCAGGTGTTTTCCGGCAGGATCCGCTGGTTGCGCCAGAAGCGCGGGCTCTCGGCCTGGTTCAGCACCCGCGTTACGTTGCCCTTGGGATCGTACTCGTAATGCAGCTCCTGCAAGAGCTCAGCACCCAGTGGGTGCCCAGGCGGACGCTCGATGCGAATGGCGCCCAGCCGCTGGGTCGATGCGTCGTACCGATAGTTCACTTCGACACCGTTGCCATGCACTTCCCGCAGCCGGTTGCCGGCAGCGTTGTAGGTCAGTGGGCCGGCGAGCCGCGTTTCCCCCGCGTCCCTGATCGTCAGCCAGCAGGCCGCCAGTTGGCCTGCCAGATCGTAGGCAAAGCGCTGCCGGTGGCCTGCCGCATCGGTAATGGACAGCGGCGCACCGGTAGCGTCGGCACGGGTCACGGTGGTGCAGTGGCGTTCATCGATGCCATCGAACAGATGCCGGGTCAGCGCAAGCACACCACCGCCGAGCGCCAACTGCTCGGTGGTCACCACGCCAACCGGATCATGATGTTCCACGCATTGGCCGGCGAGGTTGCGCATTTGTTCTTGCGGGCCGCTCCCGGCATAGACGAAGCGCTCGCCGACCCGATCACCGTCGCCAGCCGCCTGGTCGATGACACTCAATGGACGGCCACGCAGGGTCGCCTCCTCATAGGTCCAGGTCCGGACGACGGCGCCGTCATGATCCTCGCTACCGTCCTCGCGCACGTCGATATGGCTGAACTGCACGCTGGGTCGACGGGCGGCGTCGTGCAGCACCAGGGCCAGCCCGGAATCGCTGCTGCGCGTGCACAGGACCTGCCCGGCCAGATCGGTGTGCCAGGCCACATTCCACAGACCCAACCCATGCAGCCGCGGATCGCTGCTGCACAGAGCGAAGCCACGGGCGTCATGGCGATGCCGGGTAATCAGGCTGGTAGTCTGCGGATCATCGGGAAGACGAAGATAGGCGACATCGCGAACCTTCAGTCCACGGGCGTCGAAGGCTTGCAGCGTCGGCGTGTGCCGATGGGTGGCGGGGCCCGCAGTGTTCATCGTCAGTCTCCCTGAACCTGAAACTACTGCCGGTCTGTTTCATGTCTGCCCGAGTGGTTCCATGAGCATACAAGAGCCCCGGAAAAACGCCGTGGCAGCGGACGAACTACCTGCCGCCCAGGGCATCCTTGAGGAACCCCGGCGCGATATAGCGCTGGTAATGGGCTTCCGAGAGCAGGAAGAACTCGGTATCGATGGCATCCCGTAGCTCCGGCAGCTCCCAGTCACGAAACTCCGGCAGCAGCACCAGCCCATAGGCCTCCAGTTCGCGAATCACCCGCGCCCCCCGGGCGATCAGCTGATAAGCCCAGCAATATTCCGACTGATGGGCCACGTAGCGGATCTTGCGCTGCTCCAGCTGCTGGCGCAGGCGCTGCACGTCGAACACCTCCAGCTTGGCCGTCATCACCTGCACCAACAGTTGTTCCAGGCGCAGCCAGACGGCGCGTTTCTCGTCGTCGTTGTAGCCGTTCCAGTGGATCACTTCGTGGTGGAATCGCTTGCAGCCGCGGCACACCGTATCCCCGTAAACCGTGGAGCAGAGGCCGACGCAAGGCGTCTTGATGGACTGATTGGACATGGGCAGATCGACAGCGTGGCAGCGAAACAGGCGGACATGTTAGCCCTTTGTCTAACGAGGGTCACCCGCTAAAGTCTTCGCCGTCGCCTTACCTTTATCCGTAAATTGCCGTAGAATCACACCGCCTTTTTAGGCACCAATGTCCGTTAGAAGCTGTTTTCAAAGCGTCACGAGCACAGTTCATCCGGTAGAACGGCGTTGGTTCGGGAGATTCAGCCCTGAATGTCCCGCACCAGCCCTCATCAGCCTCCGTTCTACAGGCGTAAAACTTTGAAAGCAGCTTCTGTAAGGATTTCCTGCAACTCTGGCTACGCGGCTCAAAAAGCCGTATTTGCGCATGAGTGCGGATTTTCTGGATGAGCGTCCCGGACACCCATTTGGGACCACTGATGAGGGTAATGACTGTGCTTGAAGCCTACCGCAAACATATCGAAGAGCGCGCAGCCCTGGGTATCGTTCCCCAGCCGCTTAACGCCGAACAAACTGCAGGCCTGGTCGAGCTGCTGAAAAACCCGCCGGCCGGCGAAGAAGCCTTCCTCGTTGAACTGATCACCGACCGCGTTCCGCCGGGAGTCGACGAAGCCGCCTACGTCAAGGCCGCTTTCCTCTCCGCCATCGCCAAGGGCGAAGCCCAATCCCCCCTGATCGACCGCAAGCGTGCCACCGAACTGCTCGGCACCATGCAAGGCGGCTACAACATCGCCACCCTGGTCGAGCTGCTGGACGACGCCGAACTGGGCGCCGTCGCGGCTGAACAGCTCAAAGGCACCCTGCTGATGTTCGATGCCTTCCACGACGTGGCCGAGAAAGCCAAGTCGGGCAACGTCCATGCCAAGGCCGTGCTGGACTCCTGGGCTGCCGGCGAGTGGTTCACCTCGCGTCCGGCCATCGCCGAGAAGTACACCCTGACCGTGTTCAAGGTGCCTGGCGAAACCAACACCGACGACCTGTCCCCTGCCCCGGACGCCTGGTCGCGCCCTGACATCCCGCTGCACGCCCTGGCCATGCTGAAGATGGCCCGCGACGGCATCGAGCCTTCGCAGCCAGGTTCCGTCGGCCCGCTGGCCCAGATCGAAGCGGTCAAGGCCAAGGGCTTCCCGGTCGCCTACGTCGGTGACGTGGTCGGTACCGGTTCCTCGCGCAAATCCGCAACCAACTCCGTGCTGTGGTTCTTCGGCGACGACATCCCGTTTGTTCCGAACAAGCGCGCCGGTGGCTTCTGCTTCGGCACCAAGATCGCCCCGATCTTCTACAACACCATGGAAGATGCCGGCGCCCTGCCGATCGAATTCGACTGCACCAACCTGGCCATGGGCGACGTCATCGACGTGTACCCGTTCAAGGGTGAAGTGCGCCGTCACGAAAGCGACGAGCTGGTCACCACCTTCGAGCTGAAGACCGAAGTCCTGCTGGACGAAGTCCGCGCTGGCGGTCGTATCCCGTTGATCGTCGGCCGTGGCCTGACCGAAAAAGCCCGTGCCGAACTGGGCCTGGGCGCTTCCGACCTGTTCAAGAAGCCAGAGCAGCCTGCCGACACCGGCAAGGGCTACACCCTGGCGCAGAAGATGGTCGGCAAGGCCTGCGGCGTGACCGGCGTTCGTCCGGGCACCTACTGCGAGCCGAAGATGACCACCGTCGGTTCCCAGGACACCACTGGCCCGATGACCCGCGACGAGCTGAAGGACCTGGCTTGCCTGGGCTTCTCCGCCGACCTGGTCATGCAGTCGTTCTGCCACACCGCTGCCTATCCGAAGCCGATCGACGTCACCACCCACCACACCCTGCCGGATTTCATCCGCACCCGTGGCGGCGTATCCCTGCGTCCTGGCGACGGCATCATCCACAGCTGGCTGAACCGCATGCTGATGCCTGACACCGTCGGTACCGGCGGCGACTCGCACACCCGCTTCCCGATCGGCATTTCCTTCCCGGCCGGTTCCGGCCTGGTCGCCTTCGCCGCAGCCACCGGCGTCATGCCGCTGGACATGCCGGAATCGATCCTGGTCCGCTTCAAGGGCAAGCTGCAGCCTGGCATCACCCTGCGCGACCTGGTTCACGCGATTCCTTACTACGCGATCCAGAAAGGCCTGCTGACCGTCGAGAAGAAAGGCAAGAAGAATGCCTTCTCCGGCCGCATCCTGGAGATCGAAGGCCTGAACGACCTGACCGTCGAGCAAGCGTTCGAACTGTCCGACGCCTCGGCCGAGCGTTCCGCTGCGGGCTGCACCATCAAGCTGCCGGAAAAGGCCATCGCCGAGTACCTGCAGTCCAACATCACCCTGCTGCGCTGGATGATCGGCGAAGGCTACGGCGATCCACGCACCCTGGAGCGCCGCGCGCAAGCCATGGAAGCCTGGCTGGCCAACCCTGAGCTGCTGTCCGCCGACGCCGACGCCGAATACGCCGAGATCATCGAAATCGACCTGGCCGACGTCAAGGAGCCTGTGCTCTGCGCGCCGAACGACCCGGACGATGCCCGCCTGCTGTCTTCGGTACAGGGCGAGAAGATCGACGAAGTGTTCATCGGTTCGTGCATGACCAACATCGGTCACTTCCGCGCTGCCGGCAAGCTGCTGGACAAGGTCAAGGGTGGCATTCCGACCCGCCTGTGGCTGGCTCCGCCAACCAAGATGGACGCCCACCAGCTGACCGAAGAAGGCTACTACGGCATCTACGGCAAGGCCGGCGCGCGCATGGAAATGCCAGGCTGCTCGCTGTGCATGGGTAACCAGGCACGTGTGCAGACCGGTTCGACCGTGGTCTCCACTTCGACCCGTAACTTCCCGAACCGCCTGGGCGACGCGACCAACGTGTACCTGGCTTCGGCCGAACTGGCCGCGGTCGCTTCGATCATCGGCAAGCTGCCGACCGTCGAGGAGTACATGGAGTACGCGAAGAACATCGACAGCATGGCTGCCGACGTCTACCGCTACCTGAGCTTCGACCAGATCGCCGAGTTCCGCGAGGCGGCTGCGAACGCCAAGATCCCGGCTGTTCAGGTCTGAGCTGCAACTGCGTTGAAGGAGCCCCGCTGAGATAGCGGGGCTTTTTTATGCCTGCTGGTTTTGTGGTGCATGGTTTTGGGACCGCTTTGCGGTCCTTCGCGACGGTTCGGCGCACCGACAAGCTCGCTCCCACAAGATGATGAACCCGTGGGAGCGAGCTTGCTCGCGAAGGCCTGCGCAGCAGGCCCAGAAACCAAAAAGCGGCGCCCATCTCTCGACAAGCGCCGCCCCTGAAACCCGGGAAGAGGCTTTAGAACGAATCCCCCGGCACCCTCACCCAGCCCTCCATCAACACCCGCGCACTACGGCTCATGATGGCCTTGGTCACCGTCCATTCGCCATTCACCTGCTGCGCCTGCGCTCCCACGCGCAAGGTGCCGGACGGATGGCCAAAACGCACCGCCTCACGCTCGCCACCACCCGCCGCCAGGTTCACCAGCGTCCCCGGAATCGCCGCAGCAGTACCTATGGCCACCGCCGCCGTGCCCATCATGGCGTGGTGCAGCTTGCCCATGGACAGCGCCCGCACCAGCAGGTCGATATCTGCCGCCTTGACCTGCTTGCCACTGGACGACAGGTAGTCCGCCGGCGGCGCGACGAAAGCCACCTTTGGCGTGTGCTGGCGCCCTGCGGCTTCGTCGACATGCTTGATCAGCCCCATGCGCACGGCACCATGGGCACGGATGGTCTCGAACCGCGCCAGCGCCTCGGCATCGCCGTTGATCGCGTCTTGCAGCTCGGTGCCGGTGTAACCGATGGCTTCGGCATTGACGAAGATGGTTGGAATCCCGGCATTGATCAGGGTGACCTCGAAACTGCCGACACCCGGCACCTCCAGTTGGTCCACCAGGTTGCCGGTGGGGAGCATCGAGCCGCCGTCGCCGTCTTCATCGGCCGCCGGATCGAGGAATTGCAGCTGCACCTCGGCCGCCGGGAAGGTCACGCCATCCAGTTCGAAGTCGCCGGTTTCCTGGACTTCGCCGTTGGTGATCGGCACGCGGGCGATGATGGTCTTGCCGATATTGGCCTGCCAGATACGCACGGTGGCGATGCCGTTGTCCGGGATGCGGCTGGCGTCGACCAGCCCGGCGCTGATGGCGAAGGAACCCACTGCCGCCGAGAGGTTGCCGCAGTTGCCGCTCCAGTCGACGAAAGCCTTGTCGATGGAGACCTGGCCGAACAGGTAGTCGACGTCATGCTCGGGCTTGATGCTGCGCGAGAGGATCACCGTCTTGCTGGTGCTGGAGGTGGCTCCGCCCATGCCGTCGATCTGCTTGCCGTAGGGATCGGGACTGCCGATCACCCGCAGCAGCAGGGCATCGCGGGCAGCGCCGGGGAGCTGCGCGGCCTCGGGCAGGTCCTGGAGATTGAAGAACACACCCTTGCTGGTGCCGCCACGGATGTAGGTGGCGGGGATCTTGATTTGCGGTACGTGGGGCATTTGAGTCTGTTCCTGTCAGTCGATGTGTGGAAACCCCATCGCTGGCAAGCCAGCTCCCACAAGGTCCGCAGCGACACAGACCCTGTGGGAGCTGGCTTGCCAGCGATGAGGCCCGGACAGCCAACCTCGCTGCCTGGGCCTTGCCGCTTTCTATCAGGCCACGCCTTCCAGGAAGTCCTGGGCAAAGCGCTGCAACACGCCACCGGCCTCGTAGATCGACACTTCCTCGGCGGTATCCAGGCGGCAGGTCACCGGCACCTCGACGCATTCACCGTTCTTGCGGGTGATCACCAGGGTCAGGGTCGCCCGCGGCGTGCGCTGGCCGACCACGTCGTATAGCTCGCTGCCGTCCAGCTCCAGGGTCTTGCGGTCGGTGCCCGGCTTGAACTCCAGCGGCAATACGCCCATGCCCACCAGGTTGGTGCGGTGGATACGCTCGAAGCCCTCGGCAACGATCGCCTCGACACCCGCCAGGCGCACGCCCTTGGCCGCCCAGTCACGGGACGAGCCCTGGCCGTAGTCGCCACCGGCGACGATGATCAGCGGCTGCTTGCGCTCCATGTAGGTCTCGATGGCTTCCCACATGCGGGTGACCTTGCCTTCCGGCTCGATCCGCGCCAGCGAACCCTGCTTGACCTTGCCGTTCTCCTGGACCATTTCGTTGAACAGCTTCGGGTTGGCGAAGGTGGCGCGCTGGGCGGTCAGGTGGTCGCCGCGGTGGGTGGCGTAGGAGTTGAAGTCCTCTTCCGGCAGGCCCATTTTCGCCAGGTACTCGCCGGCGGCGCTGTCCATCATGATGGCGTTGGACGGCGACAGGTGGTCGGTGGTGATGTTGTCCGGCAGCACGGCCAGCGGGCGCATGCCCTTGAGCGTGCGCTCGCCGGCCAGGGCGCCTTCCCAGTACGGCGGACGACGGATGTAGGTGCTCATCGGGCGCCAGTCGTAGAGCGGCGCGACCTTCGGACCCTTGTCCTCCTCGATGGTGAACATCGGGATGTACACCTGGCGGAACTGCTCCGGCTTCACCGAAGCGCGCACCACGGCGTCGATTTCCTCGTCGCTCGGCCAGATGTCCTTGAGGCGGATTTCCTTGCCGTCGACCACGCCCAGCACATCCTTCTCGATATCGAAGCGGATGGTCCCGGCGATGGCGTAGGCCACCACCAGCGGCGGCGAGGCGAGGAAGGCCTGCTTGGCGTACGGGTGGATGCGTCCGTCAAAGTTGCGGTTGCCCGAGAGCACGGCGGTGGCGTACAGGTCGCGGTCGATGATTTCCTGCTGGATCTGCGGATCCAGCGCACCGGACATGCCGTTGCAGGTGGTGCAAGCGAAGGCCACCACGCCGAAGCCCAGTTGCTCCAGCTCATCGGTCAGGCCGGCTTCGTCGAGGTACAGGGCGACGGTCTTCGATCCCGGTGCCAGCGACGACTTGACCCACGGCTTGCGCGCCAGGCCCAGCTTGTTGGCATTGCGCGCCAAGAGGCCGGCAGCGATGACGTTGCGCGGGTTGCTGGTGTTGGTGCAACTGGTGATGGCAGCGATGATCACCGCGCCGTCCGGCATCTGCCCCGGGACCTCTTCCCAGGCGCCGGCGATGCCCTTGGCCGCCAGGTCGCTGGTGGCGACACGGGCATGCGGGTTGGACGGGCCGGCCATATTGCGCACGACGCTGGACAGGTCGAAGCGCAGCACGCGCTCGTACACCGCGTCGGCCAGGTTGTCGGCCCACAGGCCCGCGGCCTTGGCGTAGGTTTCCACCAGCTGGACCTGCTGTTCTTCGCGACCGGTCAGCTTGAGGTAGTCGATGGTCTGCTGGTCGATGGCGAACATCGCCGCGGTGGCGCCGTATTCCGGAGCCATGTTGGAGATGGTGGCGCGGTCGCCAAGGGTCAGCGCCCGGGCGCCCTCGCCATGGAACTCCAGGTAGGCGCCGACCACTTTCTGCTTGCGCAGGAACTCGGTCAGGGCCAGTACCACGTCGGTGGCGGTGATGCCCGGCTGCGGCTTGCCGGACAGCTCGACGCCGACGATTTCCGGCAGGCGCATCCACGAGGCGCGACCGAGCATGACGTTCTCGGCTTCAAGGCCGCCGACGCCGATGGCGATCACGCCCAGGGCGTCGACGTGCGGGGTGTGGCTGTCGGTGCCGACGCAAGTGTCAGGATAGGCCACGCCACGCTCGGCGTGGATCACCGGGGACATCTTCTCCAGGTTGATCTGGTGCATGATGCCGTTGCCCGGCTGGATCACGTCGACGTTCTTGAACGCCTTCTTGGTCCAGTTGATGAAGTGGAAACGGTCTTCGTTGCGGCGGTCCTCGATGGCACGGTTCTTCTCGAAGGCCTGCGGATCGTAGCCGCCGCATTCCACGGCCAGGGAGTGGTCGACGATCAGTTGCACCGGCACCACCGGGTTGACCTGGGCCGGATCGCCGCCCTTGTCGGCGATGGCGTCACGCAGGCCGGCAAGGTCGACCAGGGCGGTCTGGCCGAGAATGTCGTGGCAGACCACGCGGGCCGGGAACCAAGGGAAGTCGAGGTCGCGCTTGCGCTCGATCAGTTGGCCCAGTGAGGCATTCAGGGTCGCCGGATCACAGCGGCGCACCAGGTTTTCCGCGAGGACGCGGGAGGTGTAGGGCAGGCGGTCGTAGGCGCCCGGCTCGATCGCATCGACCGCCGCGCGGGCATCGAAATAGTCCAGGCCGGTGCCTGGCAGGGACTTGCGGAATTCGGTGTTCATTTCAGGTCGGCTCGGTCACGGGTTCGGTTTCTCAAGAGCACCACCTCTCTCCTGTGGGAGCGGGTTCACCCGCGATTGCGCCGGTGAATCCACTACCGTCATCGCGGGTAAACCCGCTCCCACAGGGTTAGCGTCGCTCTTGCCATCCCTGCTCTTGTTCCACAGGGTTCGGCGGTGATCTTTCGATCTCTGTCAGCGCTTCTCGATCGGCACGTAGGCGCGCTGCTCGACGCCGGTGTACTCGGCGCTCGGGCGGATGATGCGGTTGTTGGCACGCTGCTCGAACACATGCGCCGCCCAGCCGGTCAGGCGCGAGCAGACGAAGATCGGGGTGAACAGCTTGGTCGGGATGCCCATGAAGTGGTACGCCGAGGCATGGTAGAAGTCGGCGTTGGGGAACAGTTTCTTCTGCTCCCACATGGTCTTGTCGATGGCCTCGGACACCGGGTACAGGACCTTGTCGCCCACTTCGTCGGCCAGCTTCTTCGACCAGCCCTTGATCACCTCGTTGCGCGGGTCGGACTCTTTGTAGATGGCATGGCCGAAGCCCATGATCTTGTCCTTGCGCTCCAGCATCTTCAGCAGCTCGGTCACGGCTTCCTGCGGGCTCTGGAAGCGCTCGATCAGCTCCATCGCCGCCTCGTTGGCGCCACCGTGCAGCGGGCCACGCAGCGAGCCGATGGCGGCGGTGACGCAGGAGTACAGGTCGGACAGGGTCGAGGCACAGACCCGCGCGGTGAAGGTCGAAGCGTTGAACTCATGCTCGGCGTAGAGGATCAGCGAGACGTTCATCACCTTGACGTGCAACTCGCTCGGCTTCTTGCCGTGCAGCAGGTGCAGGAAGTGGCCACCGATAGTGTCTTCGTCGCTGGTGCAGTCGATGCGCACGCCGTGGTGGCTGAAGCGGTACCAGTAGCACATCACCGCCGGGAACAGGGCGAGCAGGCGGTCGGTCTTGTCGCGCTGCTGGTCGAAGTTCAGCTCCTGCTCCAGGGTGCCGAGCACCGAGCAGCCGGTACGCATGACGTCCATTGGGTGGGCGTTGGCAGGAATGCGCTCAAGCACTTCCTTCAACGCCTGAGGCAGGTCGCGCAGGGTCTTCAGGCGGGCCTGGTATTCGGCCAGCTGGGCCTTGTTCGGCAGCTCGCCGTAGAGCAGCAGGTAAGCAACTTCCTCGAACAGCGCGTTGGCGGCGAGGTCACGGACGTCGTAGCCGCGGTAGGTCAGGCCGGCGCCGGCCTGGCCGACGGTCGACAGTGCGGTCTGCCCGGCCACCTGGCCACGCAGGCCGGCACCGCTGAGTACTTTTGCTTCGGCCATGGGATATCTCCTTTCTTGAATTTGTTATGGAAGCTATTGGCTAATCAGGACCTTTGGCTCAGGCCTTCTTCTGCGCGAACAGGGCGTCGAGGCTCTGCTCGAACGCGTGGTAGTTGATGGCGTCGTACAGCTCCATACGGGTCTGCATGGTGTCGATCACGTTCTTTTGCGTGCCGTCGCGGCGCAGGGCGGCGTAGACGTTCTCGGCGGCCTTGTTCATGGCGCGGAAGGCCGACAGCGGGTACAGGGCCAGGGAGACGTCGGCGGAGGCGAGTTCCTCGGTGGTGTACAGCGGGGTCGCGCCGAATTCGGTGATGTTGGCCAGGATCGGCGCGCGCACGCGCTCGGCGAAGGTCTTGTACATCGACAGTTCGGTGATGGCTTCCGGGAAGATCATGTCGGCACCGGCCTCGATGCACGCGGCAGCGCGATCCAGGGCGGCTTCCAGACCTTCCACGGCCAGGGCGTCGGTACGCGCCATGATCACGAAGCTGTCGTCGGTGCGGGCATCGACGGCGGCCTTGATGCGGTCGACCATTTCCTGCTGCGAGACGATTTCCTTGTTCGGACGGTGGCCGCAGCGCTTGGCGCCGACCTGGTCCTCGATATGGATGGCGGCGGCACCGAACTTGATCATCGACTTCACGGTGCGGGCGACGTTGAACGCCGAGGCGCCGAAGCCGGTGTCGACATCCACCAGCAGCGGCAGGTCGCAGACGTCGGTGATGCGGCGCACGTCGGTGAGCACGTCGTCCAGGCCGGTGATGCCCAGGTCAGGCAGGCCCAGGGAGCCGGCAGCAACGCCGCCACCGGAGAGGTAGATGGCCTTGAACCCGGCGCGCTTGGCCAGCAGGGCGTGGTTGGCATTGATGGTACCGACCACCTGCAGCGGGTGCTCGGCGGCTACCGCGTCGCGAAAGCGCTGGCCGGGACTGCTTTTCTGACTCATGACTCACCTCGTGGGCTAGTGGCGTCCAGGTAGTGACGCTCGATATTGCGTTTGGAAGCGCCGATGTGACGGCGCATCAGGAGCTCCGCCAGTTCGCCGTCACGGTCGGCGATGGCGTCGAGAATCCGGTGGTGTTCGGCGAAGGCCTGGCGTGGCCGGTTGGGCGTGGCCGAGAACTGGATGCGGTACATGCGCACCAGCTGGTAGAGCTCGCCGCAGAGCATCTTGACCAGGGTGTTGTTGCCACTGCCCTGGATGATCCGGTAGTGGAAGTCGTAGTCGCCTTCCTGCTGGTAATAGCCGACCCCGGCCTGGAACGCGGCGTCGCGCTCGTGGGTATCCAGCACCCGGCGCAGCTCGTCGATCTCGGCTACGCTCATGCGTTCGGCGGCCAGGCGACAGGCCATGCCTTCGAGGGACTCGCGGATCTCGTAGAGTTCGATCAGTTCGGCATGGCTGAGGGACACCACCCGCGCCCCGACATGCGGCACGCGCACCAGCAGGCGCTGGCCTTCCAGGCGGTGGATGGCCTCGCGCAGCGGGCCGCGGCTGATGCCGTAGGTGCGCGCCAGCTCGGGCTCGGAGATCTTGCTGCCGGGGGCGATCTCGCCCTTGACGATGGCGGCCTGGATACGCCGGAAGACGTTTTCGGAAAGGGTTTCCGACTCGTCCTGGACGATTCCCGGTGCTTGCGCTGTATCCAGCATGATTGTCGACACCTTTGAAAATCAATGCGACAAAACTAGCCAAATCGCCCAGCGGAGTCAAAGACAAAATAAATATTGTCGACAATCGTCTAAGAACGAACTTCGGGGACGAGCGCGTTGTCTCAGTGGCGGCGCGCTGGCGCCGGAATGTCAGCGTGATAGAATGCCGCCGCCTCATTTTTTGCGGCATGGATAATGTGTCTGTCATTTATTTGTGCCAGACCAACGAGGAGCTAGCGCAGAAATTGCCGGTGGCCTTGCCCGTACCCCCCACAGCATTGCGCCAGGATCTATGAGACTTTCGCCACTCCTGCTGTTGCTCAGCCTCTGTTTGTTGCCGGTCATGGCCCAGGCGACAGGCAAGACTGTCTACGGCCTCAACGAATACGCCCGGCTCGGCGACATCGACCTGGAGGTCGCCGCCAAGCTCGACACCGGGGCCAAGACCGCCTCCCTCAGCGCCCGCGACATCAAGCGCTTCAAGCGCAACGGCGAGTCGTGGGTGCGCTTCTACCTGGCGATCGACGCCGCCCATTCCCACCCGATCGAACGCCCGCTGGCCCGGGTCAGCAAGATCAAGCGCCGCGCCGGTGACTACGACCCGGACGAAGGCAAGGCCTACACCGCCCGACCGGTGATCGCCCTGAACATATGCATGGGCAATGCCCTGCGCGAAATCGAAGTCAACCTCACCGACCGCAGCGCCTTCCAGTACCCGCTGCTGATCGGTTCCGAGGCGCTCAAGCACTTCGACGCGCTGGTCGATCCAAGCCTTAAATACGCTGCCGGCAAACCCGCCTGCGCCACTGACGCTCAAACCGCAGAGTAACCCCGATGCGCTCTCTTACCCTTCACCTGAAAGTCCTGATCACCGTGCTGGTGCTATTGGGCGTGCTCATCACGGCCTATCAGATCTTCTTCCTCGGCATCCCGGTGACCGAGGACGAGACCGACGACCTGTGGAACATCGACGCCAAGGTCGAGTTCGTCGCCAGCCCGAAAGACCCGGTGAAAGTGCAGATGTACGTGCCGCCGCTGAGCCATGACTACGTCAGCCTCAACGAGAGCTTCATCTCCAACAACTACGGGGTCAGCGTCAACCGCGTCGACGGCAACCGCAAGGTGACCTGGTCGGCCCGCCGCGCCAGCGGCAACCAGACGCTGTACTACCGCCTGGTGCTGACCAAGCGCTACAGCAGCGAGAAGCCCAAGATCAAGGGCCCGACCTTCCGTGACAGCCTGCCGGTGGAAGGCCCCGAGAAGATCGCCGCGGAAGCCCTGCTGGCGCCGATCCGCCAGCACTCGGCGGACGTCGAGACCTTCGTCAGCGAAACCATCAAGCGTGTCAACAATCTCAACGACGACAACGTCAAGCTGCTCCTGGCCGGCGATACCTCGGTGCAGAAGAAGGCCAAGATCATCGACCTGCTGCTGTCCATCGCCCACGTGCCGCTGGAGCGGGTGCAGACCATCCGCCTGGTGGCCGACCAGCCGCAGACCCCGGAACTCTGGCTGCGCAGCTTCAACGGCAACGACTGGCTGTACTTCAACCCGGAAAACGGCGAGCAGGGCCTGCCCAGCGACCGCCTGCTGTGGTGGACCGGTGACGACAACCTGGTCACCGTCGACGGCGGCAAGAAGGTCAACGTCAGCTTCAGCCTGAACAACAGCGAGATGAACGCCATCCGCCTGGCCAAGCTGACCGACGAGAACACCGACGCCGACTTCCTCGAATATTCCCTCTACGGCCTGCCGCTGCAGACCCAGCAGACCTTCATGATCATGGTGATGATCCCGATCGGCGTGCTGGTGATCCTCATCCTGCGCAACCTGATCGGCCTGCAGACCCTCGGCACCTTCACCCCGGTGCTGATCGCCCTGGCCTTCCGCGAGACCCAGCTGGGCTTCGGCATCGTGCTGTTCACGGTGATCACCGCCCTCGGCCTGTCGCTGCGCTCGTACCTCGAACACCTGAAGCTGCAGATGCTGCCGCGCCTGTCGGTGGTGCTGACCTTCGTCGTGGTGCTGATCGCCGCCATCAGCCTGTTCAGCCACAAGCTGGGCCTTGAGCGCGGCCTGTCGGTGGCGCTGTTCCCGATGGTGATCCTGACCATGACCATCGAACGCCTGTCCATCACCTGGGAAGAGCGCGGCGGCGGCCACGCCATGAAAGTCGCCATCGGCACCCTGTTCGCCGCGTCGCTGGCGCACCTGCTGATGAGCGTGCCGGAGCTGGTGTACTTCGTCTTCACCTTCCCGGCGGTGCTGCTGATCCTGGTGGGCTTCATGCTGGCGATGGGTCGCTACCGCGGCTACCGCCTGACGGAGCTGGTTCGTTTCAAGGCTTTCGTGAAGGCTGACGCCTGATGTTCGGACTCTGGAAAACCTGGAAGGCCCTGGAAGCCCGGGGCATCATGGGTATCAACCGGCGCAACGCGGACTACGTCCTGAAGTACAACAAGCGCCATTTGTACCCGATCGTCGACGACAAGATCATCACCAAGGAACGGGCGATCCAGGCCGGCATCCACGTGCCGGAGATGTACGGGATCATCTCCACCGAGAAGGAGATCGAGAAGCTCGACGAGATCATCGGCGGGCGCAGCGACTTCGTCATCAAGCCGGCCCAGGGCGCCGGCGGTGACGGCATCATGGTCATCGCCGACCGTTTCGAGGACCGCTACCGCACGGTCTCGGGCAAGATCATCAGCCACGAGGAAATCGAGCACCAGATCTCCAGCATCCTCACCGGCCTGTACTCCCTCGGCGGGCACCGCGACCGCGCGCTGATCGAATACCGGGTGACCCCGGACCAGATCTTCAAGAGCATCAGCTACGAAGGGGTGCCGGACATCCGCATCATCGTCCTGATGGGCTACCCGGTGATGGCCATGCTGCGCTTGCCGACCCGCCAGTCCGGCGGCAAGGCCAACCTGCACCAGGGCGCCATCGGCGTCGGCGTCGACCTGGCCACCGGCGTGACCCTGCGCGGCACCTGGCTGAACAACATCATCAGCAAGCACCCCGACACCACCAACGCGGTGGACGGCGTGCAACTGCCGAACTGGGACGGCTTCATGAAGCTCGCCGCCGGCTGCTACGAGCTGTGCGGCCTGGGTTACATCGGCGTCGACATGGTCCTGGACCAGGACAAGGGCCCGCTGATCCTCGAACTCAACGCCCGGCCGGGCCTGAACATCCAGATCGCCAACGACTGCGGCCTGACCCAGCGCACCCACGCCATCGAGGCCCACCTGGAGGAACTGGCGAAGGACGGCAAGCAGGAAACGCCCGAGGAGCGCGTGCGCTTCGCCCAGCAGCTGTTCGGTCACGTTCCTTCTCGTCAGTAGAAGACTGGCGCCCCGGCGACGGGGCGCTGTCTTGCCTCTAGGAGCAATCGTTTCGGGGGTCTACAATGCCTGCCCCGCCTTGCGACCCGTCCAGACGAATGCCGACCTGCACCGTTGTCCCCCTGCCCTACCAGGCCGACCCGGCCGCTTATTTCGCACGCGTGCGCCATGCCCCTGGCGCGGTGCTGCTCGACAGCGCCCGCCCCGGCGCCGAGCGTGGCCGCTTCGACATCCTCAGTGCCTGGCCGCTGCGCAGCCTGGTGGCGCAGGACAGTGAAAGCGGCACGGCGTTCCTGCAGCGCCTGCGCGACGGACTGGCCGATCTGGGCGAGGCGCAATTGCCGGCGGGGCTGGAACTGCCGTTTGCCGGCGGCCTGATCGGCTACCTGAGCTACGACTTCGGCCGGCGCCTGGAACAACTGCCGGAGATCGCCCGCGACGACCTCGGCCTCCCGGATGCGACCCTCGGGCTGTATGCCTGGGCACTGGTTACTGATCACCAACTGATTACAAGTCAGTTGCTCTTCCACCCCGCCCTGCCCGCCAGCGAGCGTCAGCGCCTGGCCGACCTGTTCAGCCAGCCAGCCGAAGCGGACCCCGGCGCCGGCTTCCACCTCGACGCGCCGATGCGCGGCGACCTCGGCCCCGACGACTATCGCCAGGCCTTCGAGCGAGTGCAGGACTACATCCACGCCGGCGACTGCTACCAGATCAACCTGACCCAGCGTTTCCGCGCGCCGTGCCACGGCGATCCGTGGAGCGCCTACCAGGCCCTGCGCAAGGCATGCCCGACGCCATTCTCCGGCTTCCAGGTGCTGGCCGATGGCAGCGCCCTGCTCAGCCTGTCGCCGGAACGCTTCATCCGGGTCAGCGGTGGCCAGGTGGAAACCCGCCCGATCAAGGGCACCCGCCCGCGCAGCGCCGATCCGCAGCAGGACCGCGCCAACGGCGAGGAACTGCTGGCCAGCGCCAAGGACCGCGCCGAAAACCTGATGATCGTCGACCTGCTGCGCAACGACCTCGGGCGCACCTGCGAGATCGGCTCGGTGCGGGTGCCGGAGCTGTTCAGCCTGGAGAGCTACCCCAACGTGCACCACATGGTCAGCAGCGTCACCGGACGCCTGGCGGCGGACAAGGACGCCCTCGACCTGATCGCCGGCAGCTTCCCCGGCGGCTCGATCACCGGCGCGCCGAAGATCCGCGCGATGCAGATCATCGACGAGCTGGAACCCAGCCGGCGCGCGCTTTATTGCGGGTCGTTGCTGTATCTGGACGTACGCGGCGAGATGGACAGCTCGATCGCTATCCGCAGCTTGCTGGTGAAGGATGGGCAGGTGTGCTGCTGGGGTGGTGGTGCGGTGGTGGCGGACTCGGAGTGGGAGGCCGAGTATCAGGAGTCGATCACCAAGGTCAGGGTACTGCTGGAAACCTTGCAGGGTCTTTAGTGGCCTACCACCGGCAAGCCAGCTCCCACAGGTCCTTTGCATGCAGAACCTTGTGGGAGCTGGCTTGCCAGCGATGAGGCCCTAGGCTCCTGTAAAACCTACAGGCTCAACGCCCGGTTCGAAGCCTTGATGAACTCCTGCTTCAACGCCTCGAAATCATGCACCGCCGGGAACTGCGGGAACTCGCGGATCACATTCTCCGGCGCATGGAACAGGATCCCCGCATCCGCCTCGCCGAGCATGGTGGTGTCGTTGTACGAATCACCCGCCGCGATCACCCGGTAGTACAGGCTCTTGAACGCCAGCACCGACTGGCGCTTGGGATCCTTCTGGCGCAGCTGGTAGCTCACCACCCGATCAGTCTCGTCGGTGATCAGGCGATGGCACAGCAGGGTCGGGAAGCCCAGCTGGCGCATCAGCGGCTGGGAGAACTCGTAGAAGGTGTCGGAGAGGATCACCACCTGGAAGCGCTCGCGCAGCCAGTTGACGAACTCCACGGCGCCGTCCAGCGGCTTGAGGGTGGCGATCACCGCCTGGATGTCGGACAGCTTCAGGCCGTGCTCATCGAGGATCCGCAGACGCTGCTTCATCAGCACGTCGTAGTCCGGAATGTCACGGGTGGTGGCCCGCAGCGATTCGATTCCGGTTTTTTCCGCGAAGGCGATCCAGATTTCCGGGACCAGCACGCCTTCCAGATCGAGACAGGCAATTTCCACAGCACACTCCTCGAACAACGCCAAAAATGGAGCCCGCACTCTAAGCGCAGCGATGCGACCCGTCTACCCGGCATTTTTTGGTAACATCTGCCCCACTACGAGCGCCAAGCGCCATTCAATAGACGGAAGCCGCCTGATGAGCCAACCTTTCGACGTCGCCGCCCTGGCTGCGACCTATGCCAACAAGTCCCCGCAGGACATCCTCAAGCTCGCCTTCGAGCATTTCGGCGATGACCTGTGGATTTCCTTCAGCGGCGCCGAAGACGT
The DNA here is from genome assembly GCF_036324125.1 of Pseudomonas ulcerans. Lineage (NCBI taxonomy): Bacteria > Pseudomonadati > Pseudomonadota > Gammaproteobacteria > Pseudomonadales > Pseudomonadaceae > Pseudomonas > Pseudomonas ulcerans. The sequence goes on along the minus strand of NZ_JAZDQN010000041.1, from coordinate 31,847 downwards.
GGTGCTGGTGCACATGGCCCGCAAGATCAACCGCAACGTCAAGGTCTTCAGCCTCGACACCGGGCGCCTGCATCCGGAGACCTACCGCTTCATCGATCGCGTGCGCGAAGAGTTCAACCTGCCGATCGAGATCCTGTCGCCGGACCGCGACAAGCTCGACCCGTTCGTCAAGGAAAAGGGCCTGTTCAGCTTCTACAAGGACGGCCATGGCGAATGCTGTGGCATCCGCAAGATCGAGCCGCTGCGGCGCAAGCTGGCCACCGTCAGCGCCTGGGCCACCGGCCAGCGCCGCGACCAGAGCCCGGGCACCCGCAGCCAGGTGGCCGCGCTGGAAATCGACAGCGCCTTCTCCACCCCGGAACGCACCCTGTACAAGTTCAACCCGCTGGCGCAGATGACCAGCGCGGAAGTCTGGGGCTACATCCGCATGCTCGAACTGCCATACAACAGCCTGCACGAGCGCGGCTTCATCAGCATCGGCTGCGAACCCTGCACCCGTCCGGTGCTGCCGAACCAGCACGAGCGCGAAGGCCGCTGGTGGTGGGAAGAGTCGACCCAGAAGGAATGCGGGCTGCATGCCGGCAACCTGATCAGCAAGGCCTGATCCCCAGGAACGAAAAAACCGGCCGAGGCCGGTTTTTTCATGGCTGCGAAACTGCGGGTCAATGCACCGGCAGCTCGACACCTTCGAACAGCTCTTCCAGTTCCTGCTTGTTGTGGCACTGGATCGCCTTGGCCATCACTTCGCGGGTCAGGTGCGGGGCGAACTTCTCGATGAAGTCGCACATGAAGCCACGCAGGAAGGTGCCGCGACGGAAGCCGATCTTGGTGATGCTGGACTCGAACAGCTCGCTGGCGTCGAGGACTACAAGGTCGCTGTCCAGCTTCGGATCCACTGCCATCTTGGCGACGATGCCGACACCCAGGCCGAGGCGCACGTAGGTCTTGATCACGTCGGCGTCGGCGGCGGTGAACACCACCTTCGGGGTCAGGCCGCGATGGCTGAAGGCTTCGTCCAGCTTGGAGCGACCGGTGAAACCGAAGACGTAGGTGACGATCGGATATTCGGCCAGCACTTCCAGGGTCAGCTTCGGCAGCTTGGTCAGCGGGTGACCCTGGGGCACGACCACGCAGCGGTTCCAGCGGTAGCACGGCATCATCACCAGGTCACCGAACAGCTCCAGGGCCTCGGTGGCGATGGCGAAGTCGACGGTGCCGTCGGCGGCCATCTCGGCGATCTGCATCGGCGAGCCCTGGTGCATGTGCAGGGCCACTTCCGGGTACTGCTTGATGAACGAGCTGATCACCGGTGGCAACGCGTAGCGGGCCTGGGTGTGAGTGGTGGCGATGGACAGGGTGCCCTTTTTCTCGTTGGAGAATTCCTGGGCGATCTGCTTGATGCTCTCGACCTTGCGCAGGATTTCCCCGGCAGTATTGATGATCCGCTCACCCGCCGGGGTGACGCGGGTCAGGTGCTTGCCGCTGCGGGCAAACACTTCCACGCCCAGCTCGTCCTCCAGCAGGCGAATCTGCTTGCTGATCCCCGGCTGGGAGGTGTACAGGCTTTGCGCCGTGGCGGAAACGTTGAGGTCGTGGTGCGCCACTTCCCAGATGTAGCGCAGTTGTTGAAGCTTCATAGGTATCCCTCAGAGGCTGGGCGTCACCGGCAACAGCGACGAGTTATAACTATATTAGTGGTCAGGAGAATAAATCTAGAACAATTTCTCTAGTTTTCTTACAGGCGCCACGGAAAAAGCCCTCACAATTTCCGACGGCCGAGGTGCTGGGCGAGCGGCACCATGTACACCGGCACCGGCGACAGCTGCAGGATGCGCACGGCGGTGCGGCCGATCGGGATCTCCACCCCTGCCCCGTGGCTATGGCTGCCGACGATGAGCAGGTCTACATTCAGGCGCTGCGCCTGCTCCAGGATCACTTCCGCCGGGTCGCCCTGGCGTACCCGTACCGCGCGGATCAGCGCCAGGTCCTCCTGGTCGCCCAGTTCGTCGCGGAAATTCTCCAGGACCCGCTGCTCGATATTGGCCATGACGGTGTTCACGCCCTGGCTGTGCAACTGATCCAGCGTCTGTTCGTCGAGGTAACTCTGCAGCAGCGATTCAGCGAATTGCCCCATGGGCTCCACGGCATGGATCACGTAGAGCTCGGCATTGAAGGTACGCGCCAGGGCCAGCGCGTGTTGCATGACATAAGGCGCGTACACACCGAGGTCCGTGGCGTACAACATCGAACGGATCATTTGACCTCCTCGACTGCCGGAGCGGCAGGGCAAGCTTCAGCTTAGCAGCGCCCAACCGACGCGCAGGTCCCGTCCGGCGGGGCTCAGGCCGGGTCCTGCTGGTTGCTGATGCCATGCGGGACATGGCCGGTGGCGACCACCTTGCCGGCGCGTTCGCAGTGCCCGGTCTGGTCGTCGAAGAACACGTCGGCGGCGAAGGCTTCGAGGAATGCCGACTTGTCCAGGCCACCGAGGAACAGCGATTCGTCGAGGCGGATGTCCCACTCGCGCAGGGTGCGGATCACCCGTTCGTGAGCCGGCGCCGAACGGGCAGTGACCAGCGCGGTGCGGATCGGGCAGGCATCGCTGGGGAATTCCCGCTGCAAAAGGTTCAGGGCCGCGAGGAAGGGCTTGAACGGCCCGCCGCGCAAGGCCAGGCGCGCGGACTGGCGCTCGTTGGCCTGGAAGGCTTCCAGCCCCCCGAGCTGGTAGACCCGCTCGGATTCGTCGGAAAACAGCACGGCGTCGCCATCGAAGGCGATGCGCAACTCGTCGGTGGCCTCGCGGCGGGCGCCGCCGGAAAGAATGGTGGCAGCGGCGAAACCGGCGTCGAGGGCGCTGCGCACGTCACCGGCGTCGGTGGAGAGGAACAGGTGGCAGCCGAAGGCCGCCAGATAAGGATAGGGACTGCGCCCGCCGACGAAAGCCGCGCGGGAGATGCCCAACCCGTAATGCTCGATCGAGTTGAATACCCGCAGGCCGGTGTCGGCGCTGTTGCGCGAGACCAGCACCACCTCGACCCGCGGCTGGCCGAGCACGTCGTTGAGCCCCAGCAGCTTCTCCACCAGCAGGAAGGCATCCCCGGGGGCCAGATGCTCGTCTTCATGCTCGATCTGGTACTGGCGATAGGCTTCGACGCCTTCGGCGAGGAACAGCCGGTGGCTCTCGCTCAGGTCGAACAGCGCTCGCGAGGAAATCGCCACTACCAGTTTGTCACCCAGGCCTTTGTTCATCTTCGCTCCTGCTTCTCCGGATGGCCTTCAAGGGCCGCACAGGCAGCCAATCTATCCCGCCTGGCCCCACCCCGGCCACTTTAGTCGCAAAACCTGCCTTCAAAGGCCCGAACCGCCCGGTATTCAGGCGTTTACCCATTGTCGAACAAAGGGATTACGCGCTAAGGTTCCGCTCCCCGCTGAGCTCAATCATGCTGCTCCGCCGCACGGGGATCGCTGGCGGCCGGCATCCGTGACCTGACGAGTAACACGATGGCTGATTTACCGATCGACGACCTAAACGTTGCCTCCAACGAGACCCTGATCACGCCCGATCAGCTCAAGAAGGAGATTCCACTCAGCGCCACCGCGCTTCAGACCGTGACCGCGGGCCGTGAAGTGGTGCGCAATATCCTCGACGGCAAGGATCATCGCCTGTTCGTCGTGGTCGGCCCCTGCTCCATCCATGACATCAAGGCCGCCCATGAATACGCCGAGCGCCTCAAGGTACTCGCCGCGGAAGTCTCCGATACCCTGTACCTGGTGATGCGCGTCTACTTCGAGAAGCCGCGCACCACCGTGGGCTGGAAAGGCCTGATCAACGACCCGTACCTGGATGACTCGTTCAAGATCCAGGACGGCCTGCACATCGGTCGCCAGTTGCTCCTGGACCTGGCGGAAATGGGCCTGCCCACCGCCACCGAGGCCCTCGACCCGATCTCCCCGCAGTACCTGCAGGACCTGATCAGTTGGTCGGCCATCGGCGCCCGCACCACCGAATCCCAGACCCACCGTGAAATGGCCTCCGGCCTGTCCTCGGCAGTCGGCTTCAAGAACGGTACCGACGGCGGCCTGACCGTCGCCATCAACGCCCTGCAATCGGTGTCCAGCCCGCATCGCTTCCTCGGCATCAACCAGGAAGGCGGCGTGTCCATCGTCACCACCAAGGGCAACGCCTACGGCCACGTGGTCCTGCGCGGCGGCAACGGCAAGCCGAACTATGACTCGGTCAGCGTCGCCCTGTGCGAGCAGGCGCTGAACAAGGCCAAGATCAAGCCGAACATCATGGTCGACTGCAGCCACGCCAACTCCAACAAGGACCCGGCCCTGCAGCCACTGGTGATGGAAAACGTCGCCAACCAGATCCTCGAAGGCAACCAGTCGATCATCGGCCTGATGGTGGAAAGCCACCTGAACTGGGGTGCGCAGTCGATTCCGAAGGACCTCGACCAGCTGCAGTACGGCGTGTCCATCACCGACGCCTGCATCGACTGGGAAGCGACCGCCAACACCCTGCGCAGCATGCGCAACAAGCTCAAGGACGTGCTGCCACAGCGCAACCGCGGCTGATACGGCACATGCGAAAACGCCGGGCAAATGCCCGGCGTTTTCGTGTCTGCAAGCTGCCCGCGGCGATCGGCGGCGCGGGCTCCTGAGGTTCAGACCTTGGAAGAATGCTTCTGGTGACGCTCCATGTAGCGTTCGACATAGGAGCAGGAGGGAATGACGGTGTAGCCGCGCTCTTCGGCGTAGGCCAGCGCCCGTTCGGTGAGTGCCGCGGCAATGCCGCGACCACGCAAGGCGTTCGGCACGAAGGTGCGATAGATATCCAGGGTCTGCTTACCCAGGTCCATGTACGTCAGGTAAGCACGATGACCGTCCACGTTGGTCTCGAATTGATGACCAGCCTGGTCATGGTGGATGGACAACGCCTCGCTCATCACTACTCCTCGCGGGTCTTATAACAAAACCCTACCTTAACCGATGTTTGTCCGGCGAAGGAACCTCTACGCCACCCCGTGCCCCGTTGGACAGCGAGAAGAGCCAGCTCGTTCTCTGGGCAACCGAGCACGCTACAAATAGTAGGCGCCCCCTGCCCGGATACTCAAGGTACCGGTCGGAAAAATTCCCGCCCGGGACCTGCGGACGTCGCGTGGCGCAGCGTCTCGAATTACAACCGGATGATCCGTTTGTTATGACGCAACATGACACTAAAAGTCACCGTTAGTTCAACAAAAAGTACTTTTACAAGAACGCGTTACACTTGCTGAGGCGGGAAATGCGCGGTTTTCGTACACACCCCCTGTCAAGCGGGGTGGCAAGGCATTTTTTTTCCAATTCTTGCGCTCTGTCAGTTTACTTACTACAAGTAATGGGTACTATGTACGCCGGCCAGTTTCTCTTTGTTGAGAGATGGCTATTTAATAGAAAGTCCTTGAAGGGGAACACGATGAACAACGTTCTGAAATTCTCTGCTCTGGCTCTGGCCGCAGTTCTGGCTACCGGTTGCAGCAGCGTATCCAAAGAAACCGAAGCTCGTCTGACTGCTACCGAAGACGCAGCAGCTCGTGCACAAGCTCGTGCCGACGAAGCGTATCGCAAAGCCGACGACGCTCTGGCTGCCGCTCAGAAAGCTCAGCAGACCGCTGACGAAGCTAACGAGCGCGCTCTGCGCATGCTGGAAAAAGCCAGCCGCAAGTAATAATCCCTCGGGATTGTTATTTGAAGCCGACCCACTTGTGGGTCGGCTTTTTTATTGGCCGCTAGATGCGAATGGATACATGCCCTATCGCGTCACACCCGGCAATTCCTGCCGGCAATAAAAAAGCAGCCCTGAGGACTGCTCTTTCTTGAAGCACGAAGCTTACTGTTGCTGATAAGGATTGCTGGAAATGATTGGCACATTGCCAGCAGGCGCCATCGGCACCGCGATCTCCACCGGCATGCCATCTTCGGCGGCTACCACATCGCGCACCATGTCCCAGTTCATCTGCACGTTGTTGGCCAGGTCTTCACGCTTGAGCAGCGCGTTGATCACCGCGGTGTGCTTGTCCACTACCGAAGGATCGCCCTTGTCGTCCAGCGGGGTGTGCGCTTCCAGGTAAACCTTGCCACCACTGATACCGAACTTGTACGGCTCGTTGATGATCCGCACCGGAGTGCCCACCGGGGCCATCTTCGCCAGCTCCAGCACATTGTTGTTGAACATGCGGAAGCAGCCGTGGCTGGTACGCATGCCGATACCGAACTTCTTGTTCGAACCATGGATCAGGTAGCCCGGCACGCCCAGGGTGAACTTGAACGGACCCAGCGGGTTGTCGGGACCGGCCGGCACCACGTTCGGCAGCGGATCGCCGTCGGCGGCGTGTTCGGCCTTGATCGAGGCCGGCGGCGTCCAGGTCGGGTTCGGCGTCTTGGCGGTCACCTTGGTCTGCGCGATCGGCGAGCCCCAGCCTTCGCGACCGATACCCAGCGGGTAGGTGTGGACCACGTTCTCGCCTTTCGGGAAGTAATACATGCGGTACTCGGCGAGGTTGATGACGATGCCCTCGCGCGGGCCCGGCGGCAGGATGAAGCGGGTCGGCAGGATGATCTCGGTGCCGGCACCCGGCAGCCACGGGTCGACGCCCGGGTTGGCAGCGACCATTTCCAGGTAACCCAGGTCACCGGCGGTGCCGATGTCGGCGAAGGTGTCCTCGTACTTGGCCTTGATCACCTGGACCTGGCCAATGATGTCTTCGCCTGGCGGCGGCAGGGGGAACTCCAGCGCGGCAACGGGGCCGGCGGCGATCAGCGCGGCGGCCAGGGACAGGCAACGGGTGACGGCGGGAAAGCGCGGCAACATCCGGGAAATCCTTCGCAAATTCGGGGTGAAGACAGCGATTGTACACCGCTGCAGGAATTTTCGGCATACAGGGCCGCCAGGCGGCCGCTGCTGCTCAGAGCTCGGGCCAGACCGGCCGCGTACCTTTGCGCTGGGCTTCGAGGATGGCCCGGCACAGCGGACACAGGCGGCGATCCCGGTAGACGTTGCTTGGCACCCCGGACCAGCGTGGCTGCGCCGGCAGCAGGGTGCCGCAGAGGGTGCGGTCGGCCGAGCCGCCAAGTTCGAGTTGACGGGCTACCAGATGGACGCGGATCTCCTGACAGGCGAACAGGTCGAGCTGCTCATCGGGCTCGATCAATTGATAGGCATACAGGGACCAGGCGGGACGCGGCATCGGGGGCTCCAAATCGGGGGCGCAACATTAGCCGAAAGCCGGTCACTATAAAAGCGTCAAAGCAGCGGTTTGATTGCCGGCCAGGCATTTTCCAGCAACTGCGCCTGGGCCGCTTGCGCCGGATGGATACCGTCGGCCTGCATCAGCTCGGCATGACCACCGATGCCTTCGAGGAAGAACGGCACCAGGGGAACGTTTTTCTGCGCGGCAAGATCGGAATAGACCTGGGCAAAGGCTTTTGTATACCGCGCGCCGTAGTTCGGCGGCAGTTGCATGCCCAGCAGCAGTACCCTGGCCCCGGCTGCCCGGGACTTGTCGATCATCGAGGCAAGATTTTGTTGCAATTGCGTAGGAAGCTGCCCACGCAGCCCGTCATTGCCGCCCAGCTCCAGCACCACCAGGCTTGGCTTGTGCGCGGAAAGCAGCGCCGGCAGCCGCGCCTGGCCGCCCGCGCTGGTGTCGCCACTGACCGAGGCATTGACCACCTTGTCGTCGAAACCCTCGTCCTTGAGCCGCTTTTCCAGCAAGGCAACCCAACCCTGGCGGGTATCCAGGCCAAAAGCGGCGCTGATACTATCGCCGACGATCAACACCGTACCCGCCGCTGCGTTCTGCGCCATGCACAGCAAGGCCAGGCCAGCACTCAATAACCACACTCGCATCGGATTCTCCATGGGCCCCAGCATTCTCATTGCGCGGAACCTTAGCAAAGTGGTCCCCAGCGCGGAAGGCAACCTCACCATCCTCCACGAACTCTCGCTGGAACTGCAGGAAGGCGACAGCCTGGCAATCATCGGCGCCTCGGGCTCCGGCAAATCCACCCTCCTCGGCCTGCTCGCCGGTCTCGACCAGCCCAGCGCCGGCGCGGTGACCCTGGCCGGACACGACCTTGGCCCCCTGGACGAAGACCAGCGCGCCAAGGTCCGCGCCGAACATGTCGGTTTCGTGTTCCAGTCGTTCCAGTTGCTCGACAGCCTCAATGCCCTGGAAAACGTCATGCTGCCGCTGGAGCTGGACGGCCGCCGAGACGCCCGTGAGCACGCGCGTACCCTGCTGGAGCGTGTCGGCCTCGGCCAGCGCCTCAGCCACTCGCCGCGCCAGCTCTCCGGTGGCGAGCAGCAACGCGTGGCCATCGCCCGCGCCTTCGCCGCCGAGCCCGACGTGCTGTTCGCCGACGAGCCCACCGGCAACCTCGACAGTCACACCGGCGAGCGCATCAGCGACCTGCTGTTCGAACTGAACAAGGAACGCGGCACCACCCTGGTCCTGGTAACCCACGACGAACGCCTGGCGCGCCGCTGCCGCCGGCAGATCCGCCTGGATGCGGGCCATATGGTCACCCCGATGGAGCCCTAGATGGCACACCTGTCCCTGCTTCGCCTGTTCACCCTCGCCGTGCGCCAGTTGCTGCGCGATGCCCGCGCCGGCGAGTTGCGCGTGCTGTTCTTCGGCCTGCTCGTGGCCGTGGCGGCGAGTACCGCCATCGGCTACTTCGGCGCCCGCCTCAACGGCGCCATGCTGTTGCGCGCCACCGAGTTCCTCGGTGCCGACCTGGTCCTGCAGGGCAGTTCGCCGGCCAGCGCCGAGCAGGTCCAGCGCGGCAAGGACCTCGGCCTGGCCCACGCCCAGGTGGTGGAATTCTCCAGCGTGATCGCCACCGACAATGGCATCCAGCTGTCCAGCGTCAAGGCCGCCGACCAGGCCTACCCGCTGCGCGGCGAACTGCGCAGCGCCAGCGAACCCTATGGCGCCGAAACCGTGGGTGGCGGCCCGGCGCCGGGCGAAGCCTGGGTCGAGTCACGCCTGCTGGCGGCACTGAACCTGAAGATCGGCGACAGCGTCGACGTCGGCATGAAGACCCTGCGCCTGAGCCGCATACTGACCTACGAGCCGGACCGCGCGGGCAACTTCTACAGCCTGACCCCGCGGGTGATGATCAACCTCGCCGACCTCGACGCCACCGGCGTGGTCCAGCCCGGCAGCCGGGTGACCTACCGCGAGCTGTGGCGCGGCGACAACCTTGTCCTCGCCGACTACCGCCAGTTCCTCGATAAAAACCTCGCCCCCAACCAGCGCATCCGCGATGCCCGCGACGGCAACCAGCAGATCGGCGGTGCCCTGGGCAAGGCCGAGCGCTACCTGAACATGGCCAGCCTGGTGGCGGTGCTGCTCGCCGGGGTGGCAGTGGCGCTGTCCGCCAGCCGCTTCGCCGTACGCCGCTTCGACGCCAGCGCGCTGCTGCGCTGCCTGGGCCTGTCGCGGCGCCAGGCGCTGACCCTGTTCTGCCTGCAACTGGCAATCCTCGGCAGCCTCGCCGCCCTGGCCGGCGCCCTGCTCGGCTGGCTGGCGCAGCTCGGTCTGTTCGCCCTGCTCGACGGCCTGCTGCCGGCACAGATCCCCGACGGTGGCGTGGCCCCGGCGCTGGCCGGCATCGCCACCGGCCTGGTGGCCCTGGCCGGTTTCGCCCTGCCGCCGCTGGCCGCGCTGGGCCGGGTGCCGCCGCTGCGGGTCCTGCGCCGCGACCTGCTGCCGGTGCCGCCGAGCAGCTGGCTGGTGTACGGCGCAGCCATCCTCGCCCTGGGCCTGATCATGTGGCGCCTGAGCCTCGACCTACTGCTGACCTTCGCCCTGCTCGGTGGCGGCCTGGTCGCCGCGCTGCTGCTGGGCGGCCTGCTGCTGATGGGCCTGCGCAGCCTGCGGCGCATGCTCGCCGGTGCACCACTGCCTTGGCGCCTCGGCCTCGGCCAGCTGCTGCGTCATCCGCTGGCCGCCGCCGGGCAATCCCTGGCCTTCGGCCTGATCCTCCTGGCCATGGGCCTGATCACCCTGCTGCGCGTCGAACTGCTGGACACCTGGCACAACCAGTTGCCGGCCGATGCCCCCAACTACTTCGCGCTGAACATCCTGCCGGATGACAAGGCGAACTTCTCCAGGCAGCTGGATACCTTCTCCACCCACGCCGCGCCGCTGTATCCGGTGGTGCCGGGACGCCTCACCCAGATCAACGGCGAGACGGTGCAACAGATGGTCACCAAGGACTCCGCCGGCGACCGCGCCGTGCAGCGCGACCTGAGCCTGACCTGGGCCGCCGAACTGCCGGAAGGCAACGCCATCAGTGCCGGCCAGTGGTGGCAGGCACAACCGGCGAGCGAAGAGATCCCTGGCGTCTCGGTGGAAGCGAAACTGGCGGAAAGCCTCAAGCTCAAGATCGGCGACCGACTGACCTTCGTCATCGGCGGCGAGCAGCGCGAAGCCGTGGTCAGCAGCCTGCGCACGGTGAACTGGGACAGCTTCCAGCCGAACTTCTACATGATCTTCCAGCCCGGCACCCTGCAGGGCCTGCCGGCCACCTACCTGACCAGCTTCTACCTGGCGCCGGGCAACGACCAACAGATCGTCGCCCTGTCGCGGGCCTTCCCGGCGGCGACCATCCTCCAGGTCGACGCCCTGCTGGAACAGCTGCGCAGCATCCTTGCCCAGGTCACCCTGGCGGTGCAGTACGTGTTGCTGTTCGTCCTTGCCGCCGGCCTTGCGGTGCTGTTCGCCGGGCTGCAGGCAACCCTCGACGAACGCATCCGCCAGGGCGCCCTGCTCCGCGCCCTGGGCGCCGGGCGGGTGTTGCTGGTCAAGGCGCGGCGCATCGAGTTCGGCCTGCTTGGCGCAGCCAGCGGAGTGCTCGCCGCCATTGGCTGCGAGCTGATTACCTGGGTGCTGTACCGCTATGCCTTCGACCTGGACTGGAGCCCGCACCCGTCGCTGCTCCTGCTGCCGCTGGCCGGCGCGGTGCTGGTGGGCGGTGCCGGCGTGCTCGGCACCCGCCGCGCGCTGAATGCCAGCCCGCTGGCGGTGCTGCGCGAAGGCTGAGCACGCGGTACTCTTTCGCCCCTGATACAAGGCCCGCCCAGGAGAAGGCATTGGCTACCAACATCATCACCCGCGAAGGTCACGAAGCGCTGAAGGCGGAACTGGATCACCTGTGGCGGGTGTACCGCCCGGAGATCACGCAGAAGGTCGCCTGGGCCGCATCGCTCGGCGACCGCAGCGAGAACGCCGACTACCAGTACAACAAGAAGCTGCTGCGCGAGATTGACCGCCGCGTGCGCTACCTGCGCAAGCGCCTGGAAGACGTCAAGGTGGTGGACTACGGCCCGGAACAGGAAGGCCGGGTGTTCTTCGGCGCCTGGGTGGAGATCGAGAACGACGACGGCGAGACCCTGAAGTTTCGCATCGTCGGCTATGACGAGATCTACGGGCGCAACGACTACATCTCGGTGGACTCGCCGATGGCCCGGGCACTGCTGAAGAAGGAGAAGGACGACGAGGTGGTGGTGCAGACGCCTAGCGGTGAGGCGACCTGGTATGTGAACAGCATCAGTTATCCGCGCTGAACCTCGGCAAAATGCGGACCCTGTGGGAGCGGGTTCACCCGCGATTGCGTCGGTGAATTCAACATCCCAATCGCGGCGGTCCGGCGTCCCGGTGAACCCGCTCCCACAGAGTCCGCGTCGCGCCGCAAGATCTTCAGCCCAGGGTGATCAACCCTTGCCGCGCAATCCGGGTCAGATGCCCGATCACCTCCGCCGCCTGCTCCTTGTCCGGTGCCTGTACCACGGCCAGGTCAAAACGGTCATCGGCAAAGTCCGCCAGCGACGTTTCCAGATCGACGAATTGAATCAACAGTGCCGTGGCGCGGCCCTTGCGGCGAGGCCAGCCATCGAGGAAGCGGACGAGGGTCGGTTGGTGCGGGCCGCTCAGCAGCACGCGCGGGGTGCGCGCCGACTGGCTGGAAGGCAGGGGGGTCAGACAGACACTGGAACGTGGGCAACTCATGGAGTTCATATTCTCCGCCTCGCAGATCCCGCTGGGCTGCGGTGGGAGGCATCACCGAACCAGCGTTTTAGCGGTATTCGGATCACCTCGAAGGGCTCTCCCGCGCCCCGCAAGTAGCTGTTTAAATCGGCGCAGGTGGGCATCCTAGAGAAGCCCCTCGTGGACTGTCAACACGACCAATGACAAAGGGCCTGCATTGCAGGCCCTTTGATTGTCTTCAGCTTTTCGAAATCGCCGCGTCCAGCGAAGCCCGGCCAGCCCCCTCGATCAGTACCGCCACCGCGCCACCCAGCAGCGCCAGGGCGAACTCGTAGCCGTTGTTCTGCATGAACAGCCCGTTGCCGATATGCACCGAGAAGATCGCCACCACCAGCAGCCCGATCAGCGCCAGCGCCGCCGGCCGTGCCAGCAGGCCGATGAACAGGGCCAGGCCGCCGAAGAACTCCGCGCCGCCGGACAAGGTCGCCATCAGCATGCCGGGTGCCAGGCCGATGCTTTCCATGTACTGCGCAGTACCGGCCAGGCCGTAGCCGCCGAACATGCCGAAGAGCTTCTGCGCGCCGTGGGCCATGAAGATGATGCCGACGATGATGCGCAGGACGGTGATGCCCCAGCCAGCGCGGGTGGTCATTACGGAGTGGATGGCGTTCATGCTGTGTTCCTTACAAGGTGTGATGTGTTGTTGGCGCTCATAATAATCATATTATTCAATATGAAAATCGCAATTAATCCATCATAAAGATCGAATAACTGGATTATTTACGACCTTTCACCTTGTCGTTCCGGGAGGACTCCAGGGCCTCCCGCTCCCGGTCGAAGGCCAGGAAGTACTTGTTGACGCTATTAACATAGCTGACCGGCCCCATTCCCACCTGCTCCAGGGCCACGCGCTCGACCTGGAAGAACCACTGGTTCGGGTTCAGCCCGCGCCGCCGCGCTTCGCCACGCATCGCCTGGACCCGTTCCGGGCCGATGTTGTACGCGGCGAGGACGAAGGCCATGCGCTCGCGCTCGTTGAGCTTGTCGCTGGCGAAGAACTTGCGCCGGATCAGCGCCAGGTAGCGGGCGCTGGCCTCGACATTGCCGTCGAGGCTGTTGATGTTGCCGACCCCGACCCGCTGCGCCGCGCTCGGGGTGATCTGCATCAGCCCATGGGCGCCGCCCGCCCCGCGGGCAGCCGGGTTCAGCGATGACTCCTTGAAGGCCAGCGCGGCGAGGTTGAGCCAGTCGAGCTTCTGCGCTTCAGCATGCCGCTGCAGCACCGGGCGCAACTTGTCCAGGCGCTGGCGGTTGGCCCTGGCCAGCGGATAGTGGACCTTGTACAGGCGCCGGTAGATACGCTCGAACGCCACGTCCTGGTCCGCCGGGGCACGGTAATCCTGGAGGAAGCGATCGACACTGGCATGCAGCATCACCGCCTCGCGACGCATGTACCAATGGGAAGACTGCGACTCGGCCAGGCTGACCTTGCGCTGGATGTTCAGCTTGGGCATGACCTTGTGCCAGCGCTCGGCAATCGGCTGCTCGACCACCGTCAGCGGCAGGATCCCGCCCTGGACCATCTCCAGCACGTCCTCCACCGCCAGGCTCGGGTCGATCCATTCCAGCCTGATCGGCGCATGCTTGCGCAGCGCCAGCTTCTGGTTGATCTCGTGCAGGGTGTCGGCCGCGGCGCTGCCGGCGGCCAGGGCCACGGTGTGGCCCGAAAGTTGTTCGATGCGACTGAAGGTGCGTTCGCCACGCCGCCCTACCAGCACCAGCGGCACCCGCTCCAGCACCGGATCGCTGGCGCTGATGCCGTGGGTCGAGACGGGATCGAGCAGTTCCCCCGGCGCCACCAGGTCGCCCTCGCCGCGCTGCAGGGCCGGGACCAGTTGCTCCTTGGCCCGGGGAATCAGCTTCAGGCGGATTTCCTGGCCGTCGCGGGCGCGGGCATTGAGGTAGTGTTCGAAGGCGCGCAGGCGGTAATACTCGACGCCGTAGGGCTGGCCCTTCACTTCGCCGGAACTGTTGCGGCTCTGGTTGACCAGCACCCGCAGCTCGCGGCTGGTGCGGATCTGCGCCAGGTCGCGGTCCTTGCCGCTGCTCACCACCTGGGGCGGACCGGCCAGGCGCGCGCTGGCCGGCCCTGCGCAGAGCAGCCCGGCGAACAGCAGGATCAGCAAAAGGATTCGGGGCATCCGGTCTCCAGGAACAGGCCGCGATGGCGTGCGTGGCGTCATACTCTGCAGCAGTCCTGTGACAATTGACCGCAAAAGACCACGACAACTCATTGAAGTTCTTGTGTTTATTGTTATTTTTCGGCCAAGTAATGGCCATTTGGCCGCGAATTCCGAGGTAGCACCATGCAACTCATCGACATCGGCGTCAATCTGACCAACGCCAGTTTCGCCGGCATCCACCAGGACGTGCTCGACCGCGCCGAGGCCGCCGGGGTGCGCCAGATGCTCCTGACCGGCACCAGCCTGGCAGGCAGCGAGGAAGCCCTGGAACTGTGCCAGCGCCTCGACGAGAGCGGCCAGCGCCTGTTCGCCACCGCCGGCGTGCACCCCCATGACGCCAGCCAATGGAACGTCGACAGCCCGCGCCACCTGCGGGCGCTTCTTGAGCAACCCCGGGTGCAGGCCGTGGGCGAATGCGGCCTCGACTTCAACCGCGACTTCTCGCCGCGCCCGCAACAGGAAAAGGCCCTGGAAGACCAGTTGGCCCTGGCCGTGGAACTGCAGATGCCGGTGTTCCTCCATGAACGCGACGCCAGCGAGCGCCTGCTGCACATCCTCAAGGACTACCGCGACCACCTCACGGCCGCCGTGGTGCACTGTTTCACCGGCGAGCGCGAGGCGCTGTTCGGCTACCTCGACCTCGACCTGCACATAGGCATCACCGGCTGGATCTGCGACGAGCGCCGCGGCACCCACCTGCACGCCCTGGTGGGCAACATCCCCGAGGGCCGGCTGATGCTGGAAAGCGACGCGCCCTACCTGCTGCCCCGCAGCCTGCGGCCGAAACCGAAGAGCGGTCGCAACGAGCCGGCCTACCTGCCGGAGGTATTGCGTGAAGTGGCCCGTCATCGCGGCGAGTCCGAGCAACGCCTGGCGGCACATACAACCCTGTGTGCGCGGCGCTTCTTCAACCTCCCGGAGCTGGCTTGACACACATCAAGATTTACTGCTGATTTGTCGCCCAGAATGCTGGCACCTTGCCAATAAACTTTCCGCTTAAACGCTTAATTCAGAGAAGACCTACCATGGGTGCCTGGCTTAGCAACATTTCCCTGAAGTACAAGTTCTGGGCTGTCAACGCAGTGGCCTTCGTCACCACGCTGTTCCTGGTGCTCTACGCGGTGTTCCTCGAACAGCAGGCCCGGGTCGACGAGGCCCGTGACCGCGCCGTGGCCGAAGCCCGCCTGCTGGCCGCCTGGCCCGCCGGGCAGGCGCTGCCGCAAGCCGCGCACATCGTCGCCTTCACTCCCGGGCAGACGCCCAGCTACCAAGGCCAGGCGCTGGCCAGCGTGGCCAATGGCAGTGGCTGGGTCAGCCTGGAGCCCTATGCGATCTTCGGCGAGGCGCCGCTGGCCGGCGCCCAGGTGATCAGCCGCGACGGCCAGCGGGTCGCCGTGCTGGCGCCCTCGCCCAGCTTCATGCAGGTCTACAGCGACCGCTTCGGCAACTACGCGGTGTGCGTGCTGATCCTGATGCTGGCGATGCTCTGCGCCTCGCAGTTGCTGATCCGCTTCCTGCTGGCCCAGCTCAACACCCTCAAGGATGTGATCCTGCATGTGGAGAAGACCGGCGACCTGTCGGCGCGGGTGCCGCTGTCCTGCGGTGACGAAGTGGGCCAGATGGCCACGGCCTTCAACGCCATGCAGACCACCTACCATCGGGTGGTCAACACCGTCGCGGTGACCGCCGCGCAACTGGACTCCGGCGCCGCCCGCCTGGCCGCGAACATGAGCGACGTACGCCAGGGCATGCTCGGCCAGCAGAGCGAGACCGACCAGGCGGCGACGGCGATCAACGAGATGTCCGCCACCGTCTACCACATCGCCCAGCATGCCGGTGCCACCCGCGACCTGTCGCAGACCGCCGACAGCCTGGCGGGCAGCGGCAAGGACGTGGTCAGCCGGGTGCAGACCTCCATCGCCGGCCTGTCCAGCGGCGTGCAGCAGACCGCCGAGATGATCCGCCAGCTGGCCGAGGACAGCCAGAAGATCAACGGCGTGGTCAATGTGATCCACAGCATCGCCGAACAGACCAACCTGCTCGCCCTCAACGCCGCCATCGAGGCCGCCCGTGCCGGCGACCTCGGTCGTGGTTTCGCCGTGGTCGCCGACGAGGTGCGCAACCTGGCCAAGCGCGTGCAGACCTCCACCGATGAAATCACCGAGATGGTGTCCGCACTGCAGGCCGGGACCAAGGATGCGGTGGAGTTCATGACCGAGAGTTCGTTCAAGGCCGACGACTGCGTGAAGCAGGCCCAGGAGGCCGGCGAGGCCCTGGCCGAGATCACCGCGGCGGTGGCGCAGATGCGCGAGAGCAACACGCAGATCGCCGTGGCCGCCGAGCAGCAGAGCCAGGTGGCGGAAGAGATGAACCGGGCGGTGGTGAGCATTCGCGATGTGACCGAGGACACGGTGCAGCAGACGGTGTCTTCGGCGACGACCAGCAGCGAGCTGGCGACGCTTGCCGGGGAGCTGAACAAGGTGATCGGGCAGTTGAAGCTGTAGGGAATTCGAGGGCCTCATCGCTGCATGGGTATCTACACATTTTTGGTGTGGTGCAACGCGGTCGGTGTAGGAGCGGATTCACCGGGACGCCGGACCGCCGCGATTGGGCGCGAAGCGGCCACAAAACCAGTGCTCTCGGTGTGCCAGAAAGACTCGGGACTCAGGTTTTACGACGGCTTCGCCGCCGATCGCGGATGAATCCGCTCCTACAGTGATCGCATGCACCGCGAGCCCTGGCACTATCCTGCCGATCAATCCCCTCAATTGGCCGAGCCTACAGGCCACAACTATTCTTCCGACAAGCGCCAACGAAAAGTCCGAGGAATATCCATGAACAGACGCCTGCCCAACCTGCCCGCCTGGCAATGGCGCGGCTACCCCAACAATCACCGCAACCCGACCAACCTGGTGCTGCACCTGATCGCCGTACCGCTGTTCATCGTCGGTACGCTGCTGGTGCTGTCGGGTCTGTTCGGGCTGGACCTGGGCGAGATCGCCGTGGGCGTGATCGGCCTGATCGCCGGGCTGGTTCTGCAGAAACACGGGCATCGCCTGGAAGCCGAACAGCCGGAGCCGTTCAGCGACCGCCATGACGCGGTGAAGCGCCTGCTCACCGAGCAGTTCATCACTTTCCCGCGCTTTCTGTTCAGCGGTGCCTGGTGGCGCGCCTGGCGTGAACGCCACCGGCATCATTGAGGCTCAGGCGAAGACCGTTACCGTCTGCCGGCTGATCGCCAACAGTTCACCCGCAGCATTCCACATGCCCGCCGCTGTGTGCCCGTAACCGTCACGGGCATGCTCGACCTCGGCGCAGTACTGGCACCAGTCCAGCGTGCTGAGGCTGGCCACCGGCTGGACGAATTCGATGGTCCAGGTCAGGGTGCTGCCCGCCGCCGGTTTGTTCAGGTATGGCAGTACCGCCGGCGGCCAGGCATCTGCCAGGGCCAGCAGGTGGGCCTCGGTGACCGGTTCTTCCACCGGATTGCGCAAGCGCACCCAACCGCCCATCTGGCGGCCCGGCTTGTTGGTGAACGGCAGGTTGCCGATCCCCCAGCGCATCGCCAGGAAGCGGGTGTACTCCGGGGTCACGCCGGGAATGAACGGCAGCTCCGGGCTCGATTCCTCCAGGCTCTTCATCTCCACCGCCGGCAGTGCCGGGACGTCGATCACCGAGTTGCGCCCGGCGCCGAAGCTGCCCTGGACCAGGGTCACGGTCTGGCCGTTCTGAATCGCCCGGCCCAGCAGCGAACTGACCGAATTGCCCTCGCGCAGCAGTTCCACTTCGAAACTGATCGGCACGTTCGGCTCGGCGGGGCCGACGAAGGTGATCGCCAGGGAACGCACCGGCCGCGCCGGGGATACCCGGGCGTGCATGGCTTCATAGACCAGGGCCGCCATCAGGCCGCCGAAACAGGCACGGCCCTGCGCCCATTCGGCGGGAATCACCACCTCTTGCGGACGCTGGCGGACGGCGGTGAGCAGTTGGGAAAAATTCATGCGGACCTCGTCCTGCGGAAAAGTCCTACGATCTTAAGAGGACAGCTCCGAGCCGGCAGGCCGCATAAGTGCCAAGTTCGATGTCGATCAGTCGTAAATGGGGCTATCGCTTGTCGATGTGCTTGAGCAGCCTGGCCAGGGTCTTGTCCGACTTGCGCTCGGCCTCCGCCAGTTGCCGCTTCCAGTCGGCCGCGAGCGGCGCCAGGTCAGCCTGCTTCTCGGCCTGGGCCAGCCATTGCAGCAGGTCATGCCAGTGCCCGAGATCGTCCTGCGCGCGCTTGAGCTCGTTGCCCATCGACGCCTTGATCCGGCTCGCCTGCGGGTAGGCCTCGGCGCCGTAACGCGCGCGCTTGATCAACAGGCGCAGGCGATGGCGATCGTGGGCCGGATCGTGCACCGCCTTGACGATCTGCTGCCACTGCTTGTCGAGGCGCTTCTCGATGCGCTTGCCGAGGTCGGCCACCAGCCCCTGGTGCTGGATGGCCCGCAGGAATGCAGGAAAGGCATCGATCACCGCCAGCAATTTCTGCAGTTGCGTGCTCGACGCGACCGACGCGAAGACCACCCCTTCACCAGCGAGACGGCGTTGCGCCGCCTCGTCCAGATTGAGCTCGAACAGTTGCCCGGCAAGCACCTCGCGATCACGCAGCGGCGTGGTCATGTCGCCAATCGCCTTGGCCGCGCCTTCCAGCTGATCCACGCCGGGCAGCCCGCGCAACGGCCTCAACAGGCTGCGCAGGCGGCGAACCGTGGTGCGCAGGTCGTGCAGCGCCTCGCTGTCGGTGTTCTGCGCCAGGCGCGCCTGGCAAGCCATCAGCCGCACCTGGAGCCCCAGGATCTCGGCGACTACGTGATCGAACATCTTCGACATGGCGCTACCTCACTCCTCAGCGTCCTGCGCGGGACTCGCGAATGTAGAAACGGGCCTTCTCGGCCTTCTTGGCGCAGCCTTCGAAGGCTTCGAACTGCTGCTGGGTCTTGGCGCCGGTCAGCAACGACAGGGCCTTGGAATAACTCACCGTACCGGCGAAACCCTCGGCCTTGGCCAGGTCGAGTTCCTTCCAGGCGGCATCGAGCTGGGTACCGCAACTGTCACGATAGGCCGTCTTGCCCGCGCAGCCAGCGAGGGCCAGAACGATCAGGGGCAGGGAAATCCAGGCTTTCATCGGTGTTACCTCGAAAAAAGAAAAAGTCATGTCGGCACGTTCGACGGCGCTCGTCGGGAAAAGTGCCATCATCAGCGTAGCCCAGCCCCGACGGTGATTGAAGCGCGACGGCGAACAGGTGCATGCTCGGCTCATCGGACAGGGGTCGACCTCATGAAAAAACGCGTGGCACTGGTGTTGGGCTCGGGCGGTGCCCGGGGGTATGCGCATATCGGCGTGATCGAGGAAATCGAACGGCGCGGCTACGAGATTTCCTGCATCGCCGGCTGCTCCATGGGCGCGGTGATCGGCGGGATCTACGCCGCCGGCAAGCTGGACGAGTACCGCAACTGGATCGAGAGCCTGGACTACCTGGATGTGCTGCGCCTGGTGGACGTGAGCTTTCGCCTGGGCGCGATCCGCGGCGAAAAGGTCTTCGGGCAGATCCGCAAGATCGTCGGCGAGATCAATATCGAACAGTTGCGCATTCCCTACACGGCGGTGGCCACCGACCTGACCAACCAGCAGGAAATCTGGTTCCAGGAAGGCTGCCTGCACCAGGCCATGCGTGCCTCGGCGGCGATTCCCAGCCTGTTCACCCCGGTGGTCCAGGGCAACCGCACCCTGGTGGATGGCGGCATCCTCAATCCGCTGCCGATCATCCCGGTGGTGTCCAGCCACTGCGACCTGATCATCGCGGTCAACCTCAACGCCACCAACCAGAAGCAGTACGTGCTGCCGGTAATCGAGCGACCGGCAGCATTCAAGATGCGCTTCGACAGCCTGATCAGTTCGCTGGGCTCGCACCTGCCGTTCCGGCGCAAGCAGGCCGAGGCGCTGCTGGGGCTGGAAAAGGAGCTGGTGCTGGAACAGGAACTGGCCAGCGAACCCGTGCCAGCGCCCAATCCGTGGCTGGCGGACGCGGCCAGCCCCAAGGCCCAGCAACCCTCGGCGGCGCCGGAAAGCGACGGCGCGCCGCGCTCGGCCACCGGCTCGTTCATCGTCGACAATGTCGGGCCGGCGTCGTTGCTGGACCTGATCAACCAGAGCTTCGAGGTGATGCAGACGTCCCTGGCGCAGTACAAGATCGCCGGCTATCCGCCGGACGTGCTGATCAACGTGCCGAAGCGGGTGTGCCGCTTCTTCGAGTTCTACAAGGCACCCGAGCTGATCGCCCTGGGGCGGGAGATTGCCCGGGATACGCTGGACAACCATGAGGGGGAGAAGCGCTGACCGCGCGGTCGGCCTGAGAGATTCAATCCTGCCCGATCAACCGATAGCCCACCCCCGGCTCGGTGACGATGAACCGCGGCGCCGTCGGGTCATCCCCCAGTTTCTGCCGCACATGCGCCACGACGATACGCAGGTAATGGCTGTCATCCACGTGGGTCGGGCCCCAGATGTCCTTGAGCAACTGCTGCTGGGTGATCACCCGGCCCGGGTGCCGCGCCAGTTGCGCCAACAGCGCGTACTCCTTGCGGGTCAGCGCCACTTCCACGCCGTCCAGCAGTACCCGCCGATAGGCCAGGTCCACGGTCAGCGGGCCGAAGGCGAGCGCCGCCTCGGGCGTGGTCGCCTGCGGCACCTGGCGCAACAGCGCGCGCACCCGGGCGAGGAACTCCTGGATGCCGAACGGCTTGGTCACGTAGTCGTTCGCCCCGCCATCCAGGGCCTGGACCTTCTGCGCCTCGCTGGCGCGCACCGACAGCACCATGACCGGCACCGCGCTCCATTCCCGCAGCTCGCGCAGCACGTCCTGGCCATCCATGTCCGGCAGGCCCAGGTCGAGCACCACCAGGTCGGGACGGGACAGCGCGGCCTGGCTCAAGCCCTCGGTACCGGTGCCCGCCTCCAGCACCTTGTAGCCCTGGGACACCAGGCTGATGCGCAGGAACTTACGGATCTGCGGTTCGTCGTCGACGACCAGCACGGTCGCGGTCTGGCTCATGGGGTCTCGCTTTCCACTTCGGGTTGGGCCGGCAGCGGCAAGCATAGTGTGATGCAGGTGCCACGACCAGCCAGCCCGTCCTCGACGCGGATATGCCCGCCATGGGCACCGATCATGCCGCGGCAGATGGCCAGGCCCAGGCCCGTGCCCTGCCCGCCGCGATCGCCACGGGCGGCGGTGTAGAACATGTCGAAGATGCGCTCGCGATCCGCCGGGGCGATGCCCGGGCCTTCGTCGGCGACGGCAAAGCACAGCAGCTCGCCCTCGACCACGACGCGCAACTCCAGGTGCCCGTTGGCCGGCGAGAAGCGCGCGGCGTTTTCCAGCACGTTGATCAGCGCCTGCTCGATCAGCGCCGCATGCACGTACAGCAACGGCAGCTCGGCCGGCACCTCGGTGTGCAGTTGCAACGGCGCCAGCACCACGCGCAGGCGGTTCAGGGCGCTGCCGACGATATCCGCCGGCGCCACCCAGTCCCGCGCCAGCTTGAGGCCGCCGTGGCCGAGGCGGGTCATGTCCAGCAGGTTCTGGATATAGCGATCGAGGCGCTCGGCTTCATCGCGGGTGCCTTCCAGCAGCTCGCGGCGGTCTTCGGCGGGGATCGCGTCGCCGAGGGCCAGCAGGCTGTCGATGCTGCCGCGCATGGCGGTCAGCGGCGTGCGCAGGTCGTGGGACACCGAGGCGAGCAAGGCACTACGCAGTTGCTCGGTCTCACCGTGCAGGCGCGCCGCTTCCAGCTGGTCGGCCAGGCGCGCCCGGGCCAGGGCCTGGGCCAGAGGCTGGCTCAGCGACTTGAGCAGGCGCCGACGCTGCGCGGGCAGGCTCTCGTCGTCACGGGCACGCACGCCGAGCAACGCCAGCGGCCCCTCTTCCCCGGACAGCGGCCACCACCACCAGCGACCGTTGGGCAGCGTGTCACTACCCTGCCCCGCTTCCTGGTCGTGCTGCCAGGCCCATTGCACCGCCGCACGTTCGTTGTCGCTGAATTGCAGCTCGCCGCCGAAGGCCACTTGCAGGCGCCCCTCGGCATCGCGGTCGAGCAGGCAGGCCTGCACCTCGGGCCAGTTCTCCAGGTGCTGGCCAGCGGCACTGAGCACCGCCTGACGGTCGGTAGCGGCGGTCAGGCGGCGACTGAGTTCGAGCAGTTGCCCGGTCTGCTCCTGGGTCTCGCGCAGGGCCTTGAGTTGCCGGCGCTGGCGCGCGGCGAGGTTGCCGGTGAGCACCGCCATGAGCAGGAAGAACAGCGAGGTGAGCACGTCTTCCTCGCGCTGGATGGCGAAGGAGAAATTCGGCGGGATGAACAGGAAGTCGTAGGCAAGGAACGACAGCGCCGCGCAGGCCAGGGCCGGACCGATGCTGCTGCGCACCGCCACCAGCAGCACGGCGGCGAGGAACACCAGGGAGATGTTCGGCAGATCCATCACCCTGGCCACCGCCGAGGCCAGGCCGGTGGCCAGCAGCGTCGCGGCCAGCGCCAGGGCGTAGTGGCGCCAGACCCATTCGCCGGACGCGGCGACCCGTGCCGGCTCCGGTTGCTCGTCGCGGTCCAGCACGTTGATTTCCAGGCCATGGGCCTCGCGCAGCAGGCGTGTCGCCACCCCGGCGCCGAACAGTCGCCGGCGCAGGCGATCCCGCGACTGCCCCACCAGCACCAGGCTGGCCCGGCGTTCGGCGGCGTGCTGGATCAGCGTGCGCGCCACTTCCCCGGCACGCAGCACCACCACCTCGCCGCCCAGGCGCTCGGCCAGTTGCTGGGCCGCCTGCAGGCGTTGCCGCGCGGTTTCGTCGCGCAGCTTGCCGTTGTCCACGTGCACCAGGCTCCACGGCAGGTGGCGGCGCTGGGCCACGCGGCTGGCATGACGCACCAGGCGCTCGGCCTGGGCATCGCCGTCCACCCCCACCAGCAGCCGTCCGCGCAGGGCCGGGGCGTCCTGGCCGAGGCGGCGGTAGCCGTGGGCAAGATCGGCATCCACTTGCGCGGCCGCAGTCTGCATCGCCAGCTCGCGCAGGGCGGTGAGGTTGGTCTGGGTGAAGAAGGCATCGATCGCCGCCCGCGCCTGCTCGGGCACGTAGACCTTGCCGTCGCGCAGGCGCTCCAGCAGTTCCCGCGGCGGCAGGTCGATCAGCACCAGTTCGAAGGCTTCCTGCAGGACCCAGTCCGGCAGGGTCTCGCGCACCTGCACGCCGGTGATGCCGCGGACATGGTCGTTGAGGCTTTCCAGGTGCTGGACGTTGACCGTGGTGTAGACGTCGATCCCCGCCGCCAGCAGTTCCTGTACATCCTGCCAACGCTTGCTGTGGCGGCTGCCCGGCGCGTTGCTGTGGGCCAGTTCGTCCACCAGCGCCAGTTCCGGGGCGGCCTTGAGCAGGCCGTCGAGGTCCATCTCTTCGAGCAGCACGCCACGGTATTCCGAGCGCACCAGCGGCTGCTGCGGGATGCCGCCGAGCAAGGCTTCGGTCTCGCTGCGACCGTGGGTCTCCACTACCCCCGCCAGCACCCGCACGCCGTGGCGCAGACGGGTGTGGGCGGCCTGCAGCATGGCGTAGGTCTTGCCCACCCCTGGCGCTGCGCCGAGAAACACCTTGAGCCGGCCGCGCCCCTGGCGCGGCAGCTCGGCCAACAACGCATCGGCGCGCTGGGAATCACTCATGGTCGGGTCGTGTCCTTATTTCGGCAGAGGGGCAAGGCGGTCGAGAGCCGCATTGAGGGCGAGGATATTCACCACCGGCGGGCCCACCAGCGGTTGCAGGGTGGACTGCGCCACCAGTCCTTGCAACGTCTGTTGCGGGATTTGTCGCGCCGCCGCCACCCGCGGCAGCTGGTAGGCCACTGCGGCCGGCGACAGGTGCGGATCGAGACCGCTGCCGGAGGTGGTCAGCAGCGCCAGCGGCACCGGACCCTCGGCCTCTCTGTACAGCACGCCGGCGCTGTCGCCGATGCGCTGGGCCAGCGCCGGATTGCTCGGTGCCAGGTTGCTCGCGCCGCTGGACACCGTGGCGTAGTCGGCGGCCGAGGGCCGCGACTGGAACCAGGCGTCGCCACTGAAGGGCTGGGCGATCAGGCGCGAACCGCGCACCTGGCCCTGGTCGTCACGCAGCAGGCTGCCGTTGGCCTGATCCGGGAAGGCCACCTGGGCGATCCCGGTCACCGCCAGCGGATAGACCACGCCGGTCACCAGGGTCATCAACAGCAGCAGGCTCAGGGCCGGACGAAGATGGGTCGTCATGTTCATGTACTCCAGTTCACACCAGTTGCAGGGCGTTGAGCAGCAGGTCGATCAGCTTGATCCCGGCGAACGGCACCAGCAGGCCGCCGAGGCCGTAGATCAGCAGGTTGCGTCGCAGCAGATGGGCCGCGCTGGCCGCCTTGACCCGCACCCCGCGCAGGGCCAGGGGAATCAGCACGACGATGATCAGGGCGTTGAACACGATCGCCGAGACGATGGCGCTCTGCGGGCTGGCCAGCCCCATCAGGTTGAGCACGCCCAGTTGCGGATAGATCGCGGCGAACAGCGCCGGGAGGATGGCGAAGTACTTGGCCACGTCGTTGGCGATGGAGAAGGTGGTCAACGCGCCACGGGTCACCAGCAGTTCCTTGCCGACCTGGACCACATCCAGCAGCTTGGTCGGGTCGCTGTCGAGATCGACCATGTTGGCCGCCTCCCGCGCCGCCTGGGTGCCGTCGTTCATGGCCATGCCGACATCGGCCTGGGCCAGCGCCGGGGCGTCGTTGGCGCCGTCGCCACACATGGCCACCAGGCGGCCGTCGTCCTGCTCCTGGCGGATGCGCGCCAGCTTCTTCTCCGGCGTGGCTTCGGCGAGCACGTCGTCGACACCGGCCTCGGCAGCGATGGCGGCGGCGGTCAGCGGGTTGTCGCCGGTGACCATGACGGTGCGGATGCCCAGCTTGCGCAGCTCGGCGAAACGCTCGCGGATGCCCGGCTTGACCACGTCCTTGAGGTGGATCACGCCGAGCAGGCGCTTGTCCACGCAGACCAGCAGCGGGGTGCCGCCGCTCTGGGCGATCTTGTCCACTTCGCGGGCCAGCGGCGCCGGCATGTCCAGGCGCTGCATGCCGACGAAGGCCAGCAGCGAATCCACCGCGCCCTTGCGGTAGCGACGCGGGCCGAAGTCGACGCCGGACAGGCGCGTCTCGGCACTGAACGCCACCGGCACCAGCTGGCTGGCCTCGGGCTCGACGAAGTCATGCAACTGGCGCAGGTACTCGACGATGGACTTGCCTTCGGCGGTGTCATCGGCCAGCGAGGCGAGCAAGGCACCTTCGGCCAGCTCCCGCGCAGTGATGCCCGGGGCGGCGTAGACCGCACTGCAACGGCGGTTACCGAAGGTGATGGTGCCGGTCTTGTCGAGCATCAGCACGTGCACGTCACCGGCAGCTTCCACCGCGCGGCCGGAGCGGGCGATGACGTTGAGGCGCACCAGGCGGTCCATGCCGGCGATGCCGATGGCCGAGAGCAGGCCGCCGATGGTGGTGGGGATCAGGGTCACCAGCAGGGCGACGAGGAACACCGTGGGGATCGCGCCGCCCGCGAAATGGGCGAACGGCTGCAGGGTCACCACCACCACGAGGAAGATCAGGGTCAGGCCGATCAGCAGGATGTCGAGGGCGATCTCGTTCGGCGTCTTCTGCCGCCTGGCGCCTTCCACCAGGGCGATCATGCGGTCGAGGGTCGACTCGCCGGGATTGCTGGTGATGCGCACCAGCAGCCAGTCGGAGACCAGCCGGGTGCTGCCGGTGACTGCCGAGCGGTCGCCGCCGGACTCGCGGATCACCGGCGCGGACTCACCGGTGATCGCCGCTTCGTTGACCGCGGCGATGCCTTCGATCACCTCGCCGTCGCCGGGAATCATCTCGCCGGCTTCAACCCGCACCACGTCACCCTTGCGCAGGGCGGTGGCGGCTACCACCTCGAAGCCGCCGGACGCCGTGCGACGGCGTGCGGTCAGGCCCTGGTTGCCGGCCTTGAGGCTGTCGGCGCGGGCCTTGCCGCGGCCCTCGGCGAGGGCTTCGGCGAAGTTGGCGAAGAGCACGGTGAACCACAGCCACAGGGCGATCTGCACGGCGACGCCGGTGGGCACCGCGTTGTCGGGCAGCAGGCACAGCACAGTGGTGAAGATGGCAGTGAGTTCCACCACCAGCATCACCGGCGCGCGCTTGAGCTGGCGCGGATCGAGCTTGACGAAGGCCTGCAGCAGCGCTGGCCGCCACAAGGCAGCGAACGACGTCCTGGCAGTGTTGCTCGTTGCCGTTTTCACGTCGCGAATCGGCATGTTCATGTGTCGCTCCTTAGAAGCCCAGGGCCAGGTGTTCGGCGATCGGGCCGAGGGCCAGCGCCGGGAGGAAAGTCAGGCCGCTCACCAGCAGGATGGTGACCACCAGCAGGGTGACGAACAGCGGGCCGTGGGTCGGGAAACTGGCCTGCCCCACCGGCGCGGTCTTCTTCAGCGCCAGGCTGCCGGCCAGGGCCAGGACCGGGAGGATGTAGCCGAAGCGGCCGATCAACATGCCCAGGCCGATCATCAGGTTGTGGAAGGTGGTGTTGGCGCCCAGGCCGGCGAAAGCCGAGCCGTTGTTGGCGCTGGCCGAGGTGTAGGCGTAAAGCAGTTGGCTGAAGCCATGGGCACCGGGGTTGCTGACGCTGGCCGCCGGGCCCGGCAGGGAGGTGGCCAGGGCACCGAGGATCAGCACGCCGACCGGCATCACCAGCAGCGTCGCGACCAGCAGTTGCACTTCCCGCGCCTGGAGTTTCTTGCCCAGGTATTCCGGGGTGCGGCCGATCATCAGGCCGGCGAGGAACACCGCGATCAGCACGTTCAGGAGCATGCCGTACAGGCCCGCGCCCACACCGCCGAAGATCACTTCGCCGACCATCATGTTGACCAGCGCCACCATGCCGGTGAGCGGGTTGAGGCTGTCGTGCATGGCGTTCACCGAGCCGTTGGAGGCGGCGGTGGTGGTGACCGTCCAGAGCACGCTGCCGGTGGTGCCGAAGCGGCTCTCCTTGCCCTCCAGCGGCGCGCCCTGCTGCACCTGCGGATTGCTCAGCGCCGGGTTGGGCTGGTACTCGGCCCACAGCGCGGTGGCACCGCCGATGAGGAACAGGGCGAGCATGCCGGCGATGATCGCGCGGCTCTGGCGCATGTCCTTCACGTAGTGGCCGAAGGTGAACACCAGGGCTACCGGGATAAGGATGATCGATGCCACTTCGAAGAGGTTGCTCCACGCCGTGGGGTTCTCGAACGGATGGGCCGAGTTGACGCCGAAGAAGCCACCGCCGTTGGTGCCCAGTTGCTTGATGGCGATCTGGCTGGCGGCCGGACCGAGGGGAATGACCTGGTCGGCGCCCTGCAGGGTGACGGCGTGCACGTAGTCGCTGAAGGTCTGCGGCACGCCCTGCCACACCAGGACCAGCGCCAGCAGCAGGCACAGCGGCAGCAAGCCATAGAGGGTGGCCCGGGTCATGTCGACCCAGAAATTGCCCAGGGTGCCGGCGCTGCGCCGGGCGATGCCGCGGCACAGGGCGACCAGCACGGCCAGGCCGGTGGCGGCGCTGACGAAGTTCTGCACGGTCAGGCCGATCATCTGGCTCAGGTAGCTGAGGGACGCTTCGCCGCTGTAGGACTGCCAGTTGGTGTTGGTCATGAAGCTGACCGCGGTGTTGAACGCCAGCGACCATTCCTGGCCGGGCAGGTGCTGCGGGTTCAGCGGCAGGTAGGCCTGCAGGCGCAGCACGGCGAACAGGAAGAGGAAACCGGCGAGGTTGAAGACCAGCAACGCCAGGGCGTACTGCTTCCAGCTTTGCTCCTTGTCGGCATCGACCCCGGCGATGCGGTAGCAGCCGCGCTCCAGCGGGCCGAGGACCGGGCTCAGCCAGGTGCGCTGGCCTTCCATCACCTTGTAGTAGAAGCGTCCCAGCCACGGCGCTGGCAACAGCACCAGGGCGAAGAACGCCAGCAGCAACGCGTAATCGTAACTTTGCATGGCCGCTCCTAGCCGCGATCGGCGCGCAGCAGCGCCATCATCAGGTACACAAACAACGCCACCGCCAAGAGCAGTGACACCCCGTCCAGAATGCTCATCAGAAATCTCCGTCCAGCGGCCAGGTGCCGCGTAGGAAAATTTTCCGTTCAGGGGCTGTAAAGGGACGAGACCGAGTCGGCGCATGGCGCATAAAGAATGCGTAAAATCGCCAGCTTCATTCCCGAAAACAAAGGACTGCATGCTGATGAACCTGACCATCACCCCCGTCGCCGCCGACGAGTACCCGGCGTTGACCACGCTCTGGGAAGCCTCGGTGCGAGCCACCCACGACTTCCTGCCCGAGGCGCATATCGAGCGGCTGCGCCCGCTGATCCTCAATGACTACCTGGCTGCGGTGGAACTGCGCGCCGCCCGCGACGCGACGGGCGCCCTGCTGGGTTTCGCCGGGGTACACGAGGGCAAGCTGGAAATGCTCTTCATCGATCCGGCCCGGCGCGGAACCGGCGTGGGCAAGGCGCTGCTGGCCCATGCGATCGCCGAGCTGGGCGTCAGCGAAGTCGATGTCAACGAACAGAACCCACAGGCGGTGGGCTTCTACCTGCACCAGGGTTTCCACGTCACCGGGCGCTCGGAACTGGATGGCCAGAGTGAACCCTTCCCGCTGTTGCACCTGAACCTGGTGGCCCCGCAGGGGGCCGCCTGACCCCTCTTCGTTGCACCCTCCACATCACCTGAGCTTTACGCGTGCATAGATCGAATCGATATCGGTTATAAGCTAATTCGATACAAATATATTTGGGCATAAAAACATCCGTTATGCTGCGCCGGCCCCGTCGATCAAGAGCGTGTCAGGTAACGTATGGATGTAGGTTCGTTTGGCTTCACCATTGCTGGTCTGGTTGTAGGATTCATCGTCGGCATGACCGGCGTCGGCGGCGGCTCGCTGATGACCCCGATCCTGCTCTGGTTCGGCATCAACCCCGCAACGGCAGTGGGCACCGACCTGCTCTACGCGGCCATCACCAAGGCCAGTGGCGTCTGGGTCCACGGCAAGCAGAAGAACATCGACTGGGCCATCACCGGCTGGCTGGCGCTGGGCAGCGTGCCCGCGGCGGCGGCAACCCTGTGGTTCCTCAGCACCCTGCACACCGACACCGCAGCGCTCAACGCCATCATCAAGCAGGGCCTGGCGGTGGTGCTGATCCTCACCGCGCTGGCAATCCTCTTCAAATCCCGCCTGCAGGCCTTCGCCAGCAAGCATGCGGGTGACCGTTATCACCTGAGCGGGCGCAGCCTGAATGTGCTGACCGTGATTACTGGTGTCGTGCTGGGGGTGATGGTTTCCCTGACGTCCATCGGTGCCGGTGCGCTGGGTACCGTGGCGCTGTTCCTGCTGTATCCGTACCTGGTGACCCGCCGTCTGGTGGGTACCGAGATTGCCCACGCCGTGCCGCTGACCCTGGTTGCCGGGTTGGGGCATGCGAGCATGGGCAACATGGACTGGTCGTTGCTGGGCTATCTGCTGCTGGGGTCGTTGCCGGGGATCTATATCGGCAGCCATCTGACCGGGCGGATTTCGGATAGCGTGTTGCGGCCTTGCCTGGCGGGGATGTTGTTTTTGATCGGGTACAAGCTGGCGTTCTGAAATGCCGGAAAATTGAACGGAAAGGGCCGCTATTGCGGCCCTTTCCGTTTTTGGCTGACTGGCTCAACTGATGTAGGCGAGCAGGCCAGCGACGAGGAACCATCCAATGCCGATTCGTTGCAGGCGAGCGTCCTTGGCGAGCAGACGTCTGAAGTGCTCAGGAAAATTCTTGGCATCTTCCACAGAGATCAGGCCAATAGAGACAAATCTGGTTTGAGTCACTGCACCGTGCAGAAGACCCGGAATGAAAATCCGCTTCGAAAACCTGAAGTCATAGGTTTTCATAAGCGCAGTCAAATCCGGGCTGCTCTTTATTTCCGCCATCATGTCCTTCAGATACTTTCTGGTTATTTTTACCCGATAGGTGAAGGCGATGATGAATGTGACAGGAATCCCTAACATCATGCCTATCATGAACAGCGCTTCCCAAAGTCTGGGGTCAGTCATAAAGGAAAAGGTCATGAATAACCTCCCCTCCCTTGACGGTACTCTCTCCAACCGCCTCTCCCAAATGCGCACCAAGCTCGGCTCCCCAGTAGGACGAAGCTGCAACCACTGCGATGGTACAAACTGAGAACTTTCTTGGGTCCTTCGAAAGTTTGTAGCAAACAAAAGCACTTTCCTGCACCCCGAGGCTTGCTCCGTAGATCCCGCCCGCTGACATCCCGGAAAACTTCAAGCTTTCCGTTATCGCAACCTTCGTGCACTCTTTTGTCGAGCCGGTTTCACACGCCTGCTTGATTGTGAGAATCGAAGATATTCCACCAATGCCAATTGCCAGATAACCACCATATTTCATGTATGTCGTTGCTCTGGAAACACTTTCAATATAGCTCGAATAACCAGGAATTGGCCCTGGGCCACCCGCCTTTTTCCAGTGATGAACAAGGCTTTTGCTAGAAATGCGCAGGGATTTCTTTAGTGTTGAATGGTTGCCTAGAGAAAGAAAACTACGGGCCTTGGCAGAGCTCAGCAACGTACCGTCCAGCTCCGCCAGAATTGCTGTTCGCTTTGCGAAAAACTCAGGCACGTTGAGACGACCATATGTGCGATAGGTATCAGCATGCAGAGCTTCGAGACGTTGTAATGATCGAGTGATGTCATCCAGATGCTTTTCCATGCCGGCAGTAGCAACCCCTGCCCAAGTCGACACGCTTCCAAGAATTGAAGCAATTTGAGCTTGATGCTCGGTCATGAAATCCGCGTCTTCCGGCGTCAGCGCCTTCAACACTTCAGCCACTTCCTCGGCCGCCTGCATCAAGTGCGCTTCCTCCCGCATACACATGGAGTTACGCGGATCACTGAGAACGACCAGTTGCCCCGCCTTCACGATGTCATCTCCGAGACTGCCGTTCAGGCCATGAAACTTGCGCAGCACGTCTGGCGAAGGGGCATCACCGAACAGTTCGGCTTCGAGCGCACGTCGGTTGATGGACTTCGGCACGATGTAGAAACCGGGCTCGACGGGCTGGTTGTCTTCAGTGCTCGGACGCACTGGCGTTCCAGTCCACGATGAGGGTGAGGCCGAACGCGCAGGGGCAGCCGGTTGGGCGGCGGGTTGTGCACTGGTTGGAGTGCTCGCACTACGAGGCGAGGCTGCCGGGGCGGTACCCGCCGGAGGTGAACCCGCTATGGCGATCAAGCGATTGCTGCCTGGCGGACAGCCACACTGGATACGCGCGCCATCCAGCGCAGTGGGAATGTCATACCACTTGAAGATCTGTGATCCTTCGGCAATGACGCCCATTTCACCGCACCGAGGGCACCGCGTGGTCTTGTCACCGAGACGCAGCACGCCCCGGTCTTCCTGCGACATGTTGGGCA
>NZ_JAZDQN010000040.1:0-58604 GCF_036324125.1 Pseudomonas ulcerans | reverse complement strand
CATGTGAGAGTAGGTCATCGTCAAGATTAAATTCCGAAACCCCTATCTGCGTACGCAGGTAGGGGTTTTGTTTTTGCCGGCGGAAAACCCGAAAAAATCGCGGGGCTTAGCTCCGCGAGCGTGCTCAGTCACTGAGCTGAATGAAGGACGCCAATTGTCCGCTACGGAACATCTCATGGTACTGATCCAGATCTTCGACCGTATCGACTTCCAGCCAACCATTGTCGGTAAACGCGGCACGGGCGCTCCAGCCGTCGTCGATCAGGCTTTGCAGGAAGGTGGTCATGTACATGTTGTCGAAGTCTTTTCCATCGCGCAGCAATGACCGGTCCATCTGGTGCCAGGCCCGACGGAACGCGGCGACGTGATCGCCACGGACCTTGATCAACCCCATGTACTGGCCCTGGATCTCGCTGTAGTCCTTGGGTTTGCGGCCCAGTTCGATGATGCAATCGGCACTGTCCAGCTTCAGGGTCTCGGCGTCGGCCAAGGGGTTATCCATGCGGATTTCCCAGAATCGCCGCCATTCCCGGTCGATGGAGATCGCCAGTGGTGCATCGGTGGCCAGCAGGCTTTCCAGCACCGACGGTTGGTAGATGATGTCGCCATAGGCGATCAGCAGGTCTTCGCCGTCCACCATTCGCTGCTCCGCGCAGAAGAGAGTGGAGACCATGTTGGTTTCGGCGAAGCGCGGGTTGATGACCAGGTCCGCACCTTGATCCTGCAGGCACTCGGCGCGATAGCCGCCGACCAGCGTGATGTCATTCAGACCTTGGGTGTGCAGGACGTCCAGCTGGCGGTGCAGCAAGGCGCGGCCTTGCAATTGCACCAGGCATTTGGGGCGGTCGTCGGTGTACGGGCGCAGACGAGTACCTTGTCCGGCCGCCAGGATGATTACGCGCATGGTTGGTCCTTGCATGAAAATAGATGACGAATGAGGCGACTGTCGGCTGCGGCGTTGCTCGACGGACGCTCGGGATGCCACATGATGCCGACCCAGGGCAGGTCTTCGTGAGTCACGGCCTCGATGGACTCATCAGCGGCACGCACTCTGGCAAGGAGACTTGGCGCGAGGGTGCCCGGCGCAATGCCCCAGTTGTGGAAACTGTTCACCTCCACGTACCGCTCGAAACGCTCATCAATGCCAACGGGAAAGACCGGATGCATGCAGCCGGCATGGCCACTCAGCGGAACCAGCTCGCCGCCCAGGAAGTGATTGAGCATCTGCAGGCCGCGACACACGGCAAGCACCGGCAGTCGCCGAGATTCGGCCTGGGACAGCAGGGTGGTTTCGGTGGAATCGCGTTCCGCCGCGGTGTTGCTTGCTGCCGGCAGGTGCGCAAGGTCGTTGCCGCCACTGAGGATCAGCCCCTCGATGCCCTGGCGCAGCAGCCACGCTGCAGGGTCGGCCAGACCATTTGGAACCGGCACCGCATCGATGCCGAGACCTTCCAGCAAGGCTGCCCAGCGCTGGTCGAGGCAATCGCGGCGTTCGCCATGTCCGGCGATCTGTTCCACCCGTTGGGTGATCGCGATACGCATCACTGGATCACCCGGATGGTGCGGTTGCCCGCATCCAGCTCCAGCACCCTGGCGCTGGCCAGGGCGTTGTAATGGGTTTCACCGACGCCAAGTGCGGCTGGAAGTCCGAACTCCGCAGCGCGGATCGCCATGTGCGAATTGGCGCCACCATACAGGGTGATCAGTCCCGCGATCTGTCGGCCGAACAGCCAGTCGTAACCAGGGTCGGCTTGCGGGATCAGGGCGATACACCCTGCCAGGTCGGGTTCGTCGGCGCACTGGCTGAGGTCGACGCAGGCGGCACGCACCTGCCCCGTACCAACGAAGTTGGGTTGCGTTGCCGGATAGAGGAACACATTCAGATCCTCGGCGGTGCACAGCAGTGGCGGCAGTTCGATCGCCTGCAACTGCTGGTACAGGGCGCGGTTGCTTCGTGCGCTGGTAAGTAGCTGTTCCGCCAGTGCGAGATCCAAAGAGGCATCGTCGGACAAGGTAAGCAGGGTCTCGATCTCAAGATAGGCCAGTTTCTTGCGTGGAATGCCCAGCGACTCGGACCAGGTGACCAGTTCATCGAGTGCCAGCGACAGGTTGCGGGTAAAGGCGAACTTGGCGTACTCGCGGCCCTCGATGGACTGGCGCAGGAAGCGCTCCAGGCTTTCCGGATCATGCTCCAGGCCCTGTTTGGCAAGCGCGGCGACAAAGCGCGGCCGCGCTGCCTCCCAGAGTTGGCCGGCGTTGTCAGAGGCGCCAACATGCTGGGCGCTGACGCTGTCGACGATTGGCCGGAGATAGCGCTCGGGATCAGCGCGATAGCTCGGTGAATTGATGTCATAGGTGCCGGGACGCAGATGGCCGTACTGCTCGACGAAAGCCTCCCAGCTCAACTCCCCCCGGGCGCAGCGTTCTGCATTGTGGGTCAGCTGATGGCTGACCGTGCGAATGGAACTCAGGAAATCGTCCATTTCCGCCTCACTCAACACCCCGCTGCTGACCGCCGAGCGCAACAGGGTGATGGCGACGAAAGCACTGCGTGCCAGGTGGGCAAATGGCAGGGTGCCATAGGTGCGGCAATCGAACAGCAGTGCGCGGACTTTCTCCAGTGGCGGCATCGGGCGTTGGCGCAGTTGCTCGAAGCGCTTTTCCAGTTTGTCGATCTGCGCCAGGTCGCTGCCGTTGCGGCGTATCGCTTGGGCGCTGATGTCGCGAAGCCCTTGCTGCAACAGGTCGATCTCCGCCGACGAAAAGCCGCCCTGCGTGCCCAGGCGCTGGCGCCAGCGATCGAAGTCGAGCGCGAAACAGGTCGGAACCACATCGAACTCGACCTTGTCGTGCAGATGAGGGTGGCGCTCCAGCCAGTCGAGGTAGAAGTCTGCCAGGCGGCTGGCCAGCGCGTCGTCCAGCGTCGCAGGGATGAACGAATTGAAGCTGGCACGAATGTCGACATAGGGATGGCCGGCGAAGCTGACCAGCAGCGGTGCGGGGCGCACGTCCCGATAGCCGTACTCGGCCCGCTGGATCGCCCAGGTCTCGTCCATGATCAGATGACGGTAGAGGCTGGCGGCAAGGGGGTGCGGTTTGGTGCCGATGATCTCGGCCGGGTTCCAGTCCGGCATGATGCCGAACAGCGCTCGCTTGCCAACCATGAAGGGCGCCGGCGCCTGCAACTGCTCGAACTGTCGGCGAGCCTTGTCCAGGTGGGCATGGATCTGCTCATCGCCACCTTCCCGGTGCGAATGATCCACCGCGATGGGCCGGACCTGAAGGATATGCAGGCCGGCGTCGGCGGTGATGGCGAACTCCACGTCCAGTGAGTCGTAACCCAGCAGCGCTTCGATCTCTCGCAACGCGGGCAGCAAGCTCTTCAGGTTCTGCGGAATGTTGCTGCTGCCCTCGTCGGCACGACGCTGTATCACCAGGGTCTTGTGCTGGTCGCTGGTGCCGCTGGTGATGGATTCGGTACTGCCGCTGATGTCGTCGTAATTGACCAGGTAATAAGGTGCGCCGCTGCTCAGGCTGCGGGTGAAGGCGACGCCGCTGGCCAACACGTTTTCCAGCATCGGCTGCACCAGCACCTGGTTCTGCGGGTTGTTGTCCGGATAGGAGGCGATGACATGCTCGATGGCGTCGCGCAACGCGGCGGGTTCACTGCCATCGATGTCCAGCAGGCTGGCGTAGGCCCCGGCGTTGGAGTGGCCGAAGCCGTCTTCCGACAGGGCGCTGCTGCGGATCACCAGGCGTAGCTGCGGGAAGTGATCCTGGATTCCGCCCAGCACCCGTTGTTCGCTTTCCCGCCATTGCGCCACGGTGAAACTGACCTGGTCCTCGATGCGGCTGCACCTGACCATGCGCCTCAGGCGCCGCAGGGTCTGGGCCTTGGTGCCGAGTACGAAGTGGGCCAGGTCGCGGGGCTCGTTGAGCTCTGCCCAATCACCCTGGACATCGATCGCTTCCACGTTCAGGCCATTGCAACGCAGCATCTCGATCAGGTCGGAAAGGTTGCCCTTGCGGAACTGCCGTTGCAGGGCTGCCTTGTGCTCCACCAGAAAGGCGATGGCATTGGGGCCGAAATGCACGCAGCCGACGAACTCGGCGGAGGCGAGGGCAGGGGATATGTCCGCGCCCAGGCGGGTGATGCTCTGCTTGTGCAGCGATACCTTTTCGCAGCGTTCCAGATCGAAGTCGGTACGGCCCGCGAAACGGGTACGCCAGTGGCTGTCCACCGCGACGCAGACATCGGCCTGGCTGGCGTTCAGCGCGGTGGCCAGGCTGCGGCGGAACAGCACATCGGAATAGGACACCAGGCAGTGATGCTGCTCGCCGAGGTCGACCTGGAGGAACGAGAACGCCGCCTGGGTGGACTGCCATTCGGCGTTTTCCCAGTAGCGCAGTTGTGGATAGCGCTCGCGGATCGATTCGAGCCGGTAGCCACCGACGAAATGCACCGTGGACATGAGCGAGTCCGTGGCCTGGATCTGCCAGTCCATGACCCGGGCATGTCCGGAAGCACTGCGCAGCGCAGAATGTTCATCGCCTTGATAGGGCCGGCCCGCACCCAGGAAAATTACGGATGACTGCATCTTCGAGTGCTCGTTCCTTCGAAAAAAAACCACCTCGCGGTGGTTTCAAGGGTGTCACATCATTCGCCCTGATAAATGCAGCCACTCGTACAGGTCTCGTGGATCCGCACCTTGCTCAATTCCGGCAGCAACGGCTTGACCTGGTCCCAGATCCACTTGGCGATCACTTCGCTGGTCGGATTCTCCAGGCCGGGAATGTCGTTCAGGTAGTTGTGGTCCAGTTGATCGTAGAGCGGCTTGAAGATCGCCTTGATCTCGGAGAAGTCACGAATCCAGCCGGTATGCGGATCCAGCGGGCCGGTCAGGTGCAGGGCGACCTTGAACGAATGGCCGTGCAGGCGACCGCACTTGTGGCCGGCGGGGACGTTCGGCAGGCGATGTGCCGACTCGAAGGTAAATTCCTTGAAGATTTCCACGAATAATCAACTCTGAGAACCAATGCTGGGGCGCAGTTTACCAGCAAGGCCGTTACAAGGCTTGCAGATGGTCGCCCAGCGTGCCGCGTTCGACCATTTCGAGAAAGTCATCGCCCAGTCGCCGGCTCTCGCTCATCGCCGTGTGCCAGTAGCGCTGGCGCGCCGCCGCGTCGCCCATGAAGCGCTTGAAGTCGCTGCGGTCCGGCAGTTTGCCGTAAGGCAGGCGCGCCAGGTACTGCGGGGATGGCGCCAGCAGCAACACATCCCGCAGGCGCCCGGCATCGCCACGGCGCCAGGGCAGGGCCTTGTCGAACCAGCCGGGAATCACCTTGTCGGTGAAGTGCGGGTAGAGCACGACATCCTCGCCGCTGTAGGGCAGGTCCAGGTGATAGTCGAGCAGGCCGCCGTCGCGGTAGGTGCCGGCACCGGCACCGGGGATATCGCGCACGCCTTCCATCACCATGGGAATCGAACCGGAGGCTAGCAGGGCATGGCGCAGGTTCTCGCCGGCCAGCGGCAGGAAGCGCGACGGGAAGTCGGTGAGCGGCTGCAACGGCGGTGCGCTGCGGGCGTCGTGCAGGATGACGCGCTCGAAATGTCGGGCCAGTCGCGGCCGGCCGATCAGGTTGTCGGCGATCACCGACGACAGGCCGATGCCCAGGCGCCCGCGATGATCGTCGGCGAGCAGGCCGTGGCTCTTCACCACGACGATGTTCAGACGATAGTCGGGATTGTCGAGGATCCTCGCATCGCGGCCTTCGAGCAGGTCGTCGAGCATGCGCTGGCAACTCAAGGACACCTCGGCCTGGGTCACGCCCCTGGCGAAGTCCTGCGCGGTGTACAGCTCGCCGAGGCGGCGGATGGCACTGGCCGGATCGGGCAGGCAGGCGCTGGCGAAGCGCCAGGAACCGATGGACGCGCCGATCAAGGCGCGTTCCCGTGGCGCCCCCGGCAGCCATTCACCGAACAGCGCCAGGTCCAGCCCCTGGATGCCCAGGGCCTTCGGTCCGCCCGCCGCTCCTGGCAGCACACCGACATCCGCTGCACTCAGGCCACCCTGGCGAATCCGCGCCAAGGCGCGTTTGCCGGCCTTGAGGGTCAGCGCGGGATATTTGCTGTGGATGGCGGTCATACGGTTCTCACTCGGCTCTGCGCTATCATGGCGCCAGCTGTTTTCAGGTTCAATTAAGTTCGCCTCGGTAGACTTTCCACCGTACCCGATCGATCCCTGTGGAGGAAACCAACATGAAAACTCTGACCGCGCTGTTCGCAACCGCTGCCCTGGCCCTGAGCGCCAACGTCGCCCTGGCCAAGGACGTGCAACCCGATGAAGTGGTGAAGCTGGTGCAGGAAAAGCAGATCCAGTCCCTCGACGAACTCAAGCAGAAAGCCCTGGCCAAGCATCCCGGTGCTACCGTCAAGGACAGTGAGCTGGAAAACGAATACGGCCGCTATATCTACAAGGTCGAATTGCGTGACGCGCAGAACGTCGAGTGGGATGTGGACCTGGACGCCAAGACCGGCGAGATCCTCAAGGATGCCCAGGACCACTGATGCCGCACCTTCTGCAACCGGCCCGCTGGCTAGCCCTCGCGCTGCTGGCGGGCTGCTCGCTGGCCCTGGCCCGCGACCTCGACCAGGATGAGGCCCTGCACCTGCGCCAGGAGGGTGTCATCCTGCCTCTGGAACAGCTGCTGCAGTCTGCCCTGGGCCGTTATCCCGGCGCGCGCCTGCTGGAGGCCGAACTGGAAGAGGACGACGATATCTATGTCTATGAAGTGGAACTGCTGACCCGCGAAGGCGTGGTCCGCGAGATCAAGCTCGATGCCGCCAAGGGCACGCTGCTCAAAGATGAGGAAGATGACTGATGCGCCTGCTGCTGGTCGAGGACAACGTCTCCCTCGCTGACGAACTGACCGCGAGCCTGCAACGCCTGGGCTACGCGGTGGACTGGCTGGCCGACGGTCGCGATGCCGTGTACCAGGGCGCCAGCGAGCCCTATGACCTGATCGTGCTGGACCTCGGCCTGCCCGGCGTGCCCGGCCTGGAAGTGCTGCAACAGTGGCGCGCGGGCGGCCTGGTGACCCCGGTGCTGGTCCTGACCGCGCGCGGTTCCTGGGCTGACCGCATCGAAGGGCTCAAGGCCGGCGCCGACGATTACCTGAGCAAGCCCTTCCATCCCGAAGAGCTGCAACTGCGCATCCAGGCCTTGCTGCGTCGCGCCCGCGGCCTGGCCAACCAGCCGACCCTGGAAGCCGCCGGCCTGCACCTGGACGAAGGCCGCCAGTGCGTCAGCCGCGGCGACGAGGACGTGCAGTTGACCGCCGCGGAATTCCGCCTGCTGCGCTATTTCATGCTGCACCCGCAACAGATCCTCTCCAAGAGCCACCTCGCCGAACACCTCTACAACGGCGAAACCGAGCGCGACTCCAATGTCCTCGAAGTCCACGTCAACCACCTGCGGCGCAAGCTCGGACGCGGCGTGATCGAGACCCATCGCGGCCAGGGCTACCGGTTCGGCGGGGCGGTGGAGTGAGGTCGATCCAGTCGCGTCTCAGCCTGGGCCTGGTGCTCATGCTGGTGGTGGTCGGGCTGAGCCTGGCCCAGGTCAGCCTGTGGCTGTTCGAGGTCGGCCTGCACCGCTACCTGGAAAACGGCCTGCGCAAGGAAAGCGAAAACCTGCTGGTGGCCCTGGTCCAGGGCCAGAACGGGGTCGAGCTGGACCAGCGCCGCATCTCCGCCGCCTACAACCGGCAATTCTCCGGTTACTACTTCCGCATCGACTTCGAGGGCAAGAGCTGGCGCTCCCGTTCACTTTGGGACACCGAGCTGCCACGGCCGCAAGCTGCCGGCCTGCGCGAGGGTCTCGAAGCAGGTCCGGAAGGCCAGCAACTGCTGGTCCTGCGTTCGGACTACCGGCGCCAGGGGCAGTCGATTTCCATCAGCGTCGCCCAGGACTACACGCCTATGCGCGACGGTTTTCGCCGCATGCAGCAGATCGGTCTCGGCCTTGGCTTGCTGGCCTTG
Organism: Pseudomonas ulcerans; assembly: GCF_036324125.1. Taxonomy (NCBI): domain Bacteria; kingdom Pseudomonadati; phylum Pseudomonadota; class Gammaproteobacteria; order Pseudomonadales; family Pseudomonadaceae; genus Pseudomonas; species Pseudomonas ulcerans. The sequence continues at coordinate 50,563 of NZ_JAZDQN010000040.1, read as the reverse complement.
GTCATGGTGCTGGTCCTGCAGCGGCTGATCGTCAAGCGCTCGTTGCGCCCGCTGGAGCGCGCCCGGGAACAGATCGCCCAGTTGCAACAGGGCAAGCGCAGTCAGCTGGACAGTGAAGTCCCCACCGAGCTGGAGCCGCTGGTGGCGCAGATCAACCACCTGCTGGCCCATACCGAGGACAGCCTGCGCCGCTCGCGCAATGCCCTCGGCAATCTCGGACATGCCCTGAAGACCCCGCTGGCGGTGCTGCTCAGCCTGGCGTCCAGCGACCGCTTGCGGGAGTCGCCGGAACTGGCCGCGCAGCTGCGTGAGCAACTGGAACAGATCCAGCAGCGTCTCAGCCGCGAACTGAACCGCGCGCGCCTGGCGGGTGACGCCTTACCCGGCGCGCATTTCGATTGCGACGCAGAGTTGCCGGGGCTGCTCGCGACCCTGGGCATGATCCATGGCGATGGCCTGCTGATCCGTCACGATGTCCCCGGCGGGCTGTCGTTGCCCTGGGACCGCGAAGACCTGCTGGAGCTGCTCGGTAACCTGCTGGACAACGCCTGCAAGTGGGCGGACAGCGAGGTGTGCCTGGGCATCCGACAGGCCGCCGACAGCTATCAGCTATGGGTCGACGACGATGGCCCGGGCATTCCGGCAGAGGCCCGCCAGGGCGTGCTGGAGCGCGGGGCGCGGCTGGACGAGCAGGTGGCCGGGCATGGCCTGGGGCTGGGCATCGTGCGGGATATTGTCGAGGCCTGGCATGGCCGGATCGACTTGCGCGAGAGCCCGCAGGGTGGGTTGCGGGTGTACATCGAGTTGCCGCGCAGGGCAGGGCGCTAGGATTCAGCAGGAACGTGTGGGAGCGGGTTTACCCGCGATGACGATAGTGCGTCCACTACTGCAATCGCGGGTGAACCCGCTCCCACAGAGTCCGAGTCGAGCCCGCTATCCAGGCTCTGCACAGACTCCCAGGACCATCAAACCCGGAAATGATCCATCAGGCTCTGCTGCTGGTTCGCCAGGCTGTTCAGCGCTTGGCTGACCCGCGCCGATTCGTCGGCCTGGTGCGACAGCGACTCGGTCACATCACGGATGGTCGCCACGTTGCCGCTGATTTCCTCGGCCACTGCGCTCTGCTCCTCGGCAGCACTGGCGATCTGCAGGTTCATGTCGGTGATCACCGCCACCGCCTCGCCGATCTGGCGCAGTGCGGTCACCGCCTGGCCGACCTGCTCGACGCTGCCCTGGGCCTGGCGATGGCTGCTGTCCATGGCACCCACCACTTCCCGGGTGCCGGCCTGCAGCTGCTCGATCACGTGGCGGGTTTCCTCCACCGACTCCTGGGTGCGCTGGGCCAGGTTGCGTACCTCGTCGGCGACCACCGCGAAGCCACGCCCGGCCTCGCCGGCACGGGCTGCCTCGATGGCCGCGTTGAGTGCCAGCAGGTTTGTCTGCTCTGCGATCGAGCGGATCACCTCCAGCACCGAACCGATCTTCTCGCTGTTCTCGGCCAGGCCCTCGACCTGGCCCATGGCGGTGTTCATGTTGGCTGCCAGCGAGTCGATGCTGTCGGTGGTCTGGTTGATCACCGCCAGCCCCTGGCGGGTCGCCTGATCGACATCGCGGGCCGCCTGGGCGGCCTGGGCCGCGCTGCGGGCGACGTCATGGGCGGTGGCGCTCATCTCGTGGGAGGCGGTGGCCACCTGGTCGACCTGGCGATACTGCTGCTCCATGCCGGCGCTGGTCTGGCTGGCAATGGCCGAGGACTTGTCGGCGGTGTCGCGGGCGGCGTGCACCGAGCTCTTCACCTCGGCGATGGTCGGTTGCAGCTTGTCGAGGAAACGGTTGAACCAGCCGGCCAGTTCGCCCAGCTCATCCTGCTTGTTGTAGGCCAGGCGGCTGGTCAGGTCGCCGTCGCCGCTGGCGATCTCGCGCAGGCGATGGGCGACGTGGAGGATCGGCCGGGTCACGCCACGGGCCAGCAGCCAGATCAGCAGCAGGCCGACCACCGCAGCCAGCAGGCCCAGGCCCAGTTCGATCACGGCACCGCTGGTGTTGCGCTGGTCGAGCTCCTGCTTGAGGGCTTCGGCCGGGCCGATCAGGGCGCTTTCCGGGACGTCCAGCAGCACGCCCCAGGGCTTGGCGCCCGGGGTTGGCGAGAAGGAGGCGAGCACCTTGAGGCGGCCTTCATGCTGGAGGCTGTGCAGCGAGGTGCCGTCGCCGAGCAGGCGCAGCAGTTCCGCGCCGCTGGCCTTGTCGACCTCGATCACGCGCTGCGCCAGCTTGCTCGCATCCGGGCTGTAGCCGGCGAGCAGGCCGGCCGGGCTGATGATGCCGATCTGTGTCTGGCCGCCGTAGAGGTTGGCGCTGGCCTGCTTGCTCATGGCCTGCAGGCTGTTCAGGTTGATGTCGATGGACAGGGTGGCGATCACCTTGTCGTTGACGATCAGCGGGAACACGATGCTGGTCATCAGCACCTGCTGGCCGGCGATCTCATAGAAGTAGGGTTCGGTGATGCAGGTCTTGCGCGTGGTCCGCGGGCACACCGACCAGGTGTTGGCCGGCTCGCCGCTCGGGCCGATGCTGGTGTCGGCCATGTCGCGCTCGGGCAGGGCCATGGAAGTCAGCTGGCCCGGGGTCGGTTGCGACCAGTACAGGGCGAAGCGCCCGGTCTCGTTGCTGCCGATGGCCTCCTGCTGGGCGAAGAGTTCGTCCTTGCCGTCCAGCGCGTTCGGCTCGAACACCAGCGACAGGCCGAGCAGGTCGGGGTTGGCCTGCAACGCCGAACGCACCTGGCGGGTCAGGTCTTCGCGCAGGTCGAAGGCATCGAGGAAGCGCTTTTCCGCCTGTTCGCGAAGGAACAGCACCTGGCGCGAGAACCCCGCACCGTACTGGTAGGCATCCATGAACTGGCGGCGGATGTTCAGCGCCTGGACCTCGCCCTGGGACTCGATGCGGCCCTCGGCCGCTTCGGTGAGCATTTGCATGCTGCTGGCCTTGACCAGCTCCGTCGTGTGCTCCATGCGATACAGCGAAAGACCGACCAGCAGGGTGACGATGCCGGCGAGGCACAGTCCGGCGAGCAGGGTGATCTTCCATTGGATGGAAAGCTGTCTGAGCGACATTTGGCGAAATCCTTTGAACCAGAATAAATAGACACTGCCGACTTTAACGGCCGTTTCGCTTGTTTCTTTATTCAAACAGTCAATTGAATTGCGCCGTTTTCGGTCATTCAGGCGACCCCTGCACCGGTAGGGGGCGTTGCGCTTTGACAACGGGGGAGGGCTGCTTCAGAGTGGGCGCCTTCCAATAAAACATACCGTCATTCGGCCAGTGCCTGAGGGCAAAACTGTCGCCGAGGCTTTTGCTTTTCGTTTGTTTTCAAGGGGTTTTCAAGCAATGAATGCAGTAATTGCCGCGGTCGGCATCATGCTGATATTGAGCCTGTCCCGCGTGCATGTGGTCATCGCCCTGATCATCGGTGCGCTGGTGGGTGGGCTGGTCGGTGGGCTGGGGATCGAAGGCACTCTCAAGGCCTTCAATGGCGGGCTGGGTGGCGGTGCCACCGTGGCCTTGTCCTACGCCTTGCTCGGCGCCTTCGCCGTGGCCATCGCCAAGTCCGGCCTGGCCCATGCCCTGGCCGATCGCGCCCTGGCGATGTTCCATGGCCAGAGCGAGGGCCAGGGCGCACGGGTCAAGTGGCTGCTGGTCGGATTGATGCTGGTGGTGGCGATTTCCTCGCAGAACATCCTGCCGATCCATATCGCCTTCATCCCGCTGCTGGTGCCGCCGCTGCTCTACGTGCTGACCCGCCTGCAGATCGACCGGCGCCTGGTGGCCTGCGTCATCACCTTCGGCCTGATCACCCCGTACATGTTCCTGCCGGTGGGCTTCGGCAACATCTTCCTCAATGAGATCCTGCTGGCCAACGTCGCCCGCAGCGGCGTGGACATCAGCGGCGTCAACGTCACCCACGCCATGGCCATCCCGGCCGCGGGGATGCTCGCCGGCCTTCTGATCGCGGTGTTCTTCAGCTACCGCAAGAAGCGCGTGTATGACCTTGAGAAGATCGAGCAGGTCGAGCAGGTGGCGGTCAGCTACAACCCGCTGACCCTGGTGGTGGCCGGTTGCGCCATCGCGGCGGCGTTCATCGTCCAGCTGTGGCTGGACTCGATGATCATCGGTGCCCTGGTCGGTTTCCTGATCTTCTCGGTGTCCGGCATCGTGCGCTGGAAGGACACCGACGACCTGTTCACCGAAGGCATGAAGATGATGGCGATGATCGGCTTCATCATGATCGCCGCCTCCGGTTTCGCCGAAGTGATGAAGGCCACCGGTGAAGTGAAGACCCTGGTGGAAGCCTCGGCGGTGTGGATCGACCACAGCAAGGGCATCGGCGCGTTGCTGATGTTGCTGGTGGGCCTGCTGGTGACCATGGGCATCGGCTCGTCGTTCTCCACCGTGCCGATCCTCGCGGCGATCTTCGTGCCGCTGTGCGTGCAGCTCGGCTTCGACCCGATCGCCACCGTGTGCATCGTCGGCACGGCGGGGGCGCTGGGGGATGCGGGTTCGCCGGCGTCGGACTCGACCCTCGGCCCGACCTCGGGGCTGAACGTCGATGGCCAGCATCACCATATCTGGGACACGGTGGTGCCGACTTTCATCCACTACAACCTGCCGCTGCTGGCAGCGGGGTGGGTGGCGGCAATGGTGTTGTAAGTCAATCGGGCGGGCAGCGGGGACCTTGTGGGAGCGGGTTCACCCGCGATTGCAGGAGTGAATTCACCGACGCAATCGCGGCGGTCCGGCGTCCCGGTGAACCCGCTCCCACAGGGTCCGCGTTGTTCTTTTGATCTTCAGCCTTTCTTCGGCGGCGGCGAGATCCGGTTCAGCACCGTGTCGCCGTTCTTGTCCTGGGTCAGGTACACCGGCAGCACCTTGGGCAAGGTACGCACCAGGCGCTTGACGTCGCCGGTGTTGTAGATGCCGCTGATGCGCACGCTGCCGGTGCTGGCGTCGGCCAGGCGCAGCGGGCTGTCGAGGTAGCGGTTGATCAACGGCAGGGCCTGGTCGAGGGTGAGGTTGTCGATCACCAGCTTGCCGCTGCGCCAGGCCAGGCTGGAGTCGTTGGCGTAGGTCTGGTTCAGGCGCGGTTCGAGGTCGCCGGCCTGGTAGCTGGCCTGCATGCCCGGACCAAGACGATAGCCACTGCCCAGCTTGAAGCTTTCGCTGCTGACCAGCACCGAGCCTTCCACCAGCGTCACCTTGACCTGGTCGCGGTACTTCCACACGTTGAACTGGGTCCCGGTGACCTGGGTCTGGCCACTGCCGGCACGGACCACGAACGGGTGCTGGACATCATGGTGGACCTTGAAGAACGCCTCGCCCTTGCTCAGGGTGACCCGCCGCTCATCCTTGTAGTGCAGGTAGCGCAGCGAAGTGCCCAGGTTCAGCTCGACCTCGCTGCCGTCGCCGAGGGTGACGGTCATGCGGCTGTCGGTGCTTTCCACGGACTGGTAGTCATTGGGCAGCCAGCCCTGGTCCCAGCCGATCCAGCCCGCCAGGGGCAGGGCCAGCAGGGTGATCACCGCTGCCGAAGCATAATGCCGTGCACGCTGCGGCCGGGGCCGTTGCTTGACCGGCAGATGCAGGACACGTGCAGGGGAAGGGGGGCGCGGCAGGTGGTCGGCGGTCACCCAGATTTCCTGCATCGCCTGGTATTCCTCGCGGTGCAAGGGGCTCGCGGTCAACCATTTCTCGAATTCGGCATGTTCCGCTTCAGTGCAGTCCTCGGCGTGCAAACGCATGCACCAATGCGCGGCGGCATCGGTGATGGCATTCAACTCGGCATCGCTGGGGCTGACCTGATTCATTGAAACTCCCGGTTTCGGCCATTCTACCCTTGCGCGGCAGCGTGCAGGAACCGAGATCATGGCGAATCACTATCAGTTGTGAGATTTATTTGCAGGAAATCCCCTACAAAATCGATTTTTCCCGCACAAACCGACCAATGGTCGTGAAAAACCGGCGAGTCGGTTGCTCGCCGGTCCGTCACAAGGGCTCAGAACTGCTCTGGATCAAGGCTGTACAAGGAGCCGCTGCCGGCCTCGATGCTCGCCTGCAAGGACAACACCCGAGGCAACAGGCGGGCGAAGAAGAACGCCGCCGTCGCCAGCTTGGCGTCGTAGAAGTCCGGCTCGTCGGACTGGTGCGCCCTGGCGGTGGCGGCCATGCGCGACCACATGTAGGCGTAGGCCACATAGCCGAACAGGTGCAGGTATTCCACCGATGCCGCGCCCACCGCGTTGGCATCATCGGCAACCTGGTCGCGCAACCACTGGCTGGTGCTTTCCAGGCGTTGCAGGGCATCCAGCAGGGCTTCGGCGTGAGGCGGCTCGCTTTCGCAGAAGGCGCGGATTTCCGCTGCCAGCAGGGCCAGCGACTGACCACCGTCGGCCACCACCTTGCGGCCCAGCAGGTCCAGTGCCTGGATACCGTTGGTGCCCTCATAGATCTGCGCGATACGCACGTCGCGCACCAGTTGTTCCTGGCCCCACTCGCGGATATAGCCGTGGCCGCCGAACACTTGCTGGCCGAGCACGCAGCTTTCCAGCCCGGTATCGGTGAAGAAGGCCTTGGCCACAGGGGTCAGCAGCGCCACCAGGCGTTGCGCGGCTTCGCGCTCGGCAGCGTCCTCGGCGTACTTGGCGGTATCCAGTTGCAGGCCGACATAGGTGGCGAAGGCCCGGCCACCTTCGTTCAGCGCCTTCATGGTCAGCAGCATGCGCCGCACATCGGCGTGGACGATGATCGGGTCGGCGACCTTGTCCCGCGCCTGCGCGCCGGTGGCCGCGCGGCTTTGCAGGCGGTCGCGGGCATAGGCCACCGCGCTCTGGTAGGACGCTTCGGCGCAACCGATGCCCTGGATGCCGATGGACAGGCGCTCGTAGTTCATCATGGTGAACATCGCCGCCAGGCCGCGGTTCGGCTCGCCGACCAGGTGGCCGACGGCACCGTCGAAGTTCATCACGCAGGTGGCCGAGGCCTTGATGCCCATCTTGTGCTCGACCGAGCCGCAGCTCAGCGCATTGTCGACGCCGAGGCTGCCGTCGTCGTTGACGATGCGCTTGGGTACCAGGAACAGCGAGATGCCCTTGGGCCCGGCCGGGGCATCGGGCAGCTTGGCCAGCACCAGGTGGACGATGTTCTCGGTCAGGTCCTGCTCGCCGCCGGTGATGAAGATCTTGGTTCCGCTGATGGCGTAGCTGCCGTCGATCAGGGGCTCGGCCTTGCTGCGGATGATGCCCAGGTCGGTGCCGGCGTGAGGCTCGGTCAGGCACATGGTCCCGGCCCATTCGCCGCTGTACAGGCGCGGCAGGTAAAGGGCGCGCAGGGCGTCGCTGGCGTGGGCGTCGATGGCCAGGCAGCAACCGGCGCTCAGCGCCGAGTAAAGGCTGAAGCTGCAGTTAGCGGCGTAGAGCATTTCCTCGAACTGCACCGCGAGCATCTTCGGCATGCCCATGCCGCCATGTTCCGGGTTGCCCGCGAGGCCCACCCAGCCACCCTCGCGGTAGGTGCGCCAGGCCTCCTTGAAGCCGTCGGGCGTGGTGACCTTGCCGGCCTCGAAGCCGACGCCCTGCTCGTCACCGCTGCGGTTGAGCGGGGCGATCAGCTGGCCGGTGATCTTCGCCGCCTCTTCGAGGATGGCGTCGGCAGTCTCGCCGTCGACTGCAGCGGCCAGGGCCGGCAGGCGTGCCCAGCGGGCCGGGCCCTGGAACACTTCATGGAGGACGAAGCGCATGTCGCGCAGCGGGGCATTGAATTCAGGCATCGGGGTTCTCGTATAAAGGAAGAGGGATCAGAGCGCCTTGGCCCAGTCGCGCAGCAGGTACTTCTGGATCTTGCCCGTCGAGGTCTTCGGCAGTTCGCGGAAAACCACGGTCTTGGGCAGCTTGAAGCCGGCCAGGTGCTCGCGGCAGAAGGCGATGATCTCGGCCTCGCGGGTGTCCTCGAAACCGGCTTTGAGGGTGATCCAGGCACAGGGCGTCTCGCCCCATTTCTCGTCCGGGCGGGCGACCACCGCGGCTTCCAGTACCGCCGGGTGCCGGTAGAGGGTGTCTTCCACCTCGATGGTGGAGATGTTCTCGCCGCCGGAGATGATGATGTCCTTGAGCCGGTCCTTGATCTCGACGTAGCCGTCGGGGTGCCACACCGCCAGGTCGCCGGTATGGAACCAGCCGCCGCGGAAGGCTTCGGCGGTCGCCTCGGGGTTCTTCAGGTAGCCCTTCATCACCGTGTTGCCGCGCATGAAGATCTCGCCCAGGGTATTACCGTCCCGCGCCACCGGCTCCAGGGTCTGCGGGTCGGCGACCATCAGGCCTTCGAGGGTGGCGTAGCGCACGCCCTGGCGCGACTTGATCCGCGCCCGTTCCTGCAGCGGCTTTTCATCCCACTCGGCATGCCAGGCGCAGACCGTCACCGGTCCGTAGACCTCGGTCAGGCCATAGACGTGGGTGACCTTGATGCCCATCTCCTCGACCGCGCCGATCACCTTGGCCGGTGGCGCGGCGCCAGCGACCATGGCGTTGACCGGGTGATCGATGGCGGCCTTGGCCGAGTCCGGCATGTTGATCAGCGCATTGAGCACGATCGGCGCGCCACACAGGTGGCTGACCTGGTGTTCGCGGATCAGGGTGAGGATCTTCTGCGGATCGACCCGGCGCAGGAACACATGGGTTCCGGCCAGCGCAGTGACGGTCCAGGGGTAGCACCAGCCATTGCAGTGGAACATCGGCAGGGTCCACAGGTACACCGGGTGGTTGCCCATGGCCCAGGTCATCTGGTTGCCCAGGGAATTGAGGTAGGCGCCGCGGTGGTGATAGACCACGCCCTTGGGGTTGCCCGTGGTGCCGGAGGTGTAGTTCAGCGAGATCGCCTGCCACTCGTCCTCGGGCCACTGCCAGGGGAATTCCGGGTCGCCCTCGGCGAGGAAGGCTTCATAGTCCAGTTCGCTGACCGCGCAGCCTTCGCCGTACTCGGGGTCGTCGACATCCACCACCAGCGGCGGATGGGCCATGAGTTTCAGGGCGGCGGCGATCACCTTGTGGAACTCGCGGTCGGTGATCAGCACCTTGGCTTCGCCGTGCTCCAGCATGAAGGCGATGGCTTCGGCGTCGAGGCGCACGTTGAGAGCATTGAGCACGGCGCCGATCATCGGCACGCCGAAATGCGCTTCGAGCATCGCCGGAATGTTCGGCAGCATCACCGCCACCGTGTCGCCCTGGACGATCCCGCGGCCAGCCAGGGCGCTGGCCAGGCGCCGGGAGCGCTGGTAGGTTTCCTGCCAGTTACGGCGGATCGAACCGTGGATCACGGCGGGGTAGTCGCCATAGACGGCGGCGGTGCGTTCGATGAAGCTCAGCGGGGTGAGGGCGACGTGATTGACCGGGGCGGGCTGCAAGCCCTGGGAGAAGATAGACATACAAGCGTGATCCTGTGCAGGAGGCAGCCCACGCCGAAGCGCCTGCTGAAACCTCCGATGGCTGATTGTTAGCTCTGATCAGGTTTCATGGAACGGGCTCACGGTGGTGCCGGTTCCGGTGATGCAATTTTTACGCTGTTCGCCATGTTACCTGGAAGATAGACTATAGCAATATGGTACAAATACTATAAAACGCCGGAGCCATTGCTGTGACCTTGATTCCCTCGGCCTTGCTCGACAAGGACCCGCAACCCTCGCTGCTGCTCGATGCCGGTGCCGTGTTGCGCGCGGCCAATCCGGCCATGCTCGCCGAACTCAACGGCTGGCCGCCGCAAAGCCTGGCGTTGCTGCTGCCGGCCAACCATGCCGCGCTGGTCACGGCGTGCCTCGGCCAGCAGCGGGCGATCAGCGATGTCGAGAGCCAGGCCGGCGAGCGCATTCTTCTCTGGACCTTCATTCCTGCGGGGGCGGACCAGGTCATCGCCCGTTGCCGTGATGCCACCCGCGAGCGTCGCGCCGAACGCGAGGCCGCCCAGGCACGGCGCCTGTACCGGCTGATCACCGAGAACACCACCGACCTGATTTCCCGGCACACCCCGGACGGCTGCTTCCTCGATGCCTCGCCAGCGTCGTACCGCCTGCTCGGCTACTGGCCGGAGGAGCTGCGTGGCGTGGCGGTGCAGTCGCTGCTGCACCCCCACGACTGCCGTCAGTACCTGGCCCAGGCCTCGGCGGCGCTGGAGCGCGACGGCTACCAGACCATGACCTGCCGAGTGCGTCACCGCGATGGTCGCGACCTCTGGTTCGAGATCGCCAGCCGTGCCATCCGCGAGACCTACACCGGGGCGGTGGTGGAGATCGTCAGCGTCTCGCGGGATATCAGCGTGCGTATCGAGGCCCAGGAAAACCGCCGGCGCCTGGCCGAAGTGGTGGAGGCGAATACCGACCTGGTGCTGTTCACCGACCCGGAAGGGCGCCTGACCTACCTCAACCGCTCGGCCCGGCGTGCCTTGGGCCTGACCGATGTCGACGTGGTGCCGCCGTTGCGCGAGCTGCTCGACGGCGAGGCCCAGCAACGCCTCGACGGCGATGGCTGGCTGTGCGCCGAGCGCGACGGCGTCTGGCAGTGCGAGGCGCGCCTGGCGCCGTACGACGGCGGCGCGGCGTTTCCGGTATCGCTGGTGCTGCTGGCGCACCGTGCCGCCGGGGGCGAGCGCTACTACTCGCTGGTGGCCCGCGACATGACCGAGCGCGAACTGCGCGAGACCCAGCAACGCCGGCACCAGGACGAACTGGCCCACACCGCACGCCTGGTGACCCTGGGCGAGCTGGCCTCGGGCATCGCCCACGAGATCAATCAGCCACTGGCCGCGGTGCTCAACTACGCCGCCGCCAGCCAGCGCTACCTGCATGCCCTGGAGCGCGATCCCCAGGCTGCCGGTCGGGTCGCCCAGGGCTTGCAGCGGATCAGCGAACAGGCGACCCACGCCGCCGAGGTGATCAAGCGCCTGCGTGCCTTCCTGCGCAAGGAACCGCGGCGCCTGCAGGCGCTGTCCGTGGCCGTGGTGGCGCGGGAAGCGGTGCGCCTGTGCGCCTGGGAAGCCAACCAGGCGCAGGTGACGATCGAGCAGCGAATGACGGACAATCTGCCGCCGGTCTATGCCGACCGGGTGCTGCTGGAGCAGGTCTTGCTCAACCTGCTGCGCAATGCCATCGACGCCAACCGCGAGCGCCAGCCAGGGCAGCCGTCGCGGGTGTTGCTGTGCGGCGAGCAGGAAGGCGGGCGCCTGCTGGTACGGGTGATCGACCAGGGCCCGGGAGTGGCGCCGGAGCAACTGGACGGCATTTTCACCCCGTTCACCACCAGCAAGCCGGAAGGGCTGGGCCTTGGCCTGAGCATGAGCCGGAGCATCGTCGAAGGTTTCGGCGGCACCCTCACGGCGAGTCCGGGGGAGGGCGGGGGATTGATTCTGAACTGTCGGCTGGCGCCGGCGGCAAGCGTTTGAACCGAGGGATTTTCATGCAGGAACCAAAGGTCTATGTGGTCGACGACGACCAGGGCATGCTCGACTCCACGGTCTGGCTGCTGGAATCGGTGGGCCTGGAGGCATTGCCTTTCACCAGTGGCCAGGCGTTTCTCGACGCCTGCGACGGCGACCTGCCGGCCTGCGTCCTGCTCGATGTACGGATGCCCGGCATGGGCGGCCTGAGCGTGCAGGAAGCGCTGCGGGCGCGGGGTATCGAGCTGCCGGTGATCTTCGTCAGCGGGCACGCCGACGTGCCCATCGTGGTGCGCGCGTTCAAGGCCGGTGCCTGCGATTTCATCGAGAAGCCGTACAACGACCAGATGCTCCTGGACAGTGTGCAGGAAGCCTTGGGTCGCTCGTCGAAGGTCCAGGTCGGCAGCCGCCAGCGCGATGTGGTGCAGGCGCGGATCGACAGCCTCACGCCACGGGAGCGGGATGTGTTCGTGCCGCTGGTCAAGGGCTACACCAACCGGGAAATCGCCGAGCAGCTGGAGGTCAGCGTGAAGACCGTGGACCTGTACCGCTCGCGGGTGATGAAGCGCATGCAGGCAGAACACCTGCCGGAACTGGTGGGGATGGCGATTGCCTGTGGTGTGGTCGAACCTCTGGATCTTCGCTGAATCCCGGGGCCCCATCGCCAGCGATGAGGCCCGAAACAACGGTGAATTGCTGGCTCAGGACCTGCGCCCCAGCAACAAGCCTATCACCAGCCCGAACCCCGCCGAGATCGCCACCGTCTGCCACGGATGCCCGCCGATGTAGCTCTCGGTGGCATCCACCACCGGCCTGGCCTTGTCACGCACGCTGCCCACAGCATGGCTGGCCTGCTTCAGCTTCAGACGCAGTTGCTCGCGCAGGGTCTCGGCGTCTTCGCCGATCAGCGCGGCGCTGTCGTTGAGCAGCTTCTCCGATTCCTCGATCAACGCCTGCAACTCGCTGAACGCCTGGTCCTTGATCTGCTCGCTGTCGCTGTGATTCGTGGTTTTCCTGGCCATCTATGCTTCCTCGGATGAAATGATCGTTCGTCCTGAATGGATGCCCGCCGGTACTGAAAAGTTGCACTGGTTTGCCGGGCATCGGCGGCTACAGTGTAAGATAGCGCCCATTTTCACGTGGCAGGAATTACCCCATGAGTTTCAATCTGGCCAACAAGAGCTTCGCCGAACGGGCCGAGATCGAAGACGAGAAAGCCCGGCTGTTCGAGCTGTGGCAGACCAACCTGGCCAAGGCCAAGGCCGAGGCCGCCCGGTTGATCGGCGAGAAGCCGCGACGCAAGGGCAAGTGGGCGGAATGGGTGCGCGCCGAGCTCGACGGCATGTCGCCGCCGGACTACGTCAACATGGTGCGCGGCGAAGTGAACAAGCTGATGGCCGCTGCCAGCGCCGGCAAGGCCTGACCCTCAGCGCGGCAACTCGAAGGTGCCACGGTCGCGGAAGCGCACGCTGCCGAAGGCACCGCCGGCCAGCTTGCCATAGACCTCGTAGGGCATGCCGTCGAGGCTGTCCATCCGGCTCAGGCCCAGGGCCTGGCGCAACACCGAAAACGCCGTGATGCTCACCGGCACCACCAGCACGTCCTCGCTGAACCGCTCGATACGCCCCTGCTGGTTACTGACGCCGCTCGCCAGCGGCTGGCCGTTCACTTCCAGGTTCAGGGCCAGGCCGTTGTAGTCGATCGGTGTTTCATTGGGATTCTGCACCCGCAGTTTCACCGCCATGCGCACTTCCAGGTCCTGGCCGGGCAGTGGATCGATTCCGATCACGTTGATGGTCACCGGGTCGCGTCCCTGGAACAGCGCGCAGGCCGACAGGGTCAGGACCAGCAGCAGGCCGGTGGCGTTGCGCAACGAGCGGTAGAGGCGGGTGGGCATCGAGGGTTTCTCCGGGAAAGCAGTGCCCTTGAGTGTGGCAAATGCACGGCGGCGTTGAAAGTCGGACATGAATTGAAAGATACTCCTTCTCATTCACGTTATCTTTCACCGGCGATCCCATCCCCCATGCTGACGTCCCCCGTGTCCGGGCTGCTGGCCAGTTTCCAGGAACATTACGATGACCTGCTGCAGTTCCTGACCCGGCGCATGAACGACCGCCAGCGGGCGGCCGATGTCGCCCAGGAAACCTATCTCAAGCTGGTGAAGATCGACGAGCAGGACGTACCGGTGCTGCATGCACGCAGCTTCATCTTCCGTGTCGCCGGCAACCTGGCCATCGATACCCTGCGTCGCGAGCAGCGCCAGGAGAGCACGCTCGGCGACAGCGACGCGGCGGTCCAGGTGGTCTGCCCGGCCCCGGCGCCCGAGGCCGCCCTGCTGGCTCGCGAGCGTCTGGCGATCCTCGACGAAGCCCTCTTGCAACTGTCCGACAATGCCCGCCAGGCCTTGCTCCTCAACCGCGTCGAAGGCTTGACCCAGGCCCAGATCGCACAACGGCTGGGCGTTTCCGAGAGCATGGTGGCAAAATACATCGGCCAGGCCTTGCGCCATTGCCGGGACTGGCTCAAGCACAACCATGATTGAAGCCCGCATGTCCGAACCCTTGCCCTTTACCGATTTGTCCGACGATGCCCTCGACTGGCAGGTCCTGCTGCATTCGGGCAACGCCACCGCCGCCGATCGTGCTCGCTACCAGCGCTGGCGCGGGCTGAGCGCCGAGCACCAGGCCGCCGCCGAGGACGCCGAGGCGCTGTGGGGCGATATCGGCCAGACCGAGGCGGCCGCACAATTGCCGCCGGCGCCAAGGCGGCGTCGCCACTGGAGCTCGGCCATCGCTGCCTCGCTGGTGCTGGCGCTGGTCGGCTATGGCAGCTGGCAGCAGGTCCCGGCGTTCCTCGCCGACTACCACACCAGTACCGGCGAGCGGCGCACCGTCACCCTGGAGGATGGCTCGCGGGTCACCCTCAACAGTGCCAGCGCGTTTTCCGTGGACTACACCGGCGAACGCCGCACGGTGTTCCTGCGTGAAGGTGAAGCCCTGTTCGAGCCGGCGGCGGATCCTCGCCCGTTCGTGGTCGACAGCGCTGGCGAGGTCGTCCAGGGCAGCGCTGCGGTATTCAGCGTGCGCCGCCAGGGCAGCGCCACGGCGGTGGTGGTGACACAGGGCGAAGCACGCATCGGCGAGCGCCTGGTCCAGGCCAGCCCCGACGCCCAGGCGCAGACGGCCTGGCAACGCGGCAAGCTGATCTTCAACGGCCGTCCGCTGCGGGAAGTCATCGCCGAGCTGGAACGCTACCAGCACGGCCGCATCCTGATTTCCGACAGCCAGCTGGGCGCGATGGAAGTCAGCGGCGTGTTCGATCTCAACGATCCCCACGGCCTGCTGCGCACCCTTGAGCAGCGCTATGCGCTGAAGGTCACCTACCTGCCGTGGCTGGCCGTCCTTTACTGATTCCCCCCGACCCGAGCTGAATGCCGGAGCCGACAAGGCACCACAGGGTCCGTGCACAGAAAATAATTTCGCAAGGTCACTGCAAGTTCTTCACCGCCCAATCGTCGTAGTGAGACTGATCAGCAAGCCATTCTCATTTACGTCATTTGTCCTGGAAGAAAACAGTGAAAGGTCCGTCCACGTCCTCAGCACGTTCCACCCGTTCCTTCAAGCACGCGCTACTGGCCTCGTCGGTGGCTGCCAGCCTGCTCGGCGCCGTCGTCGTGCACGCCGCCGATGCCGTCAGCCCTGCGCAGGTCAGCGCCTCCCAGGCCCGCCAGGTCAGCCTCGACCTGCCGCCGCAGAGCCTCGACCAGACCCTCACCCAATTCGCCGACCAGGCCGACCTGCACCTGCTGTTCACCACCCGCGACGTGGCCGGCCTGAGCAGCCCGGGCCTGCGCGGCAGCTACAGCATCGAACAGGCGTTGCAGCAGCTGCTGGCCGGCAGTGGCATGAGCTGGCAGTTCAGCGATGCGCGCACGGTGATCCTGCGCAAGGGCGAGCCCCAGGCCGCCGTTGCCCTCAAGCCCATCGAAGTCAGCGTCGCCTCGCGCACCAGCACCTCGATCAGCGAGATTCCCGGCACCGTCTGGGTAGTCGACCAGGAGCAGTTGAAGGAGCAGATCAGCAGCGGCGTCAGTCTCAAGGAAGCCATCGGCAAGCTGGTCCCGGGCCTCGACCTGGCACCGGAAGGGCGTACCAACTACGGCCAGAACATGCGCGGTCGCAACGTCCTGGTGATGATCGACGGTGTCAGCCAGAACAGCTCCCGTGGCCTGTCGCGGCAGTTCGACAGCATCTCGCCGTTCAACGTGCAGCGCGTCGAAGTGCTCTCCGGAGCCAGCGCCATCTACGGCGGCGGCGCCACCGGCGGCATCATCAATATCGTGACCAGGAAGGGCGAGCCGGGCCCGGCCCGCTTTGAAACCCAGCTCGGCGCCAGCAGCGGCTTCAACAACAGTGATGACCTGTCTACCCGCATCGCCCAGTCGGTCAGTGGCGGCAACGAGCGCATCAACGCCCGCCTGGGCGTTTCCGCCGAACAGAACGAAGCCTTCTACGACGGCGCCGGCGAGCAGATCTTCATCGACAACACGCAGACCGACCTGCAGTACAACCGCACCATCGACGTGATGGGCAGCCTGGGCATGCAATTCAACGACGAGCAGAGCCTCGACGTGCTGGCCCAGTACTACGACTCCGGCAACCACGGCAGCACCGGCATCTACTTTCCGCACCTGAACTACAACGCGCCGTCCGACCTGGAAGACGCCGAGCTGCGCAGCGGCCTGTCCACCGACCTGGAGCCGCGCACCCGACGCCTGCTGCTCAACGCCAACTACCACCACGCCGACGTGCTGGGCCAGGACTTCTACCTGCAGGCCTCGTATCGCAAGGAAGACGACAACTTCTATCCGTTTCCCTACTACAACAGCGGCACGCCACGGGGTTCGCGCGGCGTGTACTTCGCCGCTTCGCAGCAGAATTTCGAGGTCTCCAGCCTCAAGGCGCTGTTCGCCAGGCAATGGGACAGCCTCAAGCTGACCTACGGCGTCGACCTGGACCGCGAGCGCTTCAACGCCGAGCAGACCACCTTCGACGCGCGCACCTCGTCGGGCAGCGGCGGCCTCGACCTGGAGGCCGCGAGCAAGGCACCCCGCTATCCCAGCTACCGCGTCGACGGCCTGTCCGCCTATGCCCAGCTGGACTGGCACCTTACCGACAACCTGACCCTGTCCGGTGGCGCGCGACGCCAGCAGATGGACGTGGATGTCGGCAACTTCAAGGGCATTCCCGGTGGCAACAATGACTACGAGGTCAACCTGTACAACCTCGGCGCCATCTATGACTTCAAGAACGGTCACCAGGTCTGGACCAACTACGGCGAGGGCTTCGACCTGCCGGACCCGGCCAAGTACTACGGCAAGGCCGGCCTGAGCGTCGACGACAACCCGCTGGCCGGGATCAAGAGCCGCCAGGTGGAAATGGGCTGGCGCTACGCCGACCTGGACTGGGACGCGCAGGCAGCGGTGTACTACATCTGGTCGGACAAGGTCATCACCACCGACTCGGCGACCCTGACCATCAACGTCGAAGACAAGAAGAGTCGTGACTTCGGTTTCGAAGGCGCGCTGACCCGGCACTTCGAGAACGGCTGGGAGGCGGGCAGCACCCTGCACCTGGTGCGCTCCGAAGAAGAGGACAGCGACGGCGACTGGATCAAGCGCGATGCCCGCTACGCCTCGCTGTCCAAGTCCACTGCCTTCGTCGGCTGGAAAGGCGACGGCCGCAGCGCGCGGCTGCAGGCCAACCGCGCCTTCACCCTCAAGGACGACGCCGACCACAAGATCTCCGGCTACACCACCTTCGACCTGCTGGGCAGCCAGGAAACCGGCTTCGGCACCTTCAGCGCCGGCATCCAGAACCTGCTGGACAAGCAGTACAGCACCGTCTGGGGCCAGCGCGCGACGCTGTTCTACGCACCGACCTACGGCCCGGCGTACCTGTATGACTACCAGGGCCGCGGACGTACCTACACCCTGACCTGGTCGCTGGCCTACTGACCCGGGCAAACACTTCCCCTGTAACAAAATGAATCACCTGCGTCGTCCCTGACGCTTTCTGCCCGAACCTCTCGCGCCGTAGGCTATCCAACCGTTGGAGATGCCTACGGTGCCGGAGGTGACCATGTCGCAACCCATCCTGCCGATTCTGATCGGCGCCACGCTCGTGCTGCTCGGCGGTTCGGTGCTGGCCGCGGACGAAAACAATCCGCGCAACAGCCCGATCCGCGACATCAACCCCAACAGCCAGCAGGGCACGGTCCCCGATACACCGCCCGTACGCGGTCCTTCCACGCAACCTGTCCAACGTCCGCCGACCCTCGAAAACCGTGGCATCGGCAACGGCGACAACCTGCGCCGCGAACAGCAGACGCCGCGCCTGGAACCCATCCGTCCCCCCCGCGACTCACAGCGCGCGCCGTGATCGCCCCGCAGACAAGGAATCCCGCATGACTTCACGCTCATGGCTGCTTGCCCTCGGTGCCGCCGCACTGCTGCCCCTGATCGCCCAGGCCGCGCCGGAACGGACCTTCCCCAGCGAGGAAGGCACGCTCAAGGTCGCGACGCTCGCCGAAGGCCTGAAACACCCCTGGGCCCTGGCCTTTCTCCCGGACAACCAGGGCATCCTGGTCACCGAGCGCCAGGGCAACCTGCGGGTGATCGGCGCGGAAGGCAAGGTCGGTGCGCCGTTGAGCGGGGTACCGGAGGTCTGGGCCAAGGGGCAGGGCGGCCTGCTCGACGTGGTGCTGTCGCCGACCTTCAACAAGGATCGGCTGGTGTACCTGTCCTTCGCCGAGGGTGGTGGCGAGGGTGACAAGGCCGGTACGGCGGTGGGGCGCGGGCGCCTGTCCAGCGACCTGACCCGCCTGGAGGACTTCAACGTGATCTTCCGCCAGGAGCCCAAGCTGTCCACCGGCAACCACTTCGGCTCGCGGCTGGTGTTCGACCGTGATGGCTACCTGTTCATCGCCCTGGGCGAGAACAACCAGCGTCCCACTTCGCAAGACCTCGACAAGTTGCAGGGCAAGGTGGTGCGCATCCTCCCGGATGGCGAGATTCCCAAGGACAACCCCTTCGTCGGGCAGAAGAACGTGCAGCCTGCGATCTGGTCCTACGGCCACCGCAACCAGCAGGGCGCGGCGCTCAATCCGTGGACCGGGCAACTGTGGACCCACGAGCATGGCCCGCGGGGCGGCGACGAGATCAACATCCCCAAGCCCGGCAAGAACTACGGCTGGCCGCTGGCGACCCATGGCATCAACTATTCGCTGACGCCGATTCCCGAGGCCAAGGGCAAGGAGGTCGAGGGCACCGTGGCGCCGCATCATGTCTGGGAGAAATCGCCAGCCATCAGCGGCATGGCGTTCTATGACGGCGGGCGCTTCAAGCCGTGGGACCACAACCTGTTCATCGGCGCACTGGCGGCGCAGGAAGTGATTCGCCTGGAACTGCAGGGCGACAAGATCGTGCATGAAGAACGCCTGCTGGGGCAGTTGAATGCGCGGGTGCGGGATGTGCGGGTGGGGCCGGATGGCTATCTCTATCTGCTGACCGATGAGGAAGACGGGCAACTGCTCAAGGTCGGTCTGGCGGAGTAGCCCTTTTGTGGGACCGCAAATCCCCACACAATCCAGGCCTATCCTGAGTTACCCTGTGGCCTTTTTCCCACAGGGCCCTCCATGTCCAGCGATACCCCCCTGGCGCTCTACCAGCAGGCCATCCGCGACCAGGGCTTCGTCGCCGATCCTGCCCAGCTCGCCGCTGCCGAGGCCCTGCAAGCCTGTTTCGACGCCGTGCAGCAGGGCCAGCCCGCCCAGGGCGTGTACCTCTGGGGCCCGGTTGGCCGTGGCAAGACCTGGCTCATGGACCAGTTCCACCGCTGCCTGACCATTCCCGCCCGGCGCCAGCACTTCCACCACTTCATGCGCTGGACCCACCAGCGCCTGTTCCAGCTCAACGGCACCGCCGACCCGCTGCAGGCCCTGGCCCGTTCCCTGGCCGAAGAAATCCGCGTGCTGTGTTTCGACGAACTGTTCGTCAACGACATCGGCGACGCGATCATCCTCGGTCGCCTGTTCCAGGTGCTGTTCGAGGCGGGCGTGGTGGTGGTCGCCACCTCCAACCTGCCGCCACGGCAGTTGTACGCCGACGGCTTCAACCGCGAGCGCTTCCTGCCGGCCATCGTCGCCATCGAGGCGCACATGAGGGTGGTGCCGGTCCACGGCGAGCAGGACCACCGCCTGCACCCCGGCGCCGGGCAACAGCGTTACTGGGTCCGCCAGCCCGGCCAGCCCTGTGCCCTGGCCGCGGTGTTCGACGAACTGAGCGGCGACCTGCCCGCGACCGACGCCGACCTCGACGTCGGCTACCGCACCGTGCAGGTGGTGCGGCGCAGTGCAAAGGTGCTCTGGTGCGACTACCCGCACCTGTGCGAGGAACCCCTGGCGGCCATGGAGTTCATGGCCCTGTGCGAGCAGTTCGAGGCGATCCTGCTCAGCGGCGTGCCGGCCCTTGGCGCGCCCCGGCAGGCCGGACGCATCGCTCGCGGCACAGAGGACGGCGCCGAGCGCGTGGTGGCGGGCGACCGCGAGTTGCCGCAACTGTCGCCGAAGGACAACGGCGTACGGCGCTTCATTGCCCTGGTCGACGAATGCTACGACCAGCGCGTGGCCCTCTACCTGGAAGCCGAGGTTGCCCTGGAAGCGCTCTACACTGAAGGCTACCTGGAGTTCCCGTTCCGACGGACACTCAGCCGTCTGCGGGAGATGCAATTGCAACGCTTCCGCTGAGGACGTGCACATGAGCGAGCCACTGTCACACCACCTGCTGACCATGGCCTACAACAACGCCTGGGCCAACCACCGCCTGTACAAGGCCTGCCGGCAACTGAGCCGCGACGAGCTGGTCGCGCCGCGCTGCAGTTTCTTTCCGTCGATCAAGGCTACCCTCAACCACCTGCTCACCGTCGACTGGTTCTACCTCCAGGCCCTGGAGTGCGAACTGCGCGGCGAGCCGCCGGATGCCGAGGCCGGACGCTTCTTCGAACCGGAGGAACCCTTCGCTGATGCCCAGCAACTGCACCGCGAACAGGCCCAGAGCGACCGCCGCCTGATCGCCTACTGCAGCCAGTTGCGCGACGACAGCTTGCAGCGCCATGTGAGCATCGTGCGGCCCGAGCGGGTCCAGCGCGATACCCGCCTGCGTCTGCTGGCGCACCTGTTCGAACACCAGATCCACCATCGCGGACAGGTCCACGCCATGCTCGCGGACACCCGCGTGGCGCCACCGCAACTGGACGAATTCTTCTGCGAGGGAGAAGCCAGCCTGCGGGCGCAGGATTTCGCCGAGCTGGGCTGGAGCGAAGAGATGATCTGGACGATCAGCCGCTGAACCAGCCCAGGGTGATCAGCGCCAGGACCAGGTAGCGCGCGCCCTTGGCCAGGGTGACCAGCAGCACGAAGCGCCAGAATGGCTCGCGCATGATCCCGGCGATCAGGGTCAGCGGATCGCCGATCACCGGCATCCAGCTCAGCAGCAGCGACCACTGGCCGTAACGGCGGTAGCGCTGCTGGGCCTTGTCCAGTTGTGCAGCGGAGAAGGGGAACCAGCGCTTGTCACGCCAGCGCTCGACGGCGCGGCCCAGCAGCCAGTTGACGATCGAACCGAGCACATTGCCCAGGGTCGCCATCAGCAACAGGCTCGCCACCGCCTGCGGCTCGTGCAGCAACAGGCCGACCAGCACCGCCTCGGACTGCAGGGGCAGCAAGGTGGCGGCGCCGAAGGCGGCAAGAAACAGACCCCAGTAGCTCAGCACGGTGTGGGCAGCATCATTTTCTGAAAGGGTCGTAGGATATTTCCCTGCGCCCATGAGGGCCAGTCGGGAAATGTTCGAATGTTTATCGTTCTTTAAGTGGAACGCCAGGGCCGTATCCCGCCCGCCAGCTCAGCGGTGTATCCCCCACCAGCCGATTGAAACTCCGACAGAAATGCGCCTGGTCGCAGAACCCGCACTCCAGGGCAATCTGGCTCAGGCTCAAATCCGACCCGCGCAATAACCGCCGTGCCCGCCAGATGCGCTGACGCAGGATCCACGCCTGCGGCGCCAGGCCGGTGCTGCGCTTGAACGCCCGGGAAAAATGGCTGCGACTCAACGAGCAGGCATCCGCCAGGGCCTGGACCTCGATGCCGCTGGCCAGGCCAGCGAGGATCAGGCGCTTGGCCAGCCGTTCCCGTGGGCGGCTCAGGCGACCCGGTTGCAACAGGTTCATGGCGAAAATCCAGGCAGAAAGCAGCCGCCATTCTTCGCAGCCTGTCGCTGGCGCACGAGTTAATCGTTGTTAATTCGCCTCAGAAGCGCCCACCCAGCGGGTACTCGACGATCAGGTAGAGGCGGTCGATATCGTCGCCGGGCTGGGCCGCATTGCCCCGATGGCTGACATGGGACAGCGACAGCGACAGGTCCTTCGCCGTGCCGCCTTGCACCACGTACTTGATATCGATATCCCGTTCCCAATGCCGCCCACCGTCGCCGTATTGCCCGACATAGGCGCCGCCTGCCGGGGCATGGCGGCCATCGATGCCGCGCCCGCTGACATAACGTCCCATCAGGCTCAGGCCGGGCACGCCCAGCGCACCCAGGTCGAGGTCGTAGCGCAGTTGCCACGAGCGCTCGCCCGGCCCGTTGAAGTCGGCGTACTTGATCGAGTTGGCGAGGTAGATGGAGTCGCCGCCGACAAAGTCGAACGGCGTATCGCCGTGGACCTTCTGGTAGGCGAGGGTCAGCGCCTGGGCGCCGAAACGGTACTTGCCGGCCAGGCTCCAGGCCAGGGTGTCGATGGCGCCGGCACTGGCCTGGGCGGTATCGCGGGTGCGGTAGAGATTGCCATCCAGCGACCAGTCCGCCTGGCGGTAATTCAGGTTGAGATAGACCTGGCGCCAGGTGTCCTGCAACTGCCCGGCGAACAGCGCGGCGCTCAATGGGCCCGCCGGCGTCCAGTGGGCGCCGGCAAGGCTGATGGCATGGCCATGGGTACTGGCGCCGTAGCCGGCGAAATCATCGTGGGTCGAGCTGTTGTCCTGATTGTTGAACGCGGTGAAGCGTCCGGCCTGCAGGCGCCAGTCCGGGAGGCTGGTGTTTTCCAGCAGCCAGCCGCTGGCGTATTCCGGATGCAGGCGCTTGTCGCCGGTGTCGAATACCGGGGTTTCCACCTGCATCTCGCCGTAGCGCAGTTGGGTCTCGCCGAGGCGCAGCTTCAGTGCCGCGCCGGCGCTGGAGTAGTCGGATTCGGAACGGCCGTCGCTATCCCGTGGCAATAGCCCGGTGCCGGCGCGGCCGCGTCCGCCGTCGAGCTTCAGGCCAAGAAAACCGTGGGCATCCAGGCCAACCCCGAGGGTTCCGTCGGTAAAGCCCGAGCGCACCTCACCGATAAAGCCCTGGGCCCATTCCTGGCGATAGTTCTGCCCGCTGCCGGACGGGCTGCGGTAGTCGTTGTGCAGGAAGTAGTTGCGGCTCAGCAGCGACCAGCCGGCCTCGTCGGCCTGGGCGCTGCCGAGGGCGGCACAGGTGGTGAGCAGGGCGAGGCTGCGGGTAGTGTGGCTCATGGCGGGTTCCGGTCCTGGGGGAAGCGGAACTCTGGACCAGTGGCTCGGGACAGGTCTTGTACCGGTGTGCTCCAGGCCCGAACAAAGGTCGACGCAGCTCCTACCTGAATCGCGCGGCATGTGTGGTTTGTATCGGCAGAAAAATATGCACATATCCATGCAGCGATAGACCCGCAGGGTCCGAATGGCACCTACTTAATCGCTAACTGCCGGTTCCTAGGAAAAATCAAGAAAACCAGCCTTGGATTCAAGGTGAAGGTTTCGAAGCTGTCACAGAAAAGAAAGGGCACACTCATCCGCCAACCCAAGCCCGATGGCCATGCCCTTTCCTCATCTCTTACCTTCCTGCTTGCGGACGCGCAGTCTCTTTCCTCAGTGCTTCCGTGAGTGCCTGACAAATCTCCAACGATTGCCACGTAGACCAGGCCTTATCCGCCAGTGGTCGCGAAAGCATGTCGCAAAGTTGCGCATTGGTCTCGAACGCGGAGGTCAAGGCCGCCGAGAGGTGCGCCAAGGCATCTTCGATATCGGCGTCCGGGCAGATGCTGAATAGCGGAGGGTGAGCATCGCTGCACGAGCCGAAGTGGGTCTGGACGGTAACTCGGCGTGGCTGCGGAGAGGGTGGGTCTGGAACGATTTTTTTCATGGTGCAACTCCTTAGGCCTGACGGAGTCGCCACGCAAGGTGACCAAACGATGGGTGGCGACTGTGACACAGGTTGGTCAACCGGGGCCTAAGGATACCGGCGCGCCCGAAGGCGCCCTGCGCACAGCCGCCATGAACGAGATGCCAGCCACGAAAAAGCGCCCGCAAAATCGGAATGGGGCGCTTTGTGCGCCTTAGACCCAGGTGACCAAACCTGGTCGCTGATGTGCAGCGACCGGCGAAGCCTAGGACCCGATTTCCAGGAGCGCAACGGCTGAACAGGCGGAAAAGTATGCTTGGGAAACTGCCTACATAAAAGTCGGATGTCAGTGAAGCGCTGTAGGCCAATACAGCAGCACCCGTACGCCTTTTGCGCCAGACACTCCCGCCAGATCCCTTAATCAGCATCCGCCTCAAACAACCGCTCCAGGTCCAGCCGTGCCTCCTTGGCGGTCTGCATCACCTTGGCCTTGTCGTCCCGCACCCGGCCCTGGGCAGCGAGCACTTCTTCGTCGTGTCGGGTAAAGCGCTGTATCCGGTCCGCCGCCTGCGCCTCGCTCAGGCCCAGGCCGACCAGGGTCAGGCGGCTCATTTCCAGGCTCGAATGGAAGGTTTCGCGAATCGGCTCGGCGCCTACGTCCACCAGTTTGTGCACATGCTGGCGGTTGCGCGCACGGGCCAGGACCTTGAGGTGCGGATACATCTGCTTGACTCGTTCGGCAGTGCGCGTGGTGGCCTCGGGGTCGTCGGTGGTGATGACGAAATACTCGGCCTCGCCGACCTTGGCTGCATGCAGCACTTCCGGGCGCTGCGGGTCACCGTAGAACACCGGGACCTGCTCGAACATGCGGGTCATCTCGATGGCATCCACCGAGGTTTCCAGGGCGATGAACGGCACCTTCTGTGCCCGCAGGATGCGCGCGACGATCTGCCCCATCCGGCCCATGCCGACGATCACCACCCGTGGTGCATCACTGCTGATGTTCTTGTACTGCTCCGGCACTTCCCGCACGGCCTGCGGACGCTTGCCCAGGCGGGCGCAACCGAGCAGCAGCAACGGCGTGACGGCCATGGACAGGGTGATGGTCATCAGCAGTACGTCGAAGGTGCGGGCATCGAACAGGCCCTGGTCGCGGCCCAGCTTGAACACCACGAAGGCGAACTCGCCACCGGCCGCCAGGACTACCCCCAGGCGCAGGGCATTGACGTTGCTCAGGCCACCGGCGAAGCGCGCGACCAGCATCAGCAGTGGCAGCTTCAGCGCCACCAGCAACAAGGTCAGGCCGATCAGCAGCAGGGGCATTTCCAGCAGCAGGCCGAGGTTGGCACCCATTCCCACGCTGATGAAGAACAGCCCCAGCAGCAGCCCCTTGAACGGCTCGATCTGCGATTCCAGCTCATGCCGGTATTCCGAGTCGGCCAACAGCAGGCCGGCGAGGAAGGCGCCGAGGGCCATGGAGATCCCTGCTTCCTCCATCAGCCAGGCCGTACCGATCACCACCAGCAGCGCGGTGGCGGTGGACACTTCCGGCAGCCCGGTGCGGGCCACGGTGCGGAACAGCGGCCGCAGCAGGTAACGCCCGCCGACGATGACGATGGCGATGCTGCCGAACACCCGCAGGCCATGTTCCAGGCTGTCACCGTGGCTGGTATCCGGGCCTGCCGCGGCAAGCAGCGGTACCAGAGCGATCAGCGGGATCGCGGCGATGTCCTGGAACAGCAGGATGGCGAAGGCCAGGCGGCCGTGGGGGGCATTGAGCTGCTTGCTTTCGGCAAGGCTTTGCAGGCCCAGGGCGGTGGACGACAAGGCCAGGCCGAGGCCGAGGACGATGGCTGCGGGGAGCGATTGGGCAAAACCGAAGAGGGCGATGGCGCCGATCACCGCGCCGGTCAGCAGCACCTGCGCCAGGCCGACGCCGAACACCGACTTGCGCATCAGCCATAGCCGACGTGGCGACAGCTCCAGGCCGATGATGAACAGCAGCAGGACCACGCCCAGTTCGGAAATGTGCGCGACGCTCTGGGTGTCGCGGATCAGGCCCAGGGCTTGCGGGCCGATCACCACGCCGGCGAGCAGGTAGCCAAGCACGGCACCCAGTTGCAGGCGCTTGGCCAGGGGAACGGTAATGACGGCGGCGACCAGGAAGATCACGGCAGTTTGTAGCAGGCTGCCTTCGTGTGGCATTGGACGGTCTCCATGAACTGCATGAGGCAGCGTTTGACGTGAAAGTGCCGGCATTGTCTGCCCTGATCCGGCAGCAGACAATCCGTCTTCATGGAGATTGATTGTCTCTTTTCAGGAGACAATCACCGACTCAGTACTCGGCGATCACCTCATCGCTGCCGGCTTTGGTCAGGCCGATGACCTGGTAGGCGTCCTTGTGGTCGCCCATTTCCATGCCCGGTGAACCCATGGGCATGCCCGGCACGGCGATGCCCTTGAGGTCGGGGCGCTTGCCGAGGACGGCGATCTGTTCGGCGGGCACATGGCCTTCGATGAACTGGCCGTTGATCACGCCGGTATGGCAGGAGGCGAGACGCGGGGCCACGCCGAGCTTCTGCTTGACCGCGCTCATGTTCGGTTCGACATGGTCATTGACGGTGAAACCGTTGTCGCGCAGGTGGGTGATCCATTCCTTGCAGCAACCGCAGTTGGGGTCGCGGTACACATCGATGGTCTGCGCGGCCTGGGCCAGGCTGCTCAGGGCCAGCAGGCCGAGGATGGCCAGTTTGTTTTTCAGCATGGTTGTTCTCCTTCGTTGTCTGTAGCAGCGCGGACCTTGTAGGAGCGGGTTTACCCGCGATTACGATAGTGAATTGACCGACGCAATCGCGGGTAAACCCGCTCCTACAAGGTCCGCGTTCAATCGATAAGTGGCGCTAGAACCTCAACCGCACCCCGGCCACCCAGCGGGTCTGGCCAATATCGTCGCCTTCATCCCGCGCCATCCCGGCGGTCTCGCCATAGCTTCGATTGAAGGACACACCCACATAAGGCGCAAACCCGGGGGTGATCTCGTAACGCAAGCGCACACCGGCCTCGCTGTCCGTCAGTCCGTTGCCCTGGCCGCGCCCGGCATCGTTGCGCCCGTAGAAATTGGCTTCCAGGCTCGGCTCCAGGCGCCAGCGCTGGGTCAGCAGGATAGCGTAGGACGCTTCCAGGCGCAGCGCGGTCTGTTGCCGCTCGCCTGCGTACAGCGTGGCTTCCAGCTCCATGCCATACAGCGGCGTGCCCTGCACGCCGAAGGCCGCCCAGGCCTGGCCACTGCCGGGCTTGAAGTCCTGGCGCAGGCCTGCGACCACTTCCCACCAAGAGCTGAAGGCATGGCCCCACAGTGCCTGCAACTCTGCCTTGTGGGTGCGACCCTGTTCCCGCTCGCCCTCGCTGCGCAGCCAGAGCCGATCGATATCGCCGCCGATCCACGCGTTGGCGTTCCAGTTCAGCGCGCTGCTGCTGTCGAAGTTCTGGTACTCCAGTTGCTCGACGGTCACCGCCCAGTTGATCTGCCGGTCATGCACCTGGTGCCCGGGCAGGGGCGGGAAGGCGGCCTGGCGATCGGCGTCGCTGATTGGCTTGAGCGGCGTGCGCGGTTGCTGTGCAGGGCCGTGATTCATGCCTTGATGGTTCATGGCACCGTGGTCCATGCCCGAGTGATTCATCGCCGCTGCGCGCAGTTCTTCGCTGCCGAGCAGCAACAGCACGGCAAGGCCACCCAGCAGCGGCCGGTTGAGTCGTTCATTCATCGACGCGCACCTCGCGGAACATGCCGGTCTCCATGTGGTAGAGCAGGTGGCAGTGGTAGGCCCAGCGGCCCAGGGCATCGGCGCTGACCCGGTAGCTGCGGCGGCTGCCCGGGGGCATGTCGATGGTGTGCTTGCGCACCTGGAAGCGGCCGTGCTCGTCTTCCAGGTCGCTCCACAGCCCGTGCAGGTGAATCGGGTGGGCCATCATGGTGTCGTTGACCAGGGTGATGCGCAGGCGCTCGCCATAGCGCAGGCGCAGCGGCTCGGCGTCGGAGAAGCGGATGCCGTTGAACGACCAGGAGAAGCGCTCCATGTGCCCGGTCAGGTGCAGCTCGATATCCCGTCCAGGTTCGCGGCCGTCGGGATCGACGAAGGTGCTTTTCAGATCGGCGTAGGTCAGTACCCGGCGACCGTTGTCGCGCAGGCCGAGCCCGGGATCGTCCAGCCTGGCCGTGGGCATCATGGTCTGCATGTCCACCAGCGGGTTGTTCGTTTCCGACGCCGGATGCTGCTGCATGCCGGGCATGGCGTGGTTCATCCCGGCCATGCTGCCGTGGTCCATTCCTGCCATGGCCCCATGATCCATGCCCTGCATGTCGCCATGGCCCATGTCGGCCATGCTCAGCCGCGGTCGCGGGTCCAGCGCGGGCACCGCAGCACTCAACCCCGGTGCGCGGGCCAGGGTGCCACGGGCAAAGCCGCTGCGGTCCATGCTCTGGGCGAACAGGGTGTAGGCCGGCTCGTCGCCGACGCTGACCAGCACGTCGTAGGTCTCGGCCACCGCCAGGCGCAGTTCGTCCACCGTCACCGGGTGCACCGGCTGGCCGTCGGCCGCGATCACGGTGAGCTTGAGGCCGGGGATGCGGAAGTCGAAATAGGTCATTGCCGAGCCGTTGATCAGGCGCAGGCGCAGGGTTTCTCCGGGCTGGAACAGGCAGGTGAAATTGCCGTCCGGCGCCAGGCCGTTGAGCAGGTAGGTGTAGGTGGCGGCGCTGATATCGGC
Source organism: Pseudomonas ulcerans (assembly GCF_036324125.1). Taxonomy (NCBI): domain Bacteria; kingdom Pseudomonadati; phylum Pseudomonadota; class Gammaproteobacteria; order Pseudomonadales; family Pseudomonadaceae; genus Pseudomonas; species Pseudomonas ulcerans. The sequence continues at coordinate 22,085 of NZ_JAZDQN010000040.1, read as the reverse complement.
GATGTCCGTGGGCGTCATGCGCATGCGTGCCCACTGCGTGCGCTCGTCCAGGGTGGCGCGCCAGCCGTCGCGGGCGACGTCGTCGATGAAGTCGCCCACGGTGCGTTGTTGTCGGTTGAAATAGTCGGCCTGTTTCTTCAGTTGCCCGAGCAGGGCTGCCGGCTTCTCGTCGCTCCAGTCGCTGAGCAGCAGCACGCAGTCGCGCTGGTAGACATGAGGATCCGGTGTCTTCGGCTCGATGACGATGGCGCCATAGACCCCGGCCTGCTCCTGCAGGCCCGAGTGGCTGTGGTACCAGTAGGTACCGTGCTGGTTCAGGGTGAAGCGGTAGAGATAGTCGCCACCAGGCTCGATGCCGGCGAAGCTCAGGCCAGGCACGCCGTCCATGTTGGCCGGGAGGATGATGCCGTGCCAGTGCAGCGAGGTGCTTTCCTCCAGGCGGTTGCGCACCCGCAGGGTCACCGTGTCGCCTTCGCGCCAGCGCAGCACCGGCCCGGGCAGGCTGTTGTTGATGGTCAGGGCGGTGCGCGGGGTGCCGGTGATGTTCACCGCGGTCTGGCCGATATACAGCTCGAAATGCTCGCCATCCAGCTCGGCGAAGTCGTGCGGGCCGCGGGCCCAGGCGGTCGGTCGCCAGAGTCCGAGGCCGCCGAGGGCGCTGGCGGCGGCCAGGCCCTTGACGAAGGTACGGCGTGAGGGAAGGTGGGGCATGGGGGCGTCAGTCCATCAACAGGGATGGGCTGACCATAGTCTGATGGTGCTGACAGAAAACTGAGGTTTGAATTACAGATTTGTCAGCGAGAAAATACGCGACCGCCCGGTCGGCTTCTGCCTGCCGGTCGGGACATGGGGATTGAACGTTCGGGTTGCACCAGGAGTAGCAATGGACAAGGTCATCATCATTACCGGCGCCAGTCGCGGCATCGGCGCAGCCACCGCGCTGCTGGCCGCGCGCGAGGGCTATCGGATCTGCATCAACTACCACGCCGACAATGAAGCGGCGCAGCACGTGCTGGCCCAGGTCCGCGCGCTGGGGGCGAAGGCCATCGCCGTGCGGGCCGACGTCAGCGTCGAGGACGAGGTGATCCACCTGTTCGACCAGGTCGACCGCGAGCTGGGCCGGGTCACGGCGCTGGTCAACAACGCCGGGACCATCGGCCACAAGAGCCGGGTCGAGGAGATGTCCGAGTTCCGCCTGCTCAAGCTGATGAAGACCAATGTGGTCGGGCCGATGCTCTGCGCCAAGCACGCCCTGGCGCGCATGTCGACGCGCCATGGCGGCAGTGGTGGCGGGATCGTCAACGTGTCCTCGGTGGCCGCGCGCCTGGGGTCGCCCAACGAGTACGTGGACTACGCCGCCTCCAAGGGCGCCCTGGATACGTTCACCATCGGCCTGGCCAAGGAAGTGGCGGGCGAGGGCGTGCGGGTCAATGCGGTACGTCCGGGGTATATCTTCACCGGCTTCCATGCCCTGAGCGGCGATGCCGACCGGGTCAGCAAGCTGGAGCCGAGCATCCCCATGGGGCGTGGCGGGCAGGCCGAGGAAGTGGCCGAGGCAATCATCTGGCTGCTGTCGGACAAGGCGTCGTATTCGACCGGGAGCTTCGTCGACCTGGGCGGTGGGCGCTGACGCAGGCGCGACGCTTCAGCCGTGCTCGCCGAGCATCTGCTCCACCCGCAGCAGCAGCGCCTCCAGCCCGAACGGCTTGGTCATCACGCTCATCCCCGGCGCTAGCTGCCCGTCGCTCAGCGCCGCGCTTTCGTCGTAGCCGGTGATGAACAGCACCGGCAGGTACGGATGGATCTGGCGCATCGCCTCCGCCAGCTGTCGGCCGTTCATCCCGCCCGGCAGGCCGATATCGCTGATCAGCAAGCCCGGCGCCGGCCCGTTCTGCAAGGCCGGCAGGGCGGCAACCGCGCTTTCGTGGATCTCGACCCGGTACCCCGACTCTTCCAGCACCTCGCTGATCACCATGCGCAGGGTTTGCTGGTCCTCCACCAGCACGATCCGCACACCCTGGCCATGCAGGGTGGCCGGCAGTTCGCCAGGGCGGGGTTGCTCCGGCTCCTGCACCTGATGGTGCCGTGGCAGGTACAGCTCGATCCGCGTGCCCAGGCCTGGCGTACTGACGATGCGCAATTGCCCGCCGGACTGGCGCACGAAGCCGAAGGCCATCGACAGGCCGAGGCCGGTGCCCTGGCCCAGCGGCTTGGTGGTGAAGAACGGATCGATGGCCCGCGCCGCGACATCGGCGGCCATGCCAAGACCGTTGTCCTCGACGCTCAGGCGCAGATAGTCGCCGGCTGCCAGGTCCAGCGAGCGGCCCTGCTCGTCGTCGAGGACGATGTTCGCGCTGTGGATATCGATCGTTCCGCCCGAGGGCAGCGCGTCCCGGGCATTGATGCACAGGTTGAGCAGGGCGCTTTCCAGTTGCGGCGGGTCGATGAAGGTCGGCCACAGGTCGTTGGCGAAATGGCTGCGCACCTCGATGGCCGGGCCGACGCTGCGGCAGATCAGCTCCTGCATGTCGCGGACCAGGGCGTCGACCTGGGTCGCCTGGGGTTGCAGGGTCTGCTGGCGGGAGAACGCCAGCAACCGGTGTACCAGCGAGGCGGCGCGCTGGGCGGAACTGCTGGCGGCATCCAGCAAGGGGCCGACGTCGTCGTGGCGTTCCTGCTGCAGGCGCTGGCGCATCAGTTCGTGGGCGCCGAGGATGCCTCCGAGCAGGTTGTTGAAGTCGTGGGCGATGCCGCCGGTGAGCTGGCCCACCGCTTCCATCTTCTGCGCCTGGCGCAGGGCTTCCTCGGCCCGCAGCAGGCGCTGCTGTTCCTCGATGCGGGTCTGGATGTCGTAGGCGAACAGGTAGGCGCCGCGCAGCCCGCCGTTGTCGTCGTGCAGGGTGTTGAAGCGCAGCTCGTAATGCCGCCGGCGCTCGCCACTGCCGAACTCGGCGCTCTCGGTAAAGGCCTCGCCGGCCAGGGCGCGTCGCCACAGGGCCAGGCCGCGCGCGCAGTCCGACGGGTTGCTGCGCAAGGCATCGGCAACGCTTTCGCCGATGCGTGGCACATGGTCGTAGAGGTACTGGAAGTCCTTCAGCGACTGCTGGTTGATCGCCTGCCAGCGCAGGTCGTTGTCCACCACCTGCACGCAGGCGACGCTGCTGTCCACCAGCCTGGCGAACAACTGGCGTTCGGCGATCGCGGCGCGAACCCGTTGCTCCAGTTCCTCGTTGAGCTGTTGCAAGGCGTCTTCGGCACGACGGCGCTCGGTGACGTCCTTGAACAGCACGGCCACCTGGCGGCGTTCGGCCGGTTCGATACGGAAGGTGGTGACCGACAGCACTCGACCCGTGGCGACCAGCTCCTGCTCGAAGTGCAGCGGCTGGCCGGTGCGCAGCACCGCGCCGTAGCGGGCCACCCATTCGTCGGCCTCGTCGGGCACCATTTCCCGCAGCTTCTGCCCGACCACGTCGGGAATCCCCGCATGCTGCGCATAGGCGGCGTTGGCCAGCACGTGAATGTAGTCGCTCAACGGGCCGTGGGGGCCATCGAAGAACTCGATGACGCAGAAGCCCTCGTCCATGGTGTCGAAGAGAAAGCGGTAGAAGTCTTCGTCCAGCGTCCGCTGTTGCACCAGTTGCTGTTCGAGGGTGGTATTGCGCCGTTGCAGTTCGTGCAGTTGCTGGCGCAGTGAGTCGAGTTCGCTGGAAGGCATGGAAGGGTCCGGACGCAAGCCAATTTCGCCACTTTAGACTGACGCCCGGCTGGCGGCTAGAACGAGCGCACGATCTTTCCCAGGGTCTCCATGGCTTTTTCCGACTGCTCGCTCCACGGACTGCCGTAGTTCAGGCGCAGGCAGTTACGGAAGCGCCGGGTCGGCGAGAAGATCGGCCCGGGGGCGATGCTGATGCCCTGGGCCAGGGCCATCTGGAACAGCTTCAGCGAATCCATGCCTTCCGGCAGTTCCAGCCACAGGAAGTAGCCGCCGGACGGATGGCTGACCCGTACCGACGCCGGGAAATGCCGACCGATCGCCGCGAGCATGGCGTTCTTCTGTTCTTCCAGGGCGTAGCGCAGGCGGCGCAGGTGGCGATCGTAGCCGCCGTGCTGGAGGTAGTCGGCGATGGCCGCCTGGGCCGGCATCGAGGCGCACAGCGAGGTCATCAGCTTCAGGCGCTCGATCTTCTTCGCAAAGCGTCCGGCGGCGACCCAGCCGATGCGGTAGCCCGGCGCCAGGCTCTTGGCGAACGAGCCGCAATGCATCACCAGTCCCTCGCTGTCGAAGGCCTTGGCCGGCTTCGGCGCCTGCTGGGCGTAGTACAGCTCGGCGTAGACATCGTCCTCGATCAACGGCACCTGGTGCTGGCGCAGCAGCTCCACCAGCGCCTGCTTCTTGTCTTCCGGCATGCTCGCGCCCACCGGGTTCTGGAAGTTGGTCATGCACCACACGGCCTTGACCGGATGCCGTTCCAGGGTCTGCGCCAGGACCCCGAGGTCGATGCCCTCGCGCGGGTGCACGGGGATTTCCACTGCTTTGAGCTTGAGCCGCTCCAGCACCTGCAGGCAGGCGTAGAAGGCCGGCGCCTCGATCGCCACCAGGTCGCCCGGCTCGGTCACCGCCTGCAGGCACAGGTTCAGTGCCTCCAGGGCGCCGTTGGTGATCAGCAGCTCCTCCATCGGCAGCATCAGCCCGCCGACCATGTAGCGCAGGGCGATCTGCCGACGCAGCTGCGGGTTGCCCGGCGACAGGTCGGTGACCACCATGCGCGGGTCCATGTCGCGGGTGGCGCTGGCCAGGGAGCGGGCCAGGCGTTGCAAGGGAAACAGCGTCGGGCTGGGGAAGGCCGAGCCGAAGGGGACGGTGTGCGGGTCCTTGATCGATTCGAGGATGGAGAACACCAGCTCGCTGACGTCCACCTGGGTGGACTCGCCCGCCGGCTCGCTGACCTGGGGCTCGCTGAACGGTCGTGGCGCATGGGCGTTGACGAAGTATCCGGAGCGCGGCCGCGCGCGGATCAGCCCGCGGCGCTCCAGCAGGTAATAGGCCTGGAACACCGTGGACGGGCTGACCCCGTAGGTCTGGCTGGCGTAGCGCACCGACGGTACCCGCTGGCCGGGGCCGAGGACGCCGGTGTAGATCAGCTCGGCAATGTCGTCGGCGAATTTCTCGTAGCGTTTCATCATCATTCTTATGGGTTCGAAGTGCACGCAGTGTAGGGGATCAGCGGTTCAGCGGCGCGACGAATCGGCTGCGGGCGACGCTGCGGATGTCGGGCTGGTCGCTGTCGACCAGTTCGAAGTCCAGCTCCAGGGAACTGCTGGCGGCACGCTCGGCGAGCATCGCCACCGACACCGGCAGCTCGGCCATTTCCCCGGCGGGAATGCTGAAGCGGGTCTTGCCGTGCAGTTCGAAGCCCTCGGCGTTCAGCAGGCGCAACTGGTACTCCTGGGCCTCCTGGGTCTTGTTGATGACCTTGAGGATGTAGATGTTCTCGATCTGGCCCTGGGCGTTCTCGCGGAACAGGCCACGGTCCTTGATCACGTCCATCGACACCATCGGCCGTTCGTGCAGGGCGATCACCAGGGCGCCGATCATCGCCACCAGCACCGTGACGTAGCCGAGCAGGCGCGGGCGCAGCCAGTGGGTCTTGCCGCCCTGCAGGGTGTGCTCGGACTTGTAGCCGATCAGGCCGCGGGGGTAGTTCATCTTGTCCATGATGCTGTCGCAGGCGTCGATGCAGGCGGCGCAGCCGATGCATTCCATCTGCAGGCCGTCGCGGATGTCGATGCCGGTGGGGCAGACCTGCACGCACATGTGGCAGTCGATGCAGTCGCCGAGGCCCTGGGCGCGGTGGTCGGCTTCCTTCTTGCGCGGCCCGCGGGATTCGCCGCGGCGCGGGTCGTAGGCCACGGCCAGGGTGTCCTTGTCGAACATCACGCTCTGGAAGCGCGCATAGGGGCACATGTGCATGCACACCGCCTCGCGCATCCAGCCGGCGTTGATGTAGGTGGCGCCGGTGAAGAACAGGATCCAGAACAGGCTGACGCCGCCGGCCTGCAGGGTGAACAGTTCCTCGGCCAGCGGGCGGATCGGGGTGAAATAGCCGACGAAGGTCAGCCCGGTGAGCACGCTGATGGCCAGCCACAGGCTGTGCTTGAAGGCGCGCCGGGCCAGCTTGTTCGGCCCCCACGGTGCCTTGGCCAGTTTCATGCGCTGGTTGCGGTCGCCCTCGGTGACCTTCTCGCACCACATGAACAGCCAGGTCCAGGTGCTCTGCGGGCAGGTGTAGCCGCACCACACCCGTCCGGCGAAGACGGTGATGGCGAACAGGCCGAAGGCGCAGATGATCAGCAGCGCCGACAGGAGGATGAAATCCTGCGGCCAGAAGGTCGCGCCGAAGATGTGGAACTTGCTTTCCGCCAGGTCCCAGAGCACGGCCTGGCGGCCGTCCCAGTCCAGCCAGGCGGTGGCGAAGAACAGCAGGAAAAGGAAACCTGCGCCACCCAGGCGCAGGTTGCGGTACAGACCGGTGAAGCTGCGGGTGTAGATGTGTCCGTCACTGCTGGCGGCCTTCTTGTTCTGGCCGCTGGTGGTGGCCGTTTTTTTATGGGAAGGCTCGACCACTTCAATGATCTGGACGGGGATGTGTTCGCTCATGGTTCGTCGCTCATCAGGCCTCGATCAGGCCAGAGCACTATGGCGACCCATCTGTTTGCATAACAGGCTCAGGTATTCCGGTAAAAACCGTATCAGATTGTCGGCTGAATCGCTCCAGGCCTCAGATTATCGAGCCTGGCGCGCTGCTCTTGAGATGCCTGCGACCATCCACCGCACCGGCCACGGTGAGCGCATCGGCCTCCGCTTCGGTGATCGGCACGCGCTTGCCGGCAAGCGTGGCCACCGACATGCGCAGGTTTTCGTCGGTGAGCACCTGTACTTCCTCGGCAGCGCCTTCCACATTCAGGTCGTCGCCGATCAGGGTGCAGCGGCGGGTCTGTTCGTTGATCTCGATAGGCATGGCGTGATCCTCGTCATCGGGGGCTTATTGCGTGTGACCGCCGCGCCGCCGGGGTTACCGCCGCCAGCCGATCAGCGGTCGCATCGCACTTTGCCGATCCGCTCGTTGTCCATCCTTTACTTCCCTGACGGACGACAACCATGGACGCCTGGTGGCATGAAGCGTGGGTGACGCTGGTGGCGGAATTCGCCGATATCACCGATGCCAAGCAAGTGACGCAGGTTTCGGTACGCCTGCTGATGGCCGCGCTGCTGGGTGCGGTGCTGGGCTTCGAGCGCGAGATGAAGGGCAAGGCCGCCGGGGTGCGCACCCATATGCTGGTGGCCATCGGCGCGGCGCTGTTCGTCCTCGTGCCACGCATGGCCGGTGCCGATGACGCGGCGTTGAGCCGGGTGGTGCAGGGGATCGTCGCCGGTATCGGCTTCCTCGGCGCGGGGACCATTCTCAAGGGCCGCGACATGGTTGCCAGCCACGTCAAGGGCCTGACCACCGCCGCCGGCCTGTGGATGACCGCCGCCATCGGCGTGGCCGCGGGCATGGGACGCGAGGCGACCGCGCTGTTGAGCACGATCCTGGCACTGCTGGTGTTTGCGGTGATGCCCTGGGTGGTGGACCTGTTCGAGGACAAGGAGCACAAGAAGGGTGCGGGCGGGAAGGTCGAGGAGGATATGGACGAGGATGACAAAGGCGGGAATGCCTAGGGCCGGAATGCACTGAGGGGAGCCGAAGCTCCCCTCAAAGATTGTTGCGTGCTCTATTTTTTGTTATTGGAGGGCGGTCTATTGTTGTTTTTGGCAACCGTTGCCTCTTTGGTGCTTGTGCGATCCCCATCCGGGATCAAGAGCAAACGTATTTTTTTGAGCGCTGATCGACCTTCATCAATCTGATCCAACCTGACGGGCGCTACCTTGGGGTAGTTTTATTGTTCTCTGCCTGGTTGCGGGGCACGCCCCCGAAAAGTCATCCACTTCAAAAAAATCAGTTAGCTTCGTCTCTGCCGTATTGTTCTTGTTATGTCAGATCCGGTACGTCTTGTTTTTATTGGGTTTGCCGCATTTTTTATTCTTGTTGTGCCAGAGATATAGCAGGTGCCGTGCCAACTTTTCAAAACCCAATGAAATCAAGGGTTTGGCGGGATTCGAAAAAATTCTGGCACGGGAAAATCCGCTGATTTGTTTCCGTGTTACCCGGAATTTCCCTGGGAAGTGTGAAGGCGGTAACACTTTGCGGCCGCGCGCGAGGTGTTACCGCCACGTTTCAGCCGCAGGTTCAGCACGCGTTACGGGCGCGCGCCACACGGGAGCCGCTGGCGCGGCCCAGCACCGAACTGATGCGCAGGCCGGCGGCGATCAGCTTGTCGAGGTCGATGCCGGTCTCGATGCCCAGGCCCTGGAGCATGTACAGCACGTCTTCGCTGGCAACGTTGCCGCTGGCGCCCTTGGCATAGGGGCAGCCGCCGAGGCCTGCGACCGAGCTGTCGAACACGTTGATGCCTTCCAGCAGGCTGGCGTAGACGTTCGCCAGGGCCTGGCCGTAGGTGTCGTGGAAATGCCCGGCCAGTTGCGGGCGCGGTACCTGGGCGCCGACCACGTTGAACAGGTGGCGGGTAGCACCGGGCGTGCCGGTGCCGATGGTGTCGCCAAGGGACACTTCGTAGCAGCCCATCTCGTACAGTTCGCGGGCCACTGCGGCGACCTGGGCCGCGTCCACGTTGCCCTCGTAGGGGCAGCCGAGCACGCAGGACACATAGCCACGCACCCGCACGCCGTGCTGGCGCGCCGCCTCCATGATCGGCACGAAGCGTTGCAGGCTCTCGGCGATGGAGCAGTTGATATTGCGCTGGGAGAACGCCTCGGAGGCGGCGGCGAACACCGCGACTTCCTTGACCCCGGCGCCCAGGGCGTCCTCGAAGCCGCGCAGGTTGGGGGCCAGGGCGGCGTAGGTCACTCCGGCCTTCTGCCGGATCGCGGCGAAGACGTCGGCGGAGCCGGCCATCTGCGGCACCCACTTCGGCGATACGAAACTGCCGACCTCGACGTAGGACAGGCCAGCCTCGGTGAGGTCATCGACCAGGCGCACCTTGTCGGCGACGCTGATGGGTTGGGCTTCGTTCTGCAGACCGTCGCGGGGGCCGACTTCGACCAGGCGGACTTTGGCGGGCAATGGCATGGCGTGGGGTTTCCTGGTTGGGCTCAGTGGCCGTTGTTCTTGTTCAGGGTGGCGGTCAGCGCCTGCATGCAGCGCTCTTCGGCGGTGTCCAGTTCCAGCTGCATCTGCTGGATGTCGAGCAGTTGCTGTTCCAGCTGGGCACGGCGCTCGGCGATCTTCGCCAGCATGCTGTTGAGCTGCTTGGTGTTACCGCCAGACGGGTCGTACAGCTCGATCAGCTCGCGGCATTCGGCGAGGGAGAAGCCGATGCGCTTGCCCCGCAGGATCAGCTTCAGGCTGACCTTGTCGCGGGCCGAATAGATGCGTTCCAGACCACGGCGCTCGGGGCTGAGCAGGCCTTGTTCCTCATAGAAGCGGATGGCCCGGGTGGTGATGTCCAACTCGCGGGAGAGGTCGGAGATGCTGTAGGTCTGGGTGCTCATGGAAGGGGCTCGTGGCGTCAATGAGGGCTAACCTAAAGCCAGGTTGACGTTTACGTCAAGGTGATTGATGGGTGAGGCGAAAACTAGCGTCCGCTCATTCGCGCAACCACCTCCCACAGCCGCGGATCATCGAAGTCCGCCACTGCCAGGCGTGCCCCCGCTGCCAACAAGGCCTGTGCCGACTGGCTGGTGGTCAACCCCACGGTAAAGATCCCGGCGCCACTGGCCGCCTTCACTCCCGGCACCGAGTCTTCGAAGGCCAGGGCATTGCCGGCCTGTGCCGCGAGGCGCTGCAAACCGGTCAGGTAGGGCAGCGGATCCGGCTTGGCCTTCTCCAGCTCTTCGGCCACCAGCACATGCTCGAAGCGGCCTCGCAGCCCCAGCGCCGCCAGCATGTGCACGGCATTGGCCCGGGGTGCATTGGTCACCACCGCCATGCCGATGACGTTGGCTTCGGCATGCTCCAGCAGGCGCAGCAGCCCGGGCGTCGGCTGCAAGGTCGGCGACAGTGCGCGGAACCGCGCTTCCTTGCGATCGGCAAAGTCCAGGTGCTCGCTCAGCGGACGGTCCGGGAACAGGTAGCGGCACAGGTCGGCATTGGCCCGGCCGCTGATGTGCGCGTCGAACTCGGCCTCGCTCAGGCTGCGGCCATCCTCGTGCAGCAACTGTTGCATGGCCAGCAGGTGGAGCTTGTCGGTATCGGCGAGGGTGCCGTCGAGGTCGAAGAGCAGGGCGTCGAGCATGGTTGTCTTCCTTGGATCGGTAGCTGGCTATCATACCTGTCGATCAGCGGGACTGGTCAGCGGGATACGAAAAGAGTACAAATGTGCTCCATGACCAGACTCTCTCCCAAACGCAGCGCCATCCTCACCTTCATCCGTGATCGCATCACCGGTGAAGGCCGCCCGCCAAGCCTCGCCGATATCGCCCAGGCCTTCGGCTTCGCCTCGCGCAGTGTGGCGCGCAAGCATATCCAGGCCCTTTGCGAGGCCGGTTTCATCGAGGTCACGCCGAACCAGGCGCGGAGCATCCGCCTGGCCGGGCCGTTGCGCCGGCCCGAGGTGCTGGAGATCCCGGTACTCGGCCAGGTCGCCGCGGGCCGGCCGATCGGTCCGGACGTCGATATCCACGAGCAACTCATGCTCGATGCCCACCTGTTCAGCCGTACCCCCAGCTACCTGCTCAAGGTCCGCGGCGACTCGATGATCGACGACGGCATCCTCGACGGCGACCTGGTCGGCATTCGCCAGCAGGGCGAGGCCCGCGACGGGCAGATCATCGTCGCCCGCCTCGATGGCGAGGTGACCATCAAGCGCTTCGAGCGTGGCGTCGGCCACTACCGCCTGCTGCCCCGCAACCCGGCCTATGCGCCGATCATCGTCGGTCCGGACCGCGACTTCGTCATCGAAGGGGTGTTCTGCGGCCTGGTGAGGCGTGACTGATGGGCGCGGTGGTCAGCCTCGACGGGCTGCTCGACACCCGGCGGGTCTGGAAGGGCCGGCCGCTGGTGGAGAACCATGGCCTGCAACCCACCGGGCATGCCGCGCTGGACGCCGTGTTGCCGGGCGGTGGCTGGCCGCCGGCAGCGCTCAGCGAACTGCTCCTGTCCGGCGAGGGCGGCGGTGAACTGCAATTGCTCTGGCCGAGCCTGGCGCGCTTGAGCAGGGCAGGGCAAAGGGTGGTGCTGGTAGCCCCGCCCTTCATTCCATACCCGCCCGCCTGGCAGGCGGCCGGGGTCGACCTGCGCTGGCTGACGGTGGTCGAGGCCGATGCCGGCCAGAGCCTCTGGGCGGCCGAGCAATGCCTGCGTTCCGGCAGTTGCGCCGCCGTACTGTGCTGGCCGCATCGGGCCGACGATCGCGCGCTGCGCCGCCTGCAGGTGGCTGCGGAAACCGGCCAGGCGCTGGCCTTCGCCTGCCGCGACCAGGCGGCCGCGCTCAATCCGTCGCCGGCCGCCCTGCGCATCGCCATCGACACCCGCCCGGCGCAGTGGCGGGTGCTCAAGTGTCGTGGGGGCCTGGCGCCGAACCGGCCTGTCGCCGTTTCCGGGCTCGCGGGGTGAATTGCCATGCTCTGGGCCTGCATCCTGTTGCCGCAACTGGCGCTCGACAGCGTCCTGCGCGGGCGTGACGACGCCGACCAGCCGCTGGTGCTGCTCAGCGGTCCGGCCAATCGCCGGGTGCTGCAGGCGGTCAACCCGGCGGCACGCGCCCTCGGCCTGCGGGCCGGCCTGAGCCTGACCAGCGCCCAGGCCCTGGCCCAGGGCTTCGCCACGGTCGAGCACGATCCTGCCGCCACCGAGCGTCAGCAGCAATTGCTCGCCGCCTGGGCCTATCGCTTCAGTTCCCAGGTCAGCCTGCATTACCCGCGAGCCCTGTTGCTCGAGGTGGAATCCAGCCTTGGCCTGTTCGGTCCCTGGCCGCGTTTCGAAGCGCTTCTGCGCGAGGAACTGCGTGCCCTGGGTTTCCGCCATCGCATCGTCCTGGCCAGCAACCCGGTGGCGGCGCGGATGCTGGCCAACGCCCATGACGGACTGGCCGCCAGCGATCCCGAAGCGACGCGCCGCGCCCTGGCCGCCATGCCCATCGACCGCCTCGGCCTGCCCGTGGACGCCGCCACGGCCTTCACCCGCATGGGCCTGCGCCAGCTCGACCAGGTGCTTGAACTGCCGCGGCACACCCTGGCCCGGCGTTTCGCCGCCGAGGTGCAGTTGCATCTGGACCGTCTGCTCGGCCTGCGCGCCATGGCCCTGGACTGCTACCTGCCGCCGGACCGCTTCGAGGCGCGACTGGAACTGAACTTCGACGTGGAATCCAGCCAGGCCCTGCTGTTCCCGATGCGGCGGATGATCGAGGACCTGGCGGCCTTTCTTGCCGGGCGCGATGCCGGGGTACAGCGCTTCAGCCTGTTCCTCGAACACGCCGAAGGCGCCGACACCCTGCTGCAGGTGGGCTTGCTGGCGGCCGAACGCGAGGCCGGGCGCCTGCTGGAACTGGCGCGCGGACGCCTCGAACAGCTGACCCTGCGCGCCCCGGTGCGCAACCTGCGGCTGGTCGCCGAGGAACTGCCGGCCTTCGTGCCCCAGGCCGGCGAGCTGTTCTCGGCGCGGGCCCAGCAACAACAGAACTGGGAGCAACTGCGCGAACGCCTGCGCGCGCGCCTCGGCGATGAAGCCGTGCGCGGTGTGGGCGTGGTCGCCGACCACCGTCCCGAATGCGCCTGGCGCGGCAGCGGCCTGCCCGTGGCGGATGCCGGGACCTGCCTGGCGCCGCGCCCCGGCTGGTTGCTGACGGAGCCCCGGGCGCTGCCGTTGACCGGGCTGCGCCTGCTGGCCGGGCCGGAGCGCATCGAGTCCGGCTGGTGGGACGGCGGCGACGTGCGTCGCGACTACTACCTGGTCGAGACCGAGGCCGGCCAGCGCGGCTGGGCCTATCGCCAGCTCGGTGAGCCGCGCGACAGCCCCTTGTGGCTGCAGGGCTGGTTCGCATGAGCGGCTATGCCGAGCTGCATTGCCTGTCCAACTTCAGTTTCCAGCGCGGCGCCTCCAGTGCCCTGGAGCTGTTCGCCCGGGCCAAGGACCAGGGCTACCAGGCCCTGGCGATCACCGACGAGTGCACCCTGGCCGGTATCGTCCGGGCCTGGCAGGCCTCGCTGAAGACCGGAATCCCATTGATCGTCGGCAGCGAAATGCGCGTGGAGCAAGGCCCGAAACTGGTGCTGCTGGTGCAGGACCTCGGCGGCTACCAGCACCTCTGTGCACTGATCACCCGCGCCCGGCGCCGGGCAGAGAAGGGCAGTTACCAGGTGTTGCGCGAGGACTTCGAACAGCCCATGGACGGTCTGCTGGCGCTGTGGGTGCCGGACCGCGCGGACGATCCCGCGCCGGGGCGCTGGCTGCGGGAAATCTTTGGCGAACGCCTGTGGTTGGCGGTGCACCTGCACCACGGCCATGACGACCGCCAGCGCCTGCACGACCTGCTGGCCCTGGCCCGGGGGCTGGACATCGCGCCGGTGGCCTGCGGCGACGTGCATATGCACAGCCGTGGACGGCGTGCCCTGCAGGACTGCATGACTGCCATCCGCCATCACACCACCGTCGCCGAGGCGGGGCATCGCCTGTTCGCCAATGGCGAGCGCCACCTGCGCGTCGTGGCGCAACTGGCGGCGCTGTACCCGCCGGCCTTGCTGGAGGAAAGCACGCGCATCGCCGCGCGTTGCCGCTTCGATCTCAAGCGTGACCTCGAATATCACTATCCCCACGAAGTCGTGCCGCCTGGCCACAGCCCGGCGAGCTGGCTGCGGGAGCTGTGCCAGCGGCGGATTCCCGAGCGCTGGCCCGCCGGCATCAGCGAGGACAACCGCAAGGCCCTGGAGCACGAGTTGGGCCTGATCGCCGAGCTCGGCTACGAATCCTATTTCCTCACCGTCCACGACATCGTCCGCTTCGCCCGCGAGCAGGGCATCCTCTGCCAGGGCCGCGGTTCGGCGGCCAACTCGGTGGTGTGCTTCGTCCTCGGCATCACCGAGCTGGACCCGAGCCACAGCAGCCTGCTGTTCGAGCGCTTCCTGTCCCGCGAGCGCAACGAGCCGCCGGATATCGACGTGGACTTCGAGCACGACCGGCGCGAGGAAGTCCTGCAGTACGTGTTCAATCGCTACGGCCGCCATCGCGCGGCGCTGACCGCCGTGGTCAGCACCTACCATGCCTCCGGCGCGGTGCGGGATATCGGCCGGGTGCTGGGCCTGCCGCCGGACCAGCTGGGTGCCTTGTCCGACTGCTGCGGGCGCTGGAGCGACCGCGTGCCCTCGGCGGAGCGCCTTGTCGAGGCCGGTTTCGACCCGGCCAGCCCGCTGCTGCACCGGGTCCTGACCCTGACCGGCGACCTGATGGGTTTCCCCCGACACCTGTCGCAGCACCCCGGCGGCTTCGTCATAAGCGAACAGCCGCTGGACACCCTGGTGCCGGTGGAAAACGCCGCCATGCAAGACCGCACGGTGATCCAGTGGGACAAGGACGACCTCGATGCCGTCGGCCTGCTCAAGGTGGATGTACTGGCGTTGGGCATGCTCAGTTGCCTGCGCCGCTGTTTCGATCTCTACCAGCTGCATCGCGGGCGGCGCCTGAGCATCGCCGGGATCCCCGCCGATGACCGGCCGACCTACGACATGATCAGCCGTGCCGACACCATCGGCGTGTTCCAGATCGAGTCACGGGCGCAGATGGCGATGTTGCCGCGGCTCCGGCCGCAGAAGTTCTACGACCTGGTGATCCAGGTGGCGATCGTGCGGCCGGGGCCGATTCAAGGGGACATGGTCCATCCGTATCTGCGGCGGCGGAACAAGGAAGAGCCGGAGGTCTATCCCTCGGAGAAGCTGCGTGATGTCTTCGGCCGCACCCTGGGCGTGCCCCTGTTCCAGGAGCAGGTCATGTCCCTGGCCATCGTCGCGGCCGACTTCACCCCCGGGGAAGCCGACGAACTGCGCCGCTCCATGGCCGCCTGGAAGCGCCATGGCGGACTGGACCCTCATCGTGAACGGCTGCTGGAAGGCATGCGCAGGAATGGCTACACCGATGAGTTCGCCAACCGCATCTTCGAACAGATCAAGGGCTTCGGCAGCTACGGCTTCCCCGAATCCCACGCCGCCAGCTTCGCCCTGCTGACCTACGCCAGTTGCTGGCTCAAGTGCCATGAGCCGGCGATCTTCGCCTGTGCCTTGATCAACAGCTGGCCCATGGGCTTCTACAGCCCGGACCAGATCCTCCAGGATGCGCGGCGCCACCGTATCGAGATCCGTCCGGTGGACGTCCATCACAGCCATTGGGACTGCACCCTGGAGCCGGGCGAGGGTGGGGCGCTGGCCTTGCGGATCGGCTTGCGGCAGATTCGCGGCTTCCGTGAGGAGGATGCCGAGCGCCTGGCGCGGGTCCGCGAGCTCAGGGCATTTCGCGATGTCGGCGACCTGTGCCTGCGTGCCGAACTGGACGCCCGCGCCCGCGACCTGCTGGCCGACGCCGGTGCCCTGGCGGCGATGGCCGGGCATCGCTACCAGGCGCGCTGGGAGGTGGCGGCGGTGCAGGCGCAACTGCCGCTGTTCGCGGCCGTCGAACCGAGCCCGGAAGTGCCGGTGCAATTGCCGGCGCCCAGCGTTGGCGAAGACCTGTTCGCCGACTACGACAGCGTCGGCACCACCCTCGGCCCCCATCCGCTGAGCCTGTTGCGTCGGCGTCTCACCGGACTGGGTTGTCGCAGTTCGCGGGCACTGGACGATGTCGAGCACGGTGACAGCATCAGCGTGGCCGGGCTGGTGGTCGGCCGGCAGCGACCGCAAACCGCCAGCGGCGTGACCTTCGTCACCCTGGAGGACGAGTTCGGCATGCTCAACGTGGTGGTCTGGCGCGACTTGGCCGAGCGCCAGCGACGGGTGCTGGTGGGGTCGAAGCTGATGCAGGTGCGGGGCAAGCTGGAATTCGCCGACGGCGTGCGTCACCTGATCGCCCGTCGCCTGGAAGATCTCAGCCCGCTATTGAGCGGGCTGGATGTGCGCAGCCGGGACTTTCATTGAGGATCAGACCATCGCCAGGCGCTGCTTGCGGGTCGGGGCGGGGAAGGCCTGGTCCAGCTCGCGCAGGTCTTCGCCGGTCAGCTTCAGCTGACCCGCTGCAGCATTGAGCTGGACGTGGCGCGGTTCCATCGCCTTGGGAATGGCGATCACCCCGTCTTCGCGGGTGACCCAGGCCAGGCTGACCTGGGCCGGGGTGACGCCGTGGCGCTCGGCGATCCGCGCCAGGACCGGATTGCGCAGCAGGCGCCCGGCCTGGGCCAGCGGGCAGTAGGCCATGACCGGGACACCGTTGTCGCGGCACCAGGGCAGCAGGTCGAACTCGATACCGCGCTGTTCCGGGTTGTACAGCACCTGGTTGCTGGCGCAGGCCGGGTTGTCCAGCTCGCGCATGTCGTCGGTGTCGAAGTTGGACACGCCCCAGCGGCCGATCTTGCCGGCCTCGCGCAGGCGTTCGAAGGCTTCGACGGTTTCTTCCAGCGGGTACTGGCCACGCCAGTGCAGCAGGTACAGGTCGATATGCTCGGTGGCGAGGCGGGCCAGGCTGCGCTCGCAGGCGGCAATGGCGCCTTTGCGGCTGGCGTTGTGCGGGTAGACCTTGCTGACCAGGAACACCTGGTCGCGACGGCCGGCGAGGGCTTCGCCGACCACTTCCTCGGCGCCGCCTTCGGCGTACATTTCCGCGGTGTCGACCAGGGTCAGGCCGAGGTCGATGCCCTGCTGCAGGGCGGCGACCTCGCGGCGGCGCAGGCCCGGGTCCTCGCCCATGTACCAGGTGCCCTGGCCGATGACGGGAACCTGGTGGTTGCCCAGTGTTGTCGTTCTCATCTGTGGAATTCCTCCTGAATTTTCGCCGTACCTGTGGGAGTAACTTCAGCCCAATGCCGGGGCCGTCACTTCTTTCACCAACACATCCAGAACCGCCTGGGCCGCTGCCGACAGCTTGTGATCGGCCAGCATCGTCACGCCGATCCGGCGTTCCACCACCGGCTCCACCAGCGCCACGCACTGCGCCCCCAGTTCGCGCATCTGCCCGATGCACAACGCCGGCACCGCACTCACCCCCAGCCCGTTGGCAACCATCCGGCCAATGGTAGACAACTGATGGCTTTCGAAGGCCACCGCCAGCTTGCCGTGGTCCGCCGCCACGTGCCGCTCCAGCAGCAGGCGCACCGCCGACGGTCGTTGCAGGGCGATGAAGTCCTCGCGCAGCAGGTCCTTCCAGCTGACCTGCGCCTGTCCGGCCAGCGGCGAGTCCTTAGGTACCACGGCGACGAAACGATCCAGGTACAAGGGCTTGAACACCAGCGGGTCGCCGGCCTCCGGCTCGAAACCGATACCCAGCTCGACCCGGCGGTGACGCACCAGTTCCAGCACCTGTTCATTGATCACGTCGTGCACCGTCACGTTCACCCGCGGATAGCGCTGGCGAAACAGCTTGAGCACCGGCGGCAGCAGGTTGCCGGCGAAGGCCGGCATGGCGGCGATGGACACCCGGCCCAGTTGCAGGGTGAAACGCTGGCGCAGCAGTTCCTCGGTGTTTTCCCAGTCCGCCAGCAGTTGCCGGGCCAGGGGCAGCAGCACTTCGCCTTCCGGGGTCAGGCTGACGCTGCGGGTGGTGCGGCTGAGCAGGGCGCCGCCGAGCTGTTCTTCAAGGCTCTTGATGGTCAGGCTCAGCGCCGGCTGCGACAGGTGCAGGTGCTCGCCGGCCTGGGCGAAGCTCTGGTAGGTGGCGACGGCGACGAAGGCCCGCAGTTGCTTGAGGTTCATGTAATTGTTTTGAAATCCAAATCAATCGATGAGAAAAACAAAATTAACAAATCAGTCGGCGCGGGTGAAGATGCGCGTCAGACGCTTCCCGACAGCCTGTCGGGTTCTTACAACGACAACAAGGCGGATCACATGGCCGGACTGGACAAGCGCGTTGCAACCTACGAACAGGCCCTCGAAGGCCTGACCGACAACATGACGGTACTGGCCGGCGGTTTCGGCCTGTGTGGCATCCCCGAGAACCTTATCGCCGAGATCAAGCGCCGCGGCGTCAGCGGCCTGACCGTGGTCTCGAACAACTGCGGTGTCGACGGTTTCGGCCTGGGCGTGCTGCTCGAAGACCGCCAGATCCGCAAGATGGTCGCTTCCTACGTCGGCGAGAATGCCGAGTTCGAACGTCAGTTGCTCAGCGGCGAGCTGGAAGTGGAACTGACCCCGCAAGGTACCCTGGCCGAGAAGATGCGCGCCGGCGGTGCCGGGATCCCGGCCTTCTACACCGCCACCGGCTACGGCACCCCGGTCGCCGAAGGCAAGGAAGTGCGCGAGTTCAATGGCCGCCACTACATTCTCGAAGAAGCCATCACCGGCGACTTCGCCATCGTCAAGGGCTGGAAGGCCGACCACTACGGCAACGTGGTGTACCGCAACACCGCGCAGAACTTCAACCCGCTGGCTGCCACCGCCGGCAAGATCACCGTGGTCGAGGTCGAGGAAATCGTCGAGCCGGGCGTGCTGCTACCGAGCGAGATCCACACCCCGGGCATCTATGTCGACCGGGTCATCGTCGGCACCTTCGAGAAGCGCATCGAAAAGCGCACCGTCAAAGCCTGACCCGTCCCCGCACAAGAACAACGAAGAGATCCTGACCATGGCACTTACCCGCGAACAAATGGCCCAGCGCGTCGCCCGCGAACTCAAGGACGGCTACTACGTCAACCTGGGCATCGGCATCCCGACCCTGGTGGCCAACTACGTCCCGGCGGATATGGACGTGATGCTGCAATCGGAAAACGGCCTGCTCGGCATGGGCGAATTCCCCACCGAAGGCCAGCTCGACGCCGACATGATCAACGCCGGCAAGCAGACCGTGACCGCCCGCCGCGGCGCGTCGATCTTCAACTCCGCCGAATCCTTCGCGATGATCCGCGGCGGCCATGTCGACCTGACCGTGCTCGGTGCGTTCGAAGTGGACGTGGAAGGCAACATCGCCTCGTGGATGATCCCCGGCAAGCTGGTCAAGGGCATGGGCGGGGCGATGGACCTGGTGGCGGGGGCGGAGAACATCATCGTCACCATGACCCATGCCTCCAAGGACGGCGAGTCCAAGCTGCTGCCGCGCTGCAGCCTGCCGCTGACCGGCGCCGGCTGCATCCGCAAGGTGCTGACCGACCTGGCCTACCTGGAAATCGAGAACGGCGCCTTCATCCTCAAGGAGACCGCGCCGGGGGTGAGCGTCGAGGAGATCATCGAGAAGACCGCGGGCAAGTTGATCGTGGCTGATGATGTGAAGGAAATGACCTTCTGATTCTGTGCAGTTCTTGAGGGCCTTATCGCTGCGGTGTGGCGGTCCGACAAGCCAGTCCCCCCAAGGTCTGGAGTCAATCGGTGGGCCCGCTTACTACAACGATCCCTGTGGGAGCCGGCTTGTCGGATCGCCGCACCGCAGCGATAGGGCCCTCAAGAACACCCCGAGCAACAAGCCGGTCCGGGGCAGGGAACCACGCACTCCCTGCCGCAGACCGGCTCCCGCCTACTGCTTCGCCTCCCGCTCGTCCTGAGCCACCACTGTCTGGCACAACTCGATGATCTGCTCGCGCATCCAGCGGTTGGCCGGGTCCTGGTCGGTGCTTTCGTGCCAGTACAGGTGGGTTTCCAGCGGCGGCACGTCGTTCACCGGCAGGCTCGCGTAGTTGAGCTGGTGCCGACGGGCGAAGCGCTCCGGCACGGTCATCACCATGTCGGTCTGCTGCAGCACCTGCGAGGCCATCAGGTAATGCTGCGAGCGCAGGGCGATACGCCGCTGCAGGCCCATCTTGCCCAGTGCCAGGTCGACATAGCCCAGGCCGTTGCGGCGGCTGGAGATATGGATATGGGTCAGGCTCATGTACTCGTCGAGGCTGATCCTGTCCTTGGCCATCGGGTGGCCCTGGCGCATGGCGCAGACGTACTGGTCCTGCATCAGCTTGACGTGGCGCACCTGCGGGTCGGTGTTGAGCGGCGCATCGACGGCGAAGTCCAGGCGCCCGGCGGCCAGTTCCTTGGTGGTCTCGCGGCGCTTGCACAGGAAGCTCTCGATCACCACCGCCGGCGCCAGGCGGCGCAGGCGCTGGAACAGCGGCGGCAAAACCACCGCCTCGGTGAGGTCGGTCATGCTGATGCGGAAGGTCTTGTTGGCCTGCAAGGGGTTGAAGATGCGGCTTTCCTGCACCGACACCCGCAGCAGCGACAGCGCGTTGCGCACCGGGCCGATGATGTTCTGCGCCATGGGCGTCGGCACCATGCCCTGGGCGGTGCGCACGAACAGCGGGTCGTTGAAGGTCTCGCGCAACCGTGCCAGCGCGTTGGACACCGCCGGCTGGGTAATGCCGACGATCTGCCCGGCGCGGGTCAGGTTGGCTTCGGTGTAGATCGCGTCGAAGACGATGAACAGATTCAGGTCGACCTTGTTCAGGTTCATGGGCACCGCTCTTGTTGGTGTTATCGGCCGATCATATATCGGTTATGAATGTTTATACACGCCGAAAATAGACTAGGTGGATTTTGATCGGTGATCTAGCATCCATGCCAGATCCCTTTCACGAAGAAGGTACTGCTCATGGATTTCGCCTACTCACCCAAGGTCCAGGCCCTGCGCGAACGTGTCACCGCGTTCATGGACGCCTATGTCTATCCCGCCGAGCCGGTGTTCGAGCAACAGGTTGCCGAGGGCGATCGCTGGCAGCCAACGGCGATCATGGAAGAACTGAAGAACAAGGCCAAGGCCGAGGGCCTGTGGAACCTGTTCCTGCCCGAGTCGGAGCTGGGCGCCGGCCTGACCAACCTGGAATACGCGCCGCTGGCGGAAATCATGGGCCGCTCGCTGCTGGGCCCCGAGCCGTTCAACTGCTCGGCGCCGGACACCGGCAACATGGAAGTGCTGGTGCGCTACGGCAGCGAGGAGCAGAAGCGCCAGTGGCTGGAGCCGCTGCTGCGCGGCGATATCCGTTCAGCCTTCGCCATGACCGAGCCGGACGTGGCTTCGTCGGATGCCACCAACATGGCCGCCCGTGCCGTGCGCGACGGTGACGAATGGGTGATCAACGGCCGCAAGTGGTGGACCTCCGGCGCCTGCGACCCGCGCTGCAAGGTGATGATCTTCATGGGCCTGAGCAACCCGGACAACCCGCGCCACCAGCAGCACTCGATGATCCTCGTGCCCACCGATGCGCCGGGGGTGAAGATCGTCCGGCCGCTGCCGGTGTTCGGTTATGACGACGCGCCTCATGGTCACGCCGAGGTGCTGTTCGAGAACGTGCGGGTGCCCTACGAGAACGTGCTGCTGGGCGAAGGGCGCGGCTTCGAGATCGCCCAGGGGCGTCTTGGCCCGGGCCGCATCCATCACTGCATGCGCTCCATCGGCATGGCCGAGCGGGCCCTGGAACTGATGTGCAAGCGCTCGGTGGAACGCACCGCCTTCGGCCGTCCGCTGGCGCGGCTGGGGGGCAACGTCGACAAGATCGCCGACTCGCGGATGGAGATCGACATGGCCCGCCTGCTGACCCTGAAGGCGGCGTACATGATGGACACCGTGGGCAACAAGGTGGCCCGCAGCGAGATCGCGCAGATCAAGGTGGTGGCGCCGAACGTGGCGCTGAAGGTGATCGACCGGGCCATCCAGATCCACGGTGGTGCCGGGGTGTCCGGCGACTTCCCGCTGGCCTACATGTACGCGATGCAGCGCACCCTGCGCCTGGCGGACGGCCCGGACGAAGTGCACCGGGCGGCGATCGGCAAGTACGAGATCGGCAAGTACGTGCCGAAGGAGATGCTGCGCAGCAGCCACTGACTCACAGGCTTGCGATGAGCCCTGTGGGAGCGGGTTCACCCGCGCTTGGAGGTTGGTATTAACCCCATCAATCGCGGGGGGAACCCCCCCCACACTAGG
>NZ_JAZDQN010000039.1:0-59011 GCF_036324125.1 Pseudomonas ulcerans | reverse complement strand
GGCGTGTCGCAGGCTCGGGTTGGGCACGGGTCCCCGGGGGGGGGGGGTGACCCCGGCTTTCGCTTGGTGGCATCACCGACGCAATCGCGGGTGAACCCGCTCCCACAAGGTCCGCCTTGTGCCTTGTCGGCTCCGGTATTCAGCTATGGCGTCCGTCGCTTCAGGACGCCGCCGCCAGCCGAACCTCGATCAGGCTCGCCAGCGCCGCCGTCTCGAACGGCTTGCGCAGTACATCCTCGCCCAGCAACGGCTCGGCCCCGGCGAAGCCGGTGATGAAGATCACCGGCAACCCCGGGGCCTTTTCACGCACCGCATCGGCCAACTGCCGGCCGGTGACGCCACCGCGCAAGCCGAAGTCGGTGACCATCAGGTCGACATGGGCACCCGTGTTGAGGATGCGCTGCGCCGCCGCCGCGGTATCCGCTTCCAGCACCCGATAGCCCAGGTCGCGCAACTGGTCGGCGAGCAGGGCGCGTACCTCGTGTTCATCCTCCACCAGCAATAGTGTCTTGCCGTTGCTGACGGGGGCCTGGGGTTGCAGGTCGGCGGCCTCCAGCAGCGGCAGGCAGAGCCGTACGGTGGTGCCTTTGTCGACCTGGGTATCGATCTGCACCAGCCCGCCCGACTGGCGCATGAAGCCATAGATCTGGCTAAGCCCCAGCCCCGTGCCCTGGCCCGCCGGCTTGGTGGTGAAGAACGGCTCGAAGGCGCGGGCGAGGACGTCCGGGCGCATGCCGGTGCCGGTGTCGCTCACCGCCACGACGGCGTAGCGGCCAGGCTGCAGGTCGTCGAAGTCCGCCAGGTCGTCACGTTGCAGCAGGCGTTCCTCGGTGCTGATGGTCAGCCAGCCGCCATCGGGCATGGCATCGCGCGCATTGATGCACAGGTTGAGCAGGGCGCTTTCCATCTGCCCCGGGTCGCACAGCACCTGCCAGCGACCCTCCGCCAGCTCCAGCTCGACCTGCACCGCCGGGCCCACCGTGCTGCGGATCATGTCTTCCATGCCCCGGGCGATCTGGTCCATGCTCACCGGCCGCGGCGCCAGGGTCTGCAGGCGCGAGAACGCCAGCAGGCGCTGGGTCAGGGCCCCGGCGCGGTTGGCGGCCTTCAGCGCTGCGTCGAGGTAGTCGATGGCTTCCGGGCCCCGGCCCTGGGTCACCCGGGTGCGGACCAGGCCTAGGGCGCTCATCAGGCCCTGGAGCATGTTGTTGAAGTCGTGGGCGATGCCGCCGGTCAATTGGCCGACGGCCTTGAGTTTTTCGCTCTGGCGCAGGCGTTCCTCGGCCAGCTGGCGCTCGGCGGTCTCGCGGTTCAGGTGGTCCAGGGCGTCCTGCAGTTCGGCGGTGCGCTCACCGACCCGGGCTTCCAGCTCCTGGCCGGCCCGGGCGCGCTCGATGGCCACCCAGGTGCGTTCGGCGACATCGTTGAGCAGCGTGGTTTCTTCCGCCGTCCACAGTCGCGGGACGGCGCTCTGCATGACCAGGATCGACCTCAGGCAACCACCCTTCATCAGGCCGACGCCCAGTGCGGCGATCACCTGCAGCTCCGCCAGCGCGGCACGTTCGGCCGGGCTGCAGCGCGGGTCGTGCTGCGAGTCGCTGAAGTTCAACACCTCGCCGCGGCGATAGGTGTCCATCATCCAGTCGCCGTACACGGAGCTTTCGTACCAGCCCGGGGTCAGCGGCACGATATCGTTTTCGTAGTTGCCGGGGATGCTCACCCGGGCGTCGTCGACCTCGGCGTAGAACACCCGGTTGACCCCGAGGTACTCGCCGAGCAGGTGCGCCGCCGCCTGTTTCAGCGCGCGGGGATCGTCCAGCGGGCGCAGGGTGTCGGAGAGCTTGAGCAGGAAGGCCTGGCGTCGTGCGCTTTCGCGCTGCTCGGTGATGTCCGCGGCCATGCCGAACCATTCGCTGATCTCGCCGTCGGCGCCGAACACCGGCACCGCCCGGGAAAAGGTCCAGCCGATACTGCCGTCGGCGCGGCGCACGCGGTGTTCCAGCTCGAACACCTTGCGCGCGGCGATGGCCTTGTCGATGGCGGCGAGCACCCAGGCGCGGTCTTCCGCCAGCAGGTAGTCGTCGAGCCAGCGGATGCTCGGCACCCGGGTATCGGCGACGAAGCCACGCCCGGTGAGCTGGCGCATTTCCTTCCAGTCGGGACTCATGCTGTAGACCACGTCCGAGCTGGCGGCGACCAGGGCCTGCAAGCGCGCCTCGTTGTGCTGCAGGCGGGCATGGGCCTCGTCGCGCTCACGCTCGGCGCGCTCGGCCCGCACCCGTCCGGTGGCTTCCAGGGTGACGTTGAGCAGCCCGGCCACCGCACCGGACTCGTCGCGCAGCGGCGAGTAGGAGAAGCTCCACCAGGTATCTTCCGGGAAGCCACGGCGGGTCATGACCAGGGGCAGCTCCTCGAACCTGATCGTCTCGCCGGCGTAGACCTGATCCACAAGCGGCGCGATGTCGTCCCAGATTTCCGGCCAGGCCTCGCAAAAACGCGCGCCCAGCGCCTGCGGATGGCGCTGGCCGAGCATGGGCGCGTAGGCATCGTTGTACAGCATGACCTGCTCCGGCCCCCAGACGATCTGCATGGCGTGGCCGGACGAAAGCATCAGCTCGATGGCGATCTTGCGGCTCTGCGGCCAGTGTTCGATGGGGCCGAGCGCGGTCGTCGCCCAGTCATGCTCGCGGATCAGGTCGGCCATCCGTCCCTGGGCCAGGGGCCACTTGCTGTTTGCCATTGTCGCCATACCTTGGTGAAAGCTGTTTTGCGGGAACGCTGGAATCAATTTGCCAGTGTCTCAATGGGAGGGCAGGGCGGCCCATTGGTTCACTGGTGGCAGCAACGGCTTCAACCCTGTCGCTGCGTCGCCAGCGCCTGCGGGTTGGCGACGTTCTGCGGCGACCCGGCGACAAACGCCAGCAGGTTGTCGAAGGCATCGCCGAAATACAGCTCGTAGCCGTTCTTCTCGACGTAGCCCAGGTGTGGGGTACACAGCGCCCGAGGGTGGCGGAGCAGCGGATCGGCCAGGTCGAGCAGCGGTTCCTGCTCGTACACGTCCACCGCGGCGAACCCCGGCCGCCCCGCGTCGAGGGCGCGAAGCAGGGCCCCCGGGGCGATCAGTTCGGCGCGGCTGACGTTGACCAGCAGGGCATCGGGCTTCATCCGCGCCAGGTCGGCGAAGGTGACGGCATGGCGGGTTCGCTCGGAGAGGCGCAGGTTGAGGCTGAGAATGTCCGCTTCGGCAAAGAACGCCTCCCGCGAGGCGGCGGCACGATGGCCGTCCGCCGTGGCTGCGGCGCGGCTGGCCTCGCTGCCCCAGACCAGCACCGGCAGATCGAAGGCCTGGGCGTAGCGCGCCAGGCGCTGACCGATCTTGCCGTAGCCCCAGATGCCCAGGGTCTGTCCGGCGAGGGCCTGCCCCAGGTTGACCTGCCAGCGGCCCTCGCGGAAGGCGTCGATGGCCGGCACCAGCTGGCGGCGGGCGTTGAGGATCAGGGTCCAGGCCAGCTCGGCCGGGGCGACCGGCGAGCCGCGGCCTTCGGTGACGACGATGCCGCGGGCACTGCAGGCGTCCAGGTCGAGATGGCCGGACACCTTGCCGGTCTGGCTGATCAGCCTGAGCCTGGGCAGGCGATCGAGCAGGGCCGCGTCGATGCGCGTGCGTTCGCGGGTCAGCACCAGGGCTTCGGCGTCGGCGAAGCGCTCGGCCAGTTGCTCCAGCGAGGCGGGCTGGACGTCGTGCAGCACCGTCACCTCGTGCCCGGCCAGGCGGGCGAAGCAATCGAGGCTGCGGATCACGTGCTGGTAGTCGTCGGGGATGACAATGTGCATGGTGGCGGGGTCCGGAGGGGCGGGAGGGTCGACGATACCATCGCCCGGGCCGCAGCGCGGCCCCGACAGCAGCAATCCTGGCAAGGACGAAGGCTCCGCTCCCCCGGGTACGGCAGGCCGGTCAAGGCCAGTCGACGACCACGGCCTGGGGATCGCCTTTCTGCATTTCGGCCCATTGTGTCCTGGCCTGCGCCTCGGTCTTGAAGCAGAACGCAAAGGCGTTCTGCTTCTTGCCGCCGGGGCCGGTGCCTTCGGCGCTGCAGATGACGGCGCCGGGTTGGCAGATGGTGCTGTTCAGCGTGAGCTCGCCCCAGACGCCGGGTTGGGTCTGGCGGACCTTGGCGATATAGCTCCTGAGCGCCGAGGCAATGTCGTTGGCGGCGCCGGGAACCTGCTTGACCGGACTGACCGTCGAGCCATAGGTATGCTGGGTGCCGACCACCGCGTTGCAATAGCGCGCATCGGCCAGCGTCGGGCTGACGGGTGGTGGCGTGTTGACCGGTGCGCTGGCGAGCGCGACCGCCGCAGCCGGCCTGTCCGGAATGGCCAGCGCCACCTCACGGCTGGCACGGTTGCGCCAGACCGTGAGACTGGCCTGGTAGCCGGCGCGCAGTTTCCCGGTGATGGCGAGGAAATCGTCGGGGCTGTCGACCACCTGGCCGGACACGTCGAGGATCACATCCATCGCCTTGAGACCGGCGTTGGCGGCGGCACTGCCCGGGGCCACGTCGACCACCCAGGCGCCCTCGTTGTTCGCCAGGCCCAGGGCCTTGACCAGTTCAGGGCCAGGGCGCTGCAGGGTCAGGCCGAGGTCGCGGGCGCTGGACGTTGCAGCCGGGGCGGAGGGAGCAATGACTGTCGTTGTCGGTTGAGCCTGGGCAACCACGGCATTGCCGCTCAGGCATCCTTGCTCGTTGCGCACCTGCTGGATCGCGTCGAGCTGCCAGCCGTGCACCTTGGCCATGTGGGCATCCCCGGAGGCGGCGGTCTTGCGCTGGATGTCCGCCATGTAGCCATGACTGCTGGCGAGTTCCTCGCAGCTCTTGCCGCGCCAGGTCGCGGGGGTGATGCCCACGCTTTCGGGGGTCTGCAGGCTTTCGCTGGCGGAGGTGATCATGGGCGAGAACACCGCATGGGCTGCTTGCGCCACGCAACCGCCCAGCAGGCCGCCCGCCATCATCAGCGTGCCCAGGCGCAACGCGATTCCCAGTGATCCACCCATCGCCACGATGCTCCCTTCGATCCTGTCCGATTGCCCCGCGATTTCGAGGGGCGTCAATGGGCGGCTAAGCTAAATCAGCTAAAGGCATTACGCCATATCGATTTTCTGGCGCCTGCAAAATGGCCGGATCAGGCTGTTGCGAGGTGATGGTAAGTGCGCAGGGCAATTCCGCTGCCGCCCTCTATGCTGGACAACCAGAGCTGAGACATGATGTCAGTTTGCCCTGGGGAGGGTCGCCAACATGAAACCGTTCAATTCCATGGACGCCGTCTTTACTGCCACACGCACGGTCGCGCTGGGTTCCACCTTCGCCCTGCTGGGCGGCTGCATACTGGACCCGATTTCCATCATCACCGACCCGATCATGTATGCCGCCGATGCCGCAGGGCCGAGCGAGGCCGATTACGCGGCCCAGCACGAGGCGGAAATGAAGACCGTCTTCATCAACCAGTACCGCGGCGAGACCTGCGACAAGATCACCGCCTTCTGGCCCGAGCGCGTCGAGTCCGTGACCCGCGATCCGAAGAGCTGGGGCGGGCGGACGGCGCTGGAAGCGGCGCAGCAGGTCATCGGCGAGAAGGGCTGCGCCATCCCGCAGGCGCTGACATCTGCCACGCCGGCAGCCTCCAGCCCGGCGCCGGTGGAGCGTGACCCGGCGAGCTTTGCCGCGGTGCTGGCCAAGCCTTCCCCTGGGTGGGGCACTGTTTCCTCGACGGGTTTGCCGCAGACCGGGTTGTCGGGCTGGATCGCCCAGGAAACGCCCGCGCGCTACCAGAACCGTTCCTGTGACTACCTCAACCAGGCCTTGGTCTACGCTCGCGCGATGGAAGACACCACGACCCCGGAAATCCAGGCCTGGGGTGCGTACAAGCGCGTGGCCGTGCGCAAGATCTTCGACAACCGCGACTGCCCCGCCTGGGATGGCAATGGCGTGGGCCGCACGGGTGCCTCCGTCAGCGGCATGGACCCGGTCAAGGCGCGACGGCTGAACATGCCGGAGCAGGGGGTTTCGGTGGAGAAAGTGTTGCCGGGTGGCAACGCCGAGCGGGCGGGGCTGAAGTTCGCCGACGTGGTAGTGGCGGTGAACGGGGCGCCGGTGACGGATGCCGAGGAGTATCTGGTGGCCGTCGGCAACATGCCCACGGGTGCGACCGCGCAGTTGAAGGTCTGGCGAGGCAACGGCTTTATCGACGTGCCCGTGCTGGTCGGCCCGCGCAAGCCTTCCACGGTCCCTGCGCGTAGCGCCGCCAGCGCGAAACCGGCGGCGACCCCGGGGCTGCTGGACATGCAGCTGGCGACACTGACCCCCGACTACGCCAAGGCAGTGGGCCTGCCGGCGGCCAAGGGCGCCTGGGTGGTGGAAACCAGCAAGGGCGGGCAGGCCGATCGCGCGGGTTTCAAGGCGCTGGACGTGATCCTCGAAGTGTCCGGCCAGGAGATCGCCTCGCCTGACGACTTCACCGCGGTCGCCGCGAAGACCCGCAAGGGCTACAACGCTTCCGTGGTGGTGTGGCGGAGCCAGGCGCGCAAGGAGCTGAAGCTGGTGCTCAATGGTGACTAACTGGCTGTCGCGCAGAGAACAGGTCTAGAGAGCGACGCAGACCTTGTGGGAGCGGGTTTACCCGCGATGACTCCGGTGAGTTCACTATCGTAATCGCGGCGGTCCGGCGTCCCGGTCAACCCGCTCCCACAAGTCCCTGCTGAGTCAATGAGTTATGCGGTGTTCCATGAGCTGCAGGCATTTATCTCACGCCGGTACCTGCTCCCCGGACCACGCCTCGAATGCCGCCCGCATCCTTTGCCACGTCACCTCGTCCGCAGGAATCAGATGCTCGATCCGCATCGATTCCACGCTGATGTCGAGCGGCATGCCGAACGTGGTGAAGGTGGACAGGAACCTCAGTTCACCGCCCGGGGTATTCACCCGGGTCAGCAGGACAGGCGTGGCCTCCGCCTTTTCATCCCCGGGTTCAGGCGCCGGCAGTTCCCGCAGCAGATCGCTCAGGTACGGGTTGCCCGCCGCTTCGCGAGACGCCCGCTGCCAGGCCGCCGCGCGGACTTCCCGGGCATTGACGATATGACTGCCCAGCCCGTCCGGGTGCATCAGGGTCTGCAGCAGGTTGAGGTTCATGCCCTCGCTCGCCGGCACGCCGACCATGGCCAGCAGCAGTCCCACGCTGGTGTTGCTGGCGGTGATGTCCCAGTTGCGGTCGATGACGATTGCCGGCGCCGGATTGTTCGCCTGGAGAATATGGCCGATGGCGTTGTGCACCATGTCCAGTGCCGGCGCATCCAGCGGCGAGATGGCGTAGCGGGGCGCATAGCCGGCCGCGAGGAAGACTTCGTTGCCGTGCTCCAGCGGCGCGCCGAGGGCCGAGAGCAGGGCATGCAGGGTGCCGGGACCGGGCTTGGCACGGCCGGTCTCCACGCAGCTCAGGTGGCGCTGGGAAATACCGGTCATCAGCGCCAGGTCGAGCTGGCTCAGGCCGGCCTGCCGACGCAGCTGGCGCAGGTGCTGGCCGGCGGGGAGTGTCGAGGCGGGATGGGCGTGGTGGAAGGGTGGCGGGTTCATGGGGCGACTCTGTCCGTCCTTGTGTGCGGTGTCCATGACCTCCCAGGTCATTGAGAGGCGAGCCAGCCTATCACTACCTTTGCCGGGACACACTAACCGGAGACACCCCCATGGTTCGCCTCATCGCGCTGGCAATACTGGTACCACTCACCTTCTACACCGCCTGGACGATCGCCACCGCCGAGCAGTCGCTGCTGGCCTTCGGCCTGGAGCTGATCTCCAGCCCCGACACCGCCCAGCTGGTCATCGACCTGTACCTGATGGCCGGCCTGGCCGGTTTCTGGATGGTCCGGGACAACCGCCAGCGCGGCGGCTCGACCCGGGCGCTGGTGCCTTATCTGTTGCTGACGGCCCTGTTCGTCTCGCTGGGGCCGCTGCTGTACCTGGCGGTTCGTGGCGTGGCGCAGGGGCAGCGGGCGTGAGCGACAGCCTTGCGGTCTACGCCCTGTGCGTGGTGGTCCTGTTCGCCAAGATGCTAGCGGTGTCCTGTTACCAGGGCTACTTCCGCCTGCGCCTCAAGGCCTTCGTCAATCCGGAGGACGCCGCCGTGTTCCAGCGGCGTGCGATGGCGACCGAGCACCCGGAGGTGATACGGGCCTCGAAGGTCTGGGCCAACGACCTGGAGAACATCCCGGTGTTCTTCGCCCTCGGCGCGCTGGCGGTCGCCCTCGATGTGCCGGCGGCCTGGTGCATGGCGTCATGCGTGCTGTTCACCCTGGCGCGGATCCTTCACACGCTGGCCTACCTCGCCCGCTGGCAGCCGTGGCGGACGCTGTTCTACGGTGTCGGGACGGCATGCCTGCTGGGGATTGGCGTGATTATCACGGTTGCTGCGCTGGAGATGCTGGAGCGGCATTGACGCCCTCCAGCGTGGCAAAGGAAATGTCCTTGGCCGTGAGCAGGAAGTCACTCATGTACGGCACCTCCAGCATGTCGCTGCGTACCGCCGCGTACAGCGTGGCCTGCAGGCCGTCCTGGCCCAGGCGCCTGGCAATCACGTAGCCGCGGGCGGTGTATTCGTGCAATGCCCAGTTCGGCAGGCAGCAGACGCCACGGCCGCTGGCCACCAGTTGCATCATCATCACCGTCATTTCGGCGGTGCGTACCTGGGCCGGCTCGACGTCGGCCGGGTCGAGGAAGCGGGTGAAGATGTCCAGGCGATCGCGCTCGATCGGGTAGGTGATCAGGGTCTGGCCGGCGAGGTCGGCCGGTTCCAGGCACGGCTTCCTGCGCAGGGCATGGTGCTTGTCGAGGGCGAGCATGGCCTCGTAGCCGAACAGCGGCACGTAGGTGATGCCGGGCAGGGGCAGCGGGTCGGAGGTCACCACCAGGTCGAGGTCGCCGCGCTCCAGGGCCGGCAGCGGCGCGAACGCCAGGCCCGAGGCGAGGTCCAGTTCCACCTCCGGCCAGGCGCTGCGGAATTCGTCCAGCGAGGGCATCAGCCACTGGTAGCAGCTGTGGCACTCGATCGCGATGTGCAGGCGGTCGGCGCTGCCGCCCAGCAGCTTGCTCAGGTTGCGCTCGGTGGTGCGGATCAGCGGCAGCACCTGGTCGGCCAGTTGCAGCAGCTTGAGGCCGGCGGTGGTGAAACGCACCGGCCGGGACTTGCGCACGAACACCGGCAAGCCGAGGCGATGTTCCAGTTCGCGGAACTGATGCGACAGCGCCGACTGGGTCAGGTGCAGGCGCTCGGCGGCCTCGGGCAGGCTGTTGGTTTCGCGCAGGGCATGGAGCGTGCGCAGGTGTCTCAAGTCGATCATGAGCGGACGTCGACCCCCGTCGAACAATACGCGGGAGAGACGCACGGACAGGCATCGGCATGCCCCGCGCAGGCACGGGACAAGCACCCTGGACAGGGCAAAGGATGGCCATCCCGGACACCCCGCCGGTTGGTGAATGTTTGCCGGCAGGTCTCCTGACTGATGCGTCATGGCCCGGCTCCAGCCTTCCCGGACTCTGTCCAGTGGCGTTTCAGGAGCGGGCTCGGCACCTACAGTTGCGGGGGCAGTTCCGTTTGGCTCGCGTGCTGGCGAGCGACGGATTCCCTATTAATTCCGAGGTGGAAACCGGCGGGCGGCATGGTAGACCATCGGGCCGGGCAGGGAAAGGTTGCCATGCCGGGCTGGTGGTGAGGGACAGATTTCGTTACGTTACGACCGCATGTCACGCAAGGAAGCCCCTCCATGTTCAGCCAATGCTGGCGCTACACCCTGGCAGGTTGCCTGCTTTCACCGCTCTGCGCCGCCGATGGATTCCACATCGATCCTCAGGCCGACAGCTTCTACCAGCAGGCCGTCCCGTATCTGCAGAAGGCCAACAGCAAGTTCGAGGCCGTGACGGCGATCACGCCAGGGACCAGCGCGGAGGAAAAGCGGCGATCCCTGGATAGCGCCGCTGAAGCCGGTGAGACGCTCAAGCCGGCGATACCCTTGCTTGAGCAGGCAGCGGCCCTCGATCACCCTGTCGCCCAGTACCGCCTCGGACTGATCTACGTGCTGTTGGAACCGAACGACGTGACACGGGAAAAAGCCTGTTCCCTGTTCGAGCGCAGCCTGGGCCGCGGCTTCGCTCCGCCGGCACTGGAGATCGCCTCCTTCTGCCCGGCCTACACCGACACACCCGAGTACAAGTTGGCGCTGCAGGTCGTTGAGACCAGCATGCCCCGGTACGAGCGCTACTTCCCGCAGCCTGCCAGCTTGCTCGAATGCAAGCGTGAAACGCCTCCAGGCCTGGGCATGCAGTGGGGCAGCAGTCGTGACTTCCAGGCCGAGATCTACCGGTTGCAGGGCGATGGCAATCGCGCCCGACGCGCCGAGTACTACCGCAAGGCCCTCGATCTCAACGACTGCTACAAGGCGAAGAAACGGCTGGCGATCATGGCCAGTTGATCCTCCACGCCGTCTCGGATGCGCTAATTTCGATCCAGTATCGAACCCGGGCCGGCCTGGCCTGTCGAAGGCCGCATTCTCACAGACCGAATAGGAAACTCATGACAAGGATGGTTGCACTACTCGCCCTGCTGGGCACCCTGGCGTCGACAGCGGCACTGGCCGCCTCCGATTGCCCTGTTCCCCAAGGCATGCAGGCCTCCGTCGACCTGGCCAAGCAAGCACTCCGGGCCCGGGAGGCGGGGGTGACCAAGCGCGACCTGCTCACCTATGCGCCGCCCGTGTCCGACGTGCAGATGCCCGAGGTATTCAAGGCGATTGTCGATGAGGTCTACGATTTCCCGCCTCTGCGTCCCGAGGTGTATGCCGCCTACCGCTTCGAGCATTGCTTCGTATCGCAGCAACACGGGGAGCAACTGGCCAGTCTGAAGTTCGCCGATGTCTATCCGCTGTTGAAGCAGTGCGAGCAGGTCGATCCGGAAGGTGCGCGGCCACCGTGCGCGATGCGTGCGTTGCACAAGGTGACCGGTATTCCGGAATGAGGTTTCAGGCCGTGTCGCCGGTCCCCCGCAGCAGGTCGGCGCTGGCGCTGCCCGGTTCGTCATGTAGCGAAATCCGCGAGGTCTCCGGCAATGCCAGCCCACCCAGCAGCGCCACCAGCGCAATCACCACCAGGTAGAACGCCGGCGCCAGGCTGCTGCCGCTGAGGCCGATCAACCAGGTCGCCATCAGCGGCGCGGTGCCGCCGAACAGGGTGTAAGCGACGTTATAGGTCATCGCCGAGGCGGTGTAGCGGGTGCGGGTCGGGAATACTTCGGAGAGCAGGGCGGCGGTGACCACCCCGGACATCACCGCGCCCACCGCCAGCAGGATGACCCCGCACACCGCGGCCGGCACGCTGCCGGAGCTGGCCAGCCAGTACGCCGGGAAGACCATGAGGATCACCCACAGGCAGGTCACGCCGATGGTCCGCCGGCGTCCGAAGCGATCGGCGAAGGCACCTGCCGCCGGGCAGGCGCCGGCGGCGAACAGCAGGGCGATGGTCGACACCATGAGCGCCTGCGCCCGGCTCAGGTGGCCGACCACCTGCAGGTAGGTGGCGAAGTAGGTGGTGAACATGTAGAACGACAGCGCCGTCAGGGAAATGAACGCGCCCAGGCGCAGCATCACGCCTTTCTGCTGGGCCAGGGTCTCGCGCAGCGGTGAATGGGCGTGCTCCTTCTGCTCGGCCATGGCCAGGCGGAACGCCGGCGTTTCCTCCATCCGCCAGCGCAGGTACAGGCCGACCACACCCAGCGGTGCCGCCACCAGGAACGGCACGCGCCAGCCCCACTGGGCCATGGCCTCGGGCGCCAGGCTGGCCTCCAGCAGATAGGCGATCACCGCCGCGCTGGCGAACGCCGAGAAGGTCGACACCGGCAGGAAGCTGCCATACCAGCCGCGACGGTGATTCGGCGCATGCTCCATCAGGTAGGCGCAGGCCCCGGCGTACTCGCCGCCGGCGGAGAAGCCCTGGACGCAGCGGGTCAAGGTCAGCAGCACCGGTGCCAGCAGGCCGATGCTGGCGTAGGTCGGCAGCAGGCCGATCACCGTGGTGGCGCCGGCCATCATCAGCACGGTGATCGACAGCACGCGCTTGCGTCCCAGCCGGTCGCCCATCGCCCCGAACACGATCCCGCCCAGCGGGCGCAGGGCGAAGGCCACGGCGAATACGGCGAAGGTCTGCAGCAGGGCGGCGTTGGGGTCGTCGCTGGCGAAGAACTGCCTGGCGATGATGGTGGCGAGGAAGCCGTAGACGGCGAAGTCGAACCATTCGACGAAGTTGCCCACGGCCGCTGCCGCAGTCACTTTGCGCAAGGTGGCGGGGGATACGGTGATCGTTTCACTCATGACCGGTGCTCTCCTGGATTGTTCTTCCGGCAAAGGATGGGCAGTGGATGAAGTGCTGCGGGATGCGGTCTTGTAGGTTTCGCGCACGATGGAATGCACACCTGCCGGCCGGCAAGGTGCGTGTCTCGTTCAGGATGGTGGGGGTCGTATCGGGTGTGGATCGAAGGTGGCCCAGCCTTGCTCCCGGGCCTGGGCGCTCACTCCGATGAGCAATCGCAGCGCTGCCGATCGTTCAGCGCTGCACTGTCGTCATGCATGAAGGTAGGGTGCCAGGTCACGCCGTGCCTGATCCTCAAGCAAGCCTACCGTGACTTCGATACCCGCCTGCCGAAGCAGCGCAATGCCGGCCCCGGCATTGCGTGGATCAGGATCGATCAGCGCGACATGCACGCGCTTTACGCGGTTGGCTACCAGGGCCAGGGCACAGGACGGCGTCCGCCCCGCGAACGAGCAGGGCTCCAGCGTCACGTAGGCCGTCAGCCCCTCTTGCTCCGCCGGCAGTTGCGCCAACGCCATCGCTTCGGCGTGATGCTGGCCGGGTGGCTGCGTGTAGCCGCTGGCGACAACGACCCCATCGCGCACGAGGACGCAGCCCACGGGGGGATTGGGTCGGCAATCGGGGAGGGCGCGCCGGCCCTGTTCCAGGGCCAGGCTCATCAGGTGCCGGTCCGCATCGGTGAAAGCGTGCTGTTTGCTGGTAGGCGTCATACCCAAGGTCCTTGCGAGTGAAATCAGTGTTTCGGGAAACTGCGCGCTCGATCACTAGTGTGGTGTTTTGCAAATACGGCCAATAAGTCGCGAGTGATTTTTGCGCTCAGGCAAGGCGGCGCGACGAGTCGTAGCCCAGCTACGGCGAGGAGCGACAACGCAGCATGAGCGCAAAAAGCGCCGCGAGTTATGGTCGTTATTTGTGAAACACCACACTAGGGTGTCGGCAGCCCCAACCGATGCGCCTCCTTGCTCACGCTCAGCTTCTCGCCGTCGAGCGTCGGTCGATGACCGAGCAGCACGGTCGCTTTCTCCAGGCTGTCGTCCGCCGGCACCAGCAGCACCCGCAGGCTGTCCGGATCGATCACTCCCCAGTTCGACAGGTCGAAGCAGCCGCTGCCTGCGCAGATGGCCTGGTAGACGATGCGCGGCCGGTTTTCGCTATCGGTGTCGCAGGTGGCGCCCACGTAGTCGATGCTGCCGTAGCGCAGGACGGTCGAACGCGATCCGTTGTCCACCCGCAGGATCACGTCCGCCCCCTCGGTGGAACGCAGGCTGGTGTCGATGCTGAAGTCGACGACGGCTCCCGCGCACTCGAATGACTCCCAGGCGAATGCCGGCTGGGCAACGAGGGCGGCAAGGAGGGAGAGGGTGGCAATCCGTGGCATGGTGATGGCTCAGGTGTCGGGAGCGCGGATGCTAGCAGGTGACGAAGCCGGTTTGTATTGGGGGCGGACCTTGTGGCCAAGGGAGGCCTGTGGGAGTCCGCCCAGCCTTTCAGGCTGCGCTGTCGCGCAGAGAACAGGTCTAAAGAGCAACGTGGACCCTGTGGGAGCGGGTTCACCCGCGATTGCGTCGGTGAATTCACCATTGCAATCGCGGCGTTCCGGTAGAGCCGCTCCCATAGACGTAGAGCCGAGTTCCCGACCCAGAGAATCACCAGTTGTACGTCACACTCCCGTACAGCGTTCGCTGCTGCCCATACTGGCAACCCATGGTGCTGTAGCATCCCGCCACGTACTTCTCGTCCAGCAGGTTGGTCGCGTTCAGCGCCAGCTCCACGCCATCGAGTGACGCATCCAGCTTGCCCAGCTCATAGGCCACCAAGGCGTCGACCACGACATAGCTGTCGACCTTGAAGCTGTTGTCCAGGTCGCCGAAGGTACTGCCGACATAACGGGCACCGCCACCCAGGCGCAGGCCTTCCAGCGGACCGCCCTGGACCCGGTAGTCGGCCCAGGCCGAAGCCATGTGCTCTGGAATCCGGAACGGTGTGTTGCCTTTCCTGCCGAGGTCCGACCGGGTCACTTCGACATCGTTCCAGGTGTAGGTGCCGATCAGGTTGAGGCCGCTGGTGACTTCGCTCCGGGCTTCCAGCTCCACACCTTGCGAACGTACCTCGCCGTCCTGGCGCGAGGAGCCGCCGACGTTCTCGGTGGCGTTCTGCTTGGTCAGGTCGAACACGGCCAGGGTGTACAGGCTGTTGGCGCCCGGCGGCTCGTACTTCAGGCCGACTTCGTACTGTTTGCCGACCTCCGGCTGCAACTGCGCGTTGCTGGCGGTCACGCCCATCACCGGCAGGAACGATTCGCTATAGCTGGCGTACGGCGCCAGGCCATTGTCGAACAGGTAGACGATGCCGGCGCGGCCGCTGAACTTCTCGTCCTTCTGGGTCTGCGGCGTACGGTCGTCCTTCTGGTTGCTGGCCCAGTCGTAGCGACCGCCGAGAAGGAACACCCACTGGCCGATCTTCAACTGGTCCTGCAGGTACAGGCCGGTCTGCGACAGCTTCTGCTCGTAGTCGGCAGCACTGACGGGGACCGTGTCCAGCGGCTGGCCATAGACCGGTTTGAAGACATCGAAGCTTTGCAGGATGAAGTCGAGGGACTGGGCCTGGTCGAACTTGCCGTTGTTGTAGTCGACGCCGGTCAGCAGGGTGTGCTCCACCGCGCCGGTGGCGAAGTTGGCCTGCACCTGGGTGTCCAGGGTGAACAGGCGGCCGTCGCCCTTGCGTTGGTCGCTGTAGCGTGAGTACTGGTCGCCCGCAGGGCCGAACAGGGCGATTTCCGCGCTGGACTGGCGGTAGTCGCTGTAGCGTACGTTCTGGCGCAGGGTCCAGACCTCGTCGAGGTGGCGTTCGAACACATAGCCCAGGGAGGTCTTTTCGTTGGTCATGTAGTCGTGGGCGCTGTCGCCGACGTAGGTGTCGCGATCCAGGCGGCCACGGGGATCATGGAATACGGTGCCCTGGGCCGGCAGCGGGTTGGCGAAGTTGCCGGTCTGCTTCTGGTACTCGGCCAGCACGGTCAGCTCGGTGTCCGCATCGGGCCGGAAGCTGATCGCCGGGGCCAGGTATTCGCGGCGGTTGGTGATGTGCTCGGCCTGGGCGTCGGCTTCGCGGAACAGGCCGGTGAGGCGATAGCTCCAGCGACCTTCCTCGTCGAGGGCGTCGCCGAAATCGAAGGCGACCTGGCGATAGTCGTGGTTGCCCGCCTGCAGCTGGATCTCGTGCAGCGGCTCGGTGGTCGGGCGCTTGCTCACCAGGTTGATCTGGCCGCCGGGGTCGGACGCGCCATACAGCACCGAGCTGGCACCACGCAGCACCTCGACCCGTTCCAGCCCGTAGGGTTCGGGCGCGTCCCAGCCGAGGAACTCGGGCAGGAAGGTGCGGGTGCCATCGCGCAGCATGCGCCCGGTGCCTTGCTGGAAGCCGCGTATGGTCATCTGGTCGGTGACGAACTGCGGGCCGGCCAGCTCGGTGTTGATGCCGGGGGTGTAGCGCAGGGCCTGGGACACGGTCTTGGGTTGCTGGGCCTTGATCTGCTCGCGGGTCACCACCGACACCGAGTAGGGCGTCTCGATGATCGGTGTGTCGGTCTTGCTTCCCGCCGAGGCGCGCTTGGCCACGTAGCCGTCGTCAGGGCTGACCGAACTGTAGGCCTGGCCGGCGATGCTGGTGCTGGGCAGGGCGATCGCAGCGTCTTCGCGCTTGCCCTGCAGGGTCACGTGGTTGCCGTCGAGCTGGTAGGCGATGCCGGTGCCCTGAAGCATTTGGCGCAGCGCCTGCTCTGGCTCCATCTGGCCGCTGACGCCGTGGCTGCGCAGGCCCGAGACAGTGTCCTGGCTGTAGATGATCTGCAGCGCGGTCTGGGTGCCCAGGTCGGCCAGGGCCGACGCCAGGGTCTTGGCGGGGATGTCGACCGATACCGGTTCGGCCTGGGCGGGCAGGGCGATGGCGAGACCGAAAGCTGCGGCGGCAATGGCGCGGCGCAGGCCCTGGGCCGTTGGCGTGAAGGGAAGGGCGCTCATGATGCTCCTGGTGATTCTGCTTTTATGTTGGCGTGACTGCCCCGCTGACAGAGGATGTCCGGGGGCTTGCCTGATCGACGAATGAAGGCGGAATTTGTTCAGCGAAAGGGGCGGGTACCGTCAGCGCGGCGAAACGCGGATCACACCGTCATCCCGACGCAACGTCACCGGCAGGATCTGCGGCAACGCCG
This sequence comes from Pseudomonas ulcerans, assembly GCF_036324125.1. Lineage (NCBI taxonomy): Bacteria > Pseudomonadati > Pseudomonadota > Gammaproteobacteria > Pseudomonadales > Pseudomonadaceae > Pseudomonas > Pseudomonas ulcerans. The sequence continues at coordinate 42,397 of NZ_JAZDQN010000039.1, read as the reverse complement.
ACACCAGTCGGTCCAGCTCGGTGGTGTCGTAGATTCCACCCACACGCAGCTCGCCGACACCGTCGCCATCCAGTTGCAGGGGCGCATCGAGGTAGCGATTGATCAACGGCAGCGCCTCGCGCAGGCTGACGTCATCCAGCATCAGCTTGCCGTTGCGCCAGGCCGTGGCCCGTGCCGGATCCACCCGGCGCAGTTGCGCCAGCCGGCCATTGCGCATTTCGGCCTGCAGGCCGGCGGTGAGCTCGGCGCCCTGGTTGCGGCCCTCGCCACCGTCGCCATGGGACACCAGCACCGCGCCTTCGGACACGGTGACAGTGGTCTGCGTCGGGGCGGTCCAGACGTTGAAGTGGGTGCCGGTGACGCGCACGCTGGCGTTGTCGGCACTGATCAGGAATGGCTTGTCGAGGTCGCGCTGGACGTCGAAGAAGGCTTCGCCATCGCGCAGGTATACCTGGCGCTGCTGGCGGTAGCCCAGGTAGAGCAAGCCGGTGCGCTGGTTCAGTTCGACCCGGCTGAGGTCCGGCAACTGCACCTGGCGCCGCTGCCCCTCGGCGGCGAAGTAGCGCACTTCGCCCGGCAGCACGCCCCAGGCCCAGCCCGCGCTCCAGGCTCCGCCCAGCGCCAGTACCACCACCGCAGCCCGCGCCAGCAGCGGCAGGGCCCGGCGCCGGGCCGTGCGGGTGGAGAGTGTCGGCAACTGCTCGCTCACCTGCCATATCCGGCACATGTTCGCGTACTCGGCGGCATGTGCCGGATCGGCATGGTACCAACGCAGGAATTCGGCCCGATCGGCGTCGCTGCATTCCTCGAAATGCAGGCGCACGCACCAGTCGGCGGCCATTTCGCTCGGCGTTTTCTCGGGCAGGGAAGGGTTGGGCATCGGGCAGGACACGACGGAATTTGCGCAAGCTTACTCCATCTGCTTTTTCCTGGGGGTGGCAATTCGAAACCGAGAGACTTGTTGCAAATAGTTCTTATCAATACTAGATTCTGCGGCCGTGCCCACGGCCTTCACGTGCAGATCAGGTGCCTCATGCAAAAAACCGGTGCAGCCCGCGGTGGTTCCCCCTTGCTAGAGGTGTTCTCCGCCCAGCGCTCGCGCCTGGTCGGGCTGGCGGCGAAGATCATCGGCTGCCGCAGTCGCGCCGAAGACATCGTCCACGACGCCTTCATGAAGGTCGACACGGTAGCGCGTAGCGAGCAGATCCATTCCCAGGCGTCGTACCTCAACCGCGTGGTACGCAACCTGTCGATCGACGACTACCGGCGCCGCCAGTTCGAGGACAACCTGATCAGCCAGGAAAGCGACTGCGACGAAGCTTCGACCCTCGCCGGCGGGACCCCGGAAGCCCTGATCGCCGACCAGCAGATCCTCGAACGCATCGCCGTGGCCCTGGCCGACCTGCCCGAGCGGACCCGCCGCGCGTTCGAGATGAGCCGGATCCACGGCATGAAGCAGAACGAGATCGCCAAGGCCCTCGGCGTGTCGCCGGCGCTGGTCAGCACGATGATCCGCGATGCCTTGCTGCACTGCCGCGACAAGGCAATCTGAAACCGCTCTAGCGCTGCAAGGTCGCCATGTCGATCACGAAACGGTACTTCACATCCCCGGCAATCATCCGCTCATAGGCCTGGTTGATATTGCGGATATCGAGCATCTCGATATCGCAGCGGATGTCGCGTTCGGCACAGAAATCCAGGACTTCCTGGGTCTCGGCGATGCCGCCGATCAGCGAGCCGGCGACCACCCGGCGCTTGAGCACCAGTTCGGTGGCATCCAGCGCCGGTTCGATGGGCTCGATCAGGCCCACCAGGATGTGCACGCCGTTGAACTTCAGGGTGCGCAGGTAAGGATTGAGGTCGTGCTGCACCGGGATGGTGTCCAGCAGGAAGTCGAAGCGGTCTGCCGCAGCCGCCATCTGTTGCGAGTCGGTGGACACGATCACATGGTCCGCGCCCTGGGCCCGCGCTTCCTCGGCCTTGCTCGCCGAGCGGGTGAACAGCGTGACCTCGGCGCCGAGGGCCTTGGCCAGCTTGATGCCCATGTGGCCGAGGCCACCCATGCCGAGGACGCCGACCTTGTGGCCCGGGCCGACGCCGTGATGACGCAGCGGCGACCAGGTGGTGATGCCGGCGCAGAGGATCGGCGCGGCGCTGGGCAGGTCCATGCCGTCGGGGATGCGCACGACGAAGTCCTCGCTGACCACGATGCGGTCGGAGTAGCCGCCCAGGGTGTAGCTGCCGTCGATGCGGTCCGGGGTGGTGTAGGTCATGGTCGGGCCTTCCAGGCAGTACTGCTCCAGGTTGGCGCGGCAGGCCTCGCAACTGCGGCAGGAGTCGACCATGCAGCCGACGCCCACCAGGTCGCCCGGTTGATACTTGCCGGCGTTGCTGCCCACCGCGCTGACCCGGCCGATGATTTCGTGGCCCGGCATCAGCGGGAACACGGCGATGCCCCACTCGTTGCGTGCCTGGTGGATATCGGAGTGGCAGACGCCGCAGTAGAGGATGTCGATGACCACGTCGTCGGCGCGCGGGGCGCGGCGTTCGAAGTGCATCGGGGCGAGGGGGGAGGTGGCCGATTGCGCGGCGTAGCCAATGGCTTTGTACATCGGGGTGTCTCACTACGGTTTGCGAAGGCGGCGCACTTTACGCAGGGCAGGGCGGGATGCCGATGGGCATTCCTCCGTTTGTCATGCCTATTCCTCCGCCCGTGCCCTCGGGGCTACTGCGTCGGCATGGAAATCTGGGATCATGCGCCGCCCTGTTCAGCAGCGATCCGCCCCATGTCCGACCTCGAAGCCCTCTGCCAATTGATCCGGCCCCTGGCCAGCCGTCCCGGCTTCGTCGGGACGCGCCTGCCGGGCGTGGAGGTGTTGTCCTGGTCGCACTATGTGGCCAGCAGCCCGCAGATCTACGAGCCGAGCATCATGGTCCTGGCCCAGGGCAGCAAGCTGGCGCGCCTTGGCGAGCGCACCCTGGACTATGGCGCCGGGCAGTACCTGCTGCAGGCGCTGTCGGTACCGTTCATGTGCGAGACCTTCGCCAGCGAAGCAGAGCCGCTGTATGGCGTCGCCATTGGCCTGGACCCGCTGGTGCTCGGTGAAATGACCCAGCACATGGCGCCGCTGCCTGTCGGCATGCTGCGGGCGCAGACCCCGGAATCCATGAGTTCCGCGCCGCTGGATGCGCCGATGCGCGAGGCGGTGGTGCGGTTGCTGCAGTGCCTGCAGGACGACGAAGAGGCGCGGGTGCTGGGGGCGGCGCGAATGCGCGAGGTCTATTACGCGGCGCTCAAGGGGCCGCAGGCCGGGGCGTTGCGGGCCCTGGTGGAACAGCAGGGTGCCTTCGCCCGGATCGGCGCTTCGCTGGCCTACCTGCGCGACCACTACGATCAGCCGCTGAGCATCGAACAACTGGCGGGGCAGGCGAACATGAGTGCTTCGGCATTCCACGAGCATTTCAAGCGCACCACCTTGCTGTCGCCGATCCAGTACCTGAAGCGGCTCAGGTTGCTGAAGGCGCAGCAGATGCTGATCGGCGAAGGATTGGGTGTGGCGCAGGTGGCGCACCGGGTGGGGTATCAGAGCAGTTCGCAGTTCAGTCGCGAGTACAAGCGGCAGTTTGCGCGCAGTCCGGGGGAGGAGTTTGGGGTGTCGGTACGAGGGTAGTCTCAGGCGGATCTTTTTGTCTGGTACGCGCGGATCCTGTGGGAGCGGCTTTAGCCGCGATTGGGCGCGAAGCGGCCATAAAACCTGTGCCCTCGGTGTGTCAGGCAGACTTGGGACTCAGGTTTTACGACGGCTGCGCCGCCGATCGCAGCTGAAGCAGCTCCCACAAGTACGCGGCGCCCTGTCCTTGGATGTGTAGATGCCAATGCAGCGATGAGGCCGGAATGAACAACAAATCAGTCAGCTGTCCTGCTGTTCCTCTGCCACCGATTCCGCTTCCAGCTCCAGCTTCGCCCGCTCGGCCTTGCTGATGTACCTGGGCTTGCTCTTCGGCGCCAGCTTGGCGCTGGCCTTCTTGGCGTGGGCCTTGAGCAACTGGTTGATCTTCTTGCGGCGGTTCATGGTTTTTGCCCGGTGCAGTGCGTGACGGCCGCCACCTTACGGGGCGGCCGCCGGCCTGTCCATGGCGTTACCAGAATGTTCCGCGCAAGGTCAGCATGTGGTTGCGCTCATCGCCGTACCAGTTGCCTGACATCGACGAGCCCAGGGTGGCGTAGTAGGTCTTGTCGAACAGGTTGTTGGCGTTATAGGCCAGGGTCCAGTGATCGTCGATCCGGTACTCGACCAGGGCATTCCAGACCGCGTAGCCGCCCTGGCGGTAGTCGTAGGTTACCGAGCGCAGGCCGGTCGTCGTGCTCGGATCGATCACGCTGGCAGTGCCGCTGACTAGGTTGGCGCTCTGCACGTTGACCCCGCCACCCACCTTGAAGTCCTCAAGCACCCCAGGCATGCGCCAGGTCGTCCACAGCTTGAACTGGTGCTTGGGCGTGATGCTGCTGAACGCGGTATTGGACTGGCGGTTGCGGTTGTGGTTGTAGGTGTACCCGGCCAGCACGTTCCAGTCCGGCAGCACCTCGCCGCTGAGTTCCAGGTCCACGCCCTTGCTGACCACTTCACCTTGGGGCAGGTAGCAGCAGTTGCCACCGAACAGCACGTTGGTCAGCGTGTACGCAGGGTCGACCACCGCCTCGTTGTCCCGGGTGGTGTAGTACAGCGCTGCCGAGGCGTTCACCGCACCGTGCCACAGTTCGCCCTTGATCCCGGTTTCGTAGGTCTTGCCCTTCATGGCTTCGAGCGAGCCGCCCGGCAACGGCCCCGTCAGTTTGTTCTGCTGGGGCTTGTAGATTTCCGAGTAGCTGACATAGGTCGACCAGTCGTCGTTCAGGTCGTAGACCAGGCCACCGTAGGGCACCAGCTTGGTAGGCTCGCGGGTGTCGATGTCCGATTGCACTTCCCACACGCCAGCGTTGTTGCGCGCACGGTACAGCTGTTCGAACTTGTAGCGCTGGGCGCGGGCGCCGAGGATCAGGTGCAGCGGCTCGGCCAGTTGCAGGCGCAGGGTGGAGTACAGGCCGTATTGGGTCTGGGTGTTGGGGCTGTAGTCGCGGTAGAAGTCCTTGTTGGTCACCGGCATCGGCCAAGGCGTCGATTCCGGATCGAACACATCGATCGGGCCGCCGGACCCTGCCGACTGCATGGTGCCTTCCCATTGGCTGGTGATCTTCTGGTAGTCGATGCCCATGAGGAATTCATGCTGCAAGCCGAACGCCGCGAAGGTGCCGGCGAGGTTGGCGTCCCACAGCTTCTGATCACTGCGGTACTGGTTGACGTTGCCGTTCCACGCCGGACCGTCGAGGGTTACCGGATGCACCGCACCGAAGTTGAAGGCACTTTTGCCGAAGCCGGAATCCAGGGTCTGGGTATAGGTGACGTTGCCCTTCCAGTCGTCGTTGAAATCGTGGTCGATCTTGGCGAACACCTCTTGTGAGCGACCGTCCAGATACGCCCAGCTTTCGGTCAGGCTGGTGCTGCGCGGGAGGCCGATGTCGGCACCGGTGACATAGCGCGGCAGGCCGGTGCCGGACCCGGTCTCGTGGATGCGTTCGGAACGGCCGCCAAGGGTCAGGCGGGTGTCCGGGAGAATGTCGGCTTCGAGGATGCCGTACAGGATCGGTTTCTCGGTGGCCCGATCGTCCTGCATGAACTGGCGGTCGGTGTAGGCGGCCACCAGGCGTCCGCGCAGCTTGCCGTCGAAGCCCAGGGGACCTGTGACGTCGAACTGGCTGCGGTAGTTGTCCCAACTGCCAGCGGACAGGTCGACCTTGAGCTGGTAGGTGTCCAGCGGGCGCTTGCGCACCAGGTTGATCATGCCGCCCGGGTCACCGGTGCCGCCGAACAGCGCCGAGGAACCGCGCAGCACCTCGACATGATCGAATTCGACCATGTCGTAGGCCTTGTTCGAGTAGAAGCTGCCGGAGGTAGTGCCCAGCGCCATCGGCGCGGCGCCGTCGATCTGGATGTTCTCAATCTTGAAGCCGCGGGCGTAGAAGTCCGAGAGACGGAAGTTGTTGTTCTTCACGGTGATGCCCGGCGTGGTCTTCATGGCATCGGCCAGGTCGGTCATGCGCTGCTCGTCGATGACCTGGCTGGTCACCACCGACACCGATTGCGGCGTCTGGCGCAGGCTGGTCGGTGACTTCGAGCCGATACTGACCCGTTCGGTGGTATAGGAACCGGTGTTCTCGGTGGCCATGCCCATGCCCATGCCCTGGCCTTCGATTAGCGTCGAGTCCAGTTCCAGCGCTGCTCCGGTGGCCTGGCGCTTTTCGATGAGCAACATGTCGCCGCTGATCGAGGCCTGCAGGCCGCTGCGCCCCAGCAATTGCGCGACCCCGTCGCTGACGCTGAACTGGCCTTGCAACCCGGCACTCTGCTGTCCGCCCAGCAACTCGCTGGCCACCACCAGGCGTAGACCAGCCTGGTCGGCGAAGCGGGTCAGGACCTGGTTCATGGGACCGGCAGCGATATCGAAGGTGTGCAGCGTCCGGGTACTTTCGCTGGCCAGTGCCACGCCCGGCAGGCCCAGGCCGGTGGCCATGGCGATGGCCAGACTCAAGGCGTTGCGTCGAATCAGATTGTGCATGCGTCTCCCCGCTGAAATCAGCTGATTAAAAATCACTCTCAAACGGGAAAGACGCTGGCTTTCGAAAACCTGACAGCGACGAATGAAAAATTTTTCGGGTTATTTTTCGCCGCGCTGTTCGTCCCGTTCCACCACGGTCAGCCAGGGCAGCTTGCGGATGCGGATCGGCAACGACTGTTGCAGCAAGGCCAGTTGCGCGTAGAGGTCACGGGTGTCGAACAGGCCGGTGACCGGCAACTGGCGCAACGCCGGGTCGCGCACCCAGAGCAGGCCGCGGTGGTAGCGCGACAGCTCGTCGAGCACCTCGCCGAGTGGCTGGCTGTCGAAGATCAGGCGGTCGCGGCGCCAGGCGGTGAGGCTGGCGGTGTCGACTTCATGGGGCGTCGAGATGCCGTCGGCATCGAAGCTGAGGGTCTGTCCTTCACGAACCACCGTAGGGCCGGCCGCGCCCTCGCGGGTGACGCCGACGCTGTGCTCCGTCACCACCAGACGCACCCGCGGGCCATCCCGGCGCACGTCGAAGGCCGTGCCCAGGGCGCGCAGGGTGCCGTTGGCCGCCTGCACCTCGAAGGGCCGCGACGGATCCGGGGCGACCTGGACGAACAACTCGCCGGCATACAGCCGGACCGTGCGGCGGCTGCCCTCCAGGGTGATATCGACCCGCGTCTGCGGGGCCAGGACCAGTTGCGAACCGTCGTCCAGGCGCAGTTCCCGACGCTCGCCGGCAGCGGTGCGCTGGTCGGCCAGCCAGCCATCCTCGCGTGCCTGCCAGGCAGTGCCGCCCGCCAGCCCGATCGCCAGCGCCAGGCCGAGCAGCGGACCTGCCCGCCGCCGCGGCGCCGGTCGTTGCAGGGCGCTGCCCAGGCGCTCCCACAGGCGCTCGGCAGCCTGCGCAGCGACCTGGTGTTCGGCAGAGCGCTCGCACCACTGCTGGTACTGCTCCCAGTCGTCATCGCTGGCCGTGCCGCTGTGCAGGTCCACCAGCCATTGCAGGGCGTCGTCGATAAGGCCGGGGAGGGGCTGGTCCAGTTCGTCTGCAGGGACGCTCGCCATGGCTCAGTCCTCCACCAGGTCGAGGCGTCGGGCGCAGTGGCGCAGGGCACGCATGATGTACTTGCTGACCATGCTCGGCGAGACGCCCAGGCGCTCGGCGATGGCCTGGTGGCCGAGGCCGTCGAGGCGGTTGAGCAGCAGCGCGTCGCGGCAGTTCTCCGGTAGCTCGCCGAGGGCCTGGTGCAGGCGTTGCAACTGCTGGCGCAACTCGTGCAGGCGCTCGGGGCCGGGGCGGGTGTCGAGCAGTTCGTCCTGCACGTCGTCCAGTGCGCTGTGCGCGCCCTGGCGCTTGCGTCCGCGGGCCAGGTCGATGATCAGGTTGCCGAGCACCCGCATCAGGAAGAAGCGCGGGTTGAGGATGCTCTCGGTGCGTTGTTGCTGGCCGAGGCCGGCGTAGCGCACGAAGGTGTCCTGGGTGAGGTCCGCCGCCAGTTCGCGATCGCCCACGCGGCGGTAGGCAATGTTCTGCAAGTCGCGGTGGTAGAGACGAAACAAACTGTCCAGATCGTCGGCCAAGGCGAACCTCATGGGTACGAAAGCCGGAACGCTCCGGCGGGAAAGGCCGCAGGATATAGTGATTAAGAATCGTTCGCAAATCTAGCATGGCGTGACACTGGGGGCTGCTTGCGCGCCTTCGATGGCTGCTGGCATGCTTTCCCGCGCGATGGTTGCGTGCTATCGCATCACCATTCGGAAGGTCGGGAACGCTCAAGGAGTTGCGTGTGAGCAGCAGTTTGTTCGAAATCGCTTATGCAGCCGCTACGCAGCGTCTGTGCCTGTTCACCGGGACTGGATTCTCCAAGGCCGTTTCGGCGAATGAGGCGCCGGGCTGGCAGAACCTGCTGGAACAGATCTGTGACTGCCTGCCGGATGGGGGCGGCTTGCAAGCGTCGCTGTTCCCGGTTGCAGGTGTGCCACCGTTGAGCCTGGAAGAGGCGGCACAGGTGATTGCCCTGAGGCTGACCCGTGTCGACGTGAACATCAATGACCGTATCACGCAGATCATCCAGTCTCTCAAGGTCAAGGGAGATGTGGCCGAGGTCGGGAAGTTCTACGCCAACCACTCGTTTCGGGTCATCACGACCAACTACGACAAACTGTCGGAGCAACTGGCCGGACCCGACAGGGTGCAGAGCATCGCGCCTGGCATGCCCATTCCCCGCTCTTCAGCGGCGGTAAAGGTGTATCACGTGCACGGCTCGGTGGACTCGCCCGAGAACCTGGTGGTCACCTCCGACGACTACTTCCGTTTCATGAACAGCGATTCGTACTTCTCCAGGAAATTGAGCACCATCCTGCATGAGAACACCGTGGTCATCCTCGGTTACTCGCTGGCGGACACCAACCTCAAACGCATCATCAACGACTACAAGACCTTCGCCAACAATCACGTGATTGGCTCCAACCTGTTTTTCGTCTCGCGCAAGGCGGTCGATCAGGTCATCAAGGACTTCTATTTCCACAGCTTCGGAATCCGGGTCATCGATGGCCTGGAGGTAGGCCAGTTCTTTGCCAAGCTCAATTGGCAGGTCGGTCGTGTGGCAACGGTGGTGGAGGAGTCGCTGGAATCGATCGAGAATGTCATGAACAAGGGTTATCGCTTCGTCGAGGCCTTCATCAAGCTGGAGGATTCGTTCTTCCAGGTCATCGCTTCGCTATCGGCCAAGGGTTTCAGCTTGAAGAACCCTAAGGTGGTTGCGGTGATCGGCGATTTTCTCGAGCGCAAGCGCACGTTCACCCTGGTTCCCGGTGCCTGGGAGCAATACGACCACCTCGCCAATTGGTTGATCCACCTGGGGGCGTTGTTCGAAGTCGGCAATACCTCGATCAGGGATGTGTACCTGAATGCGGTTGGACGCTCGATGGCGACCATGAGCAAGGAAAAGCGACTCGGATACTCCTGGCAGGCCTACAAGCTGTGGCAGAGCAACTGGGCTTCCATCAGTGCGGCGAACCGCTTGTTGATCCGTGAATACATCACGACTCGGAAGGTCGGTAGCGATGCGCAGTTCATCGTCGATTCTCTGAACTGATCGAAAGGTATCGCGGTGCCGGGCGCGACCGGGTGCAGGCGAGCGGACCCGCTATAGGGTGTCATCGGGCCTGGACCCGCTGGCCTGGACGGATGAGCCATTCATACGGGGGCCTGGGCCAACCTGCCATTTACCCTCGGGTTTGTTTCGTGGGCGTCTGTTCGAGGTGTCAACGCCGTGCAGCAGACGTTCAGATGCATCGTTGAAATATTTTGTAACTCGCGTTCCGCTGACCCGTTCCGGACCATCTCGACAGGTTTTGCGAAGCGCCGGAAACCGTCCGGTTCGCGGCAGATTGATGACAAATCATGGCGAGTGGCCATCCTTATCCCCAGGACAGGGTTCGCCGGAACATCCGGGGTTAGCCGCCAGCACAGTTCCGCAAAGCCTGTATTCGCCGAAAAGAAATGAATAAAGCAGTGTTATTTCGCTGTTGAAAAAGCCTATGCTGGTCGGCAACGGAATTGTAAGTACGCGCCTTGCCATTCAAATGAGTGAATAGTTCGGGCGCCATGGAGCTGCAGATGAAAGTTAAGTCCAGCCTTTGCTGTTTCCCCTTCGTCTTTTGATTCAGGGCCTTGCTGTCTGCAAGGTCCTGAATGTTGGTTAAATGATCGAGCGGCAACTTTAAAGTTTGATCGATGAATAACGCCGGCAGGATTAACCCGGCGTCGAACACTTACGCTTTCATAAACCACCAGAGGCACAAGGATGAAAAATCTGTTCAAACCCACCCTGCTCGCGGCAATGGTCTTCTCGCTGCCGGCCATCAGCCATGCGCAAAACCCGATCCTCGCTTCGCTGAAGGACCAGGGCGTCCACGCGGTCAAGCTCGACAACGCCGCCATGGGCGAGATCAAGGGTGCCGCGCTGCTCACGGGCGCTGCCCTGCCCAGCGTGACCCAAGGCCTGAAAACCTACGAGGTGACCTGGAAGAAGTTCGGCAGCCAGACCGACTATCGCTCCTACAACATCATCGGCAGCAGCTATGACCCACATGGCGCCTACACCTACAACTACGAAGGCAACACCTATCGCGTAGCCGGTGATCGCTGGCTGGCGGACAAGATCAGCAATGCCAACGCCTGGGCACTGGCGAACTCCACCCAGATCGATCTGCATGTTCAGGTCCTCGACCCGAACAACAACTACCAGCCGAGCGTCTACGGCTTCCGTGACAGTTCCTGGAACCGTCCGATCTCTACCTTCTCCTGGTAAGTAACATTGAAGCCATAGGCAACTATGGCTTCAACTTTCTTTTTGCCGCAAGGAATGCTTGATGAAGTGCAGTATGCGCAATGCGTCCGGGTTGTCGTTTGTTCTGTTGTTTCCTCTGTCTTGCGCACACGCCGATACCCTGGTCATGAAGAGCGGTGACAAGTTCTCCGGAAAGATCATTTCCTATGTCAACGGCCTGTGCATCTTCGACACCCAGTACGGTGCTGCGATCAAGGTTCCAACGGCGGGCATCAGTGCCATTTCCACCGACGTTGCGTACAGCATCGACTTCGCCAATGGCGACAAGGTGATGGGCCAGCTCCAGGCCAACGCGCAGGGCCAGACCGTCCTGCAGTCGAAGACCTTCGGCGAGTCGCCGATCGATGTCACGGCCATCAGCCGGATGGTCAAGCACTTCAGCGACGTGCCGAGCACCGCCCAGGCTCCCGGTTCGGGCGCGGCTGCGGTGAACGACGACAAGCAATATGGCGCGGAAGTCGAGAACCAGGCGCCCCTGGACTTCCTCACCGGTTCCACCGTCCTGCTGTCGCCGGGGCAGATGGAGCTCGATATCGGCACCACCTACAAGCAGAGCCGCACCCAGTACAACCTGCCGGATGTCGGCTATTTTCAGAAATCCTCCTATTCCGCGCGCCTGCTGCAGCTCAGCACCGCCCTGCGCGCCGGCCTGTACGAAGGGGTCGAGGGCTATGTCAGCGTACCGGTCACCTATACCCGCATCGAGGATGTTTCGAGCAATGAATACACCCGCGATACCAGCTCCTGGGACCTGGCCGACATCTCCTTTGGCGGCCAGTACCAACTGACCCGGGAGACCGCGGACATGCCGGCGATCTCGGCAACCCTGGACATCAGCGCGCCGACCGGGCGCAAGAAGTACAACGACCAGACCGACAGCTGGAGGGACCCGCTGAACAACGGCACCGGCCATTGGAGCATCGCCCCGGGACTGGCCTTCGTCAGGTCCACCGACCCGGCGATCCTGTTCGGCGGCATCAACTACCAGTACTTCTTCGCCGACAAGGTCGACGGCTACGACGTCCAGCCGGGCTGGATCATCAACAGCTACTTCGGCGTCGGTTTCGCCCTCAACGAAAAGCTGTCCGTCGGCACGCGAGTCTCCTACTCCTACGTGTCCAACATGAAAGCCGAGCATGAAACCATCTACGGCTCCGATTCCGACCCGATGGACATTTCCCTGAACGCCTCGTACCGGTTGTCCAGGGCCTGGGTGGTCTCGCCCGGGGTGACCTTCGGCCTGAACAACGACTCCGGCCCTGCGGCGTTGTCGCTGAGCCTGAAGCGGCAGCTATGAGGCGGGCCTGCCTGCTGGCGCTTGCACTGGGCGTCTGCTCCCCGGGGCTTGCCTACGAGGGGCCGCGCATCCAGTCGATGCAGCAACTGAAGTTTTCCGGGATACAACGCCAGACCCTGGACTACTCCTGCGGTGCGGCGGCACTGACCATCCTGCTCAACCAGTATTTCGGCGACTCGGTGCGCGAGCAGGACCTGCTCGCCGACATCGTCTACCGCCTGCCGCCGGAAGAGATGGTCAACCGCATCCAGGAAGGCTTTTCCATGCTGGACCTGAAGACCGCCGCGGAAAACGCCGGCTACGACGCCACCGGCATCATGCTGCCGAAGGAGTCGGTCGGCCTGCTGCCGGGCCCGGTGATCATCCTGCTGCGCCGCGAGACTCTCAATCACTTCGTGGTGCTCAAGGGCGTGCAGCAGGGCCGAGCCTTCCTCGCCGACCCGGCGCGGGGGCACCTGCGTATTCCAGTGCATGAGCTGTTCGAGCAATGGCGCGGCGAAACCCTGGTGCTCGGGCGCGACGGCGTGGGGCTGCTGAAGGCGCACGCGCTGGCGATCCCCAACAGCGGCAACCTGTATCCGGAAAGCCAGACGGTCAGGGAACTGCAGCACCTGCCGTTCAAGTGAGGCGAGGGTGCGCAGGGCGGCGCACCCCGGTCATCCTCAGAAGTCGTAGCGCAGATTCAGCGTCGCATTGCGCGGATCGCCGTAGTGCCCGACGCTGCCGCCGATGCCGGCGTAGTACTTCTCGTCCAGCACGTTGTTCAGGTTCAGCGTCGCCGCCAGATGCTCGGTGACCTGGTAGCGCGCCATCAGGTTGACCACGCTGTAGTCATCCTGGCTGACCTTGCTGAAGTACGGCGAGGGGTAGTACAGCGAGATCCCCGAGTTCCACGACACGCCACCGCCCAGGATCAGCCTGTCCCACTCGCCCGGCAGGCGGTAGGTGTTCCACAGGCGCAGGGTGTCCATCGGCAGTTGCGTCAGCAGGCGCTGGCCGGACGGGTCTTCGGTGCGCGAGTGGCTGTAGCTGGCCTGCAGGTTCCAGCCCGGCAGCAGTTCGCCGCTCAGTTCCAGGTCGAAGCCCTTGGTCTCGCCTTTTTCCGCGCGGTAGGCGGTATTGCCGTTGCCGGGCACGGTATTGCTGCCGTCCTGTACCGCGAGGTTGTCGCGCTGGATCAGGTACACCGCGGCATTGGCGTTCAGGCGGCCGTCGTAGAACTCGCCCTTCCAGCCCGCTTCATAGTTGCTGCCGATCACGGGTTCGAGGATGGCGCCGGTGCGGTCCTGGGCGCTCTGCGGCTTGAAGATGTCGGTGTAGCTGACATACAGGGTCTGCTGCGGGGTGAAGTCCCAGGTGAGGCCGGCATAGGGCGTGACCTGGCCGGTCTTGTCCACGCCATAGCTCTGCTCCCAGCTGCCCGGCGCGGCGTAGTAGTAGTCGTAGTGGTAGTCCGAGACTCGCGCGCCGAGGATCAGGTTGACGTCGTCGATGACGTTCAGGCGCAACGCCGCGTAGCTGCCGCGCTGGGTGCTTTCGACGTTGAAGATTTCACCCAGCACGCCGTTCTCGGTCGGGCGAGCGACCTGGTTTTCCCAGGTGTAGAAATTCACGGCGATGGGGCTGATGTCGTTGCCGACGTGATGGTTGGCGTAGTCCTGGTAGTTGAACCCGGTGATGAACTGGTGCGTGCGGCCGCCCAGGGTGAACGGGCCTTGCAGGGTCAGGTCGAGGCCTTTCTGGGTTTGCGGGGCGTTGGCGCGGTAGCGGGTGACGTTCACCATGCCCGTGGCCTCGTTGAGGTAGGCGCGGTTCGAGGAGGTCAGCACCGAGCCGTTGTAGTTGTCCCGCTCCGAATCCATGTAGTTGGCGGCCAGCTTCAGCTGCCAGTCATTGGCGAAGGTATGTTCGAGGTTGAGGAAGGTGTTGGTGGTCTCGAACTGATCGTACATCCAGCGCGCGCCGGAGCTGGTCGAGCGCGAGAAGTTCGTCGGCTTGCCGTTGGTGAACAGCAGCGGCACGCCCGGCGAGCCGGTAGTGTGCAGCTTCTGGTAGTCGACGCCCAGGCGCACCAGGGTTGTCTCGTCGAGGTCGGCTTCGAGCACGCCGTAGAGGATGTCCTTGTCCTCCTTGTACCAGTCGCGGAAGCTGTGGTTCTTCTGTTTGGCCGCGACGAAGCGGCCACGCACGCCACCTTCTTCGCTGAGCGGACCGGACACGTCCAGCTCGCTGCGGTAATAGTCCCAGGAGCCGATGCCTTGCTGCACATGGGCCTGGAACTCGCGGGTCGGGCGCTTGCGGATCAGGTTGACCACGCCGCTCGGATCGCCGGCGCCGGTCATCAGGCCGGTGGCACCGCGGACGATCTCGACCCGGTCGTAGATCGCGGTGTCCAGCAGGGTGCTGGGCATGTTGCGGGTCTGGTTTTCCTGGGTCGTGGTCACGCCATCGATCTGGTAGGTGTTCAGCGCGCTGCCACGGGAATAGATGTTGTAGCGTTGCCCGCCGTCCTGGGACATGGTGATGCCGGGCGTCTGGTCGAGTACGCGGGTCACGCTGTCGAGGCGCTGGTCGTCCATGCGCTGGCGGGTGACCACGCTGATGGACTGCGGCGTTTCGCGGATCGACAGGTTCATCTTGGTCGCGGTGCTGGTGGCGGCCGTGGTGTACGAACCGGTGCCTTCGGTGATGGCGCCGTCCAGGTGCGAGTTGATCGAGGTTGCATCCAGCTCCAGCGCGCCGTCCTGCCGGGTGGCCGGCACCAGCAGGTAGTTGCCGCTCTCCGTGCGCAGCGGGCTCAGGCCGGTGCCGGCCAGCAGCCGGGCGAAGCCTTGCTCGATGCTGTGCTCGCCTTGCAGGCCTTGGCTGGTCTTGCCGGCGGTGAGACTGGCATCGATCGACATGGCAATGCCGGCCTGCCGGCCGAACTGGCTGAGCACCTGGTCAAGCGGGCCGGCGCCGATCTCGAAGCGGACGATGCTGGCGGCGGCCGGGCTCTGTGCCTGCGCGGTGGTGGCGAACAGGCTGGCCAGGGCCAGGCTGGTGGCGAGGGCCAGCGGGGTCATGCGGTGGGTCATTGGGCTGATTTCCGAAGGGGCAGGGGAACCGCGTCTAGCGCGGGGATACCCCAAGGGCCAAGCGAGTCGGAAAAAACTGCGCGGCTTTTTGAAAATATTTTCAGGCGACGTTGCGCGGCATCAGCGTGACCCAGTAGCGGGTGCGGCGCTGGATGCTGATCGGCAGGCTGCTTTGCAGCAGGACAAGGATGCGTTCGTTGTCGTCCAGCGGGTAGGAGCCGGTGACCCGCAGATCGGCGACCCGTGGATCGCAGCGCAGGATCCCGGAACGGTAGCGCGCCAGTTGCGTCACCAGGTCGCCGAGGCGGGTGGCCTGGGCGCTGACGAAGCCCTCGACCCAGGCATCGTCCATCATGGTGATCGGCGTGCTGCTGATGCCGCTGGCATCGAGGCGGGCCTGTTCGCCCGGTTGCACGATGCGCTCGCCGCGGCCATGGCGCAGGCTGGCGGCAACGCGGCCGCTGCTGACCGAGAGCAGGGTGCCGCTGGCGTTGTCGTCGCAGCGCACGGTGAAGCGGGTACCCAGGGGGAGCAGGTTGGCGTCGTGGGTTTGCACCCGCAGCGGGCGTCCGTCCGGATCGTTGCCGGTCAGCACGTTGATCTCGCCGTAGCGCAGGAGGATGCAGCGTTCGCTGGCGTTGAAGTTGATATCCACGGCAGTAGCGGTGTTGAGCCACAACTGGGTGCCGTCGGCGAGCACCTGGCGCCGGCGTTCGCCGGTGCCGGTGCTGAAGTCGGCCAGGCCGTCCTGGCCCTTCCAGGCGACGGCGCCGAGCAGGCTGGCGCCCATCAGCAGTTTCAGCACCTGGCGGCGGTCGCCGCTGACGTAGCGCGGCTGTTGCAGCACGCTGCGCGCCACCGGATCGCGCAGCAGGGCGGTGTTGCCACGGATCAGCTGCGGCAGTTCGAGCAGGCGCTGCCAGGCGCGTTCGTGTTCCTGGTCGGCCTGGCGCCAGTGTTCGAGCTGGTGCAGTTCGTCGGCGCTGATTTCGCCGGACTGGGTCAGGGAGTACCAGGCGACGGCCTGCTGGCGCACGGCGGGGGGTATCGGTTCGTGCATCGGGGTCACTCGAAACGGCAGGTGAAGCAGCGGTCGAAGGCCTTGAGCATGGCGCGCTGGACCTGGTCGATGCTGAGGGACAGTTGCTCGGCGATCTGCCGGTAGGTCAGGCCATCCAGTTGCGACAGCAGGAAGATCTCGCGCACCCGCGGCGGCAGGCCGTGCAGCAGCTCGTCCAGCCGGGTCAGGGTCTCGATCAGCAGGTGGCGGGTTTCCGGGGAGATTTCGTGCTGCTCGGGCTGCGCCGCCAGGGCCTCGGCGTAGGCTCGCTCCACCGCCAGGCGCCGCCAGCGGTTGACCAGCAGGCTGTTGGCGATGGTCGCCAGGTAGGCGAGGGGACGCTGCAGGTCGTTGACCGGGCGCCGCGCACGGAGGATGCGCACGAAGGTGTCCTGGGCCAGGTCATCGGCATCCGCCGCCTCGCCCAGGCGCTTCATCAGCCAGCGTTTGAGCCAGCTGTGATGGTCGAGATAGAGGTTTTTCACGTCCGCGTCGAAGGAGCTTGGCGGTGCCATGGGCGGGTGCCTGCATTCGGTCTGTCGAAAGAGGCATATGATAATCATTCACAGTTGGGTGCGGCAAGGTGATATCAGCGCTTCTACCGCACCATGATCGCCTGATTCAGCTCGATCGATGGCACCGGCACCACGTCACGACGCACCTGCAGCCACTCGCGCATCTTCACCGAATCGAAGATCTGGCCCTCATCCATCATCAACAACACCAGGGATTGGGACATCCGGTAACACCCGCATTGCGGGCAGCGGCGCTCTTCCCAGCCAGGGGAACATTCGATGGATTCGGCGCTACCGGCGCAGATCAGACAACTCATGGGACCCCCTGACTTTGTTGTTGGGTGGGGAAAGTGGGTAGTTGACTACCTATTTTGGCGGACTTCCTTCCGTCATGAGAATTTCATGCCAATCATGCGGTGAATGATCCGTCAATTGAAAAATTGTGACAGCCGTGCCGTTCTGCTGATGGAGCAGGGGACCGCGACGCAAGTTCAAAAAATGCATTCGGTGGAGCTGCGGGGCCCTGTGCTATCGAGTATCTGCCGGATAACCCGTGCGAACTGCCCTGGTTGCTCCAGCATCATCAGATGACCTGCCCCAGGCATCACCGTGAAACTGGCGGCTTGCGCCAAGGCCCACTCGGGCACATCCCAGCCGTCGCGGGAGTGCTCGCCTGCCAGCAGGTGGACCGGCGTCCTGGCAAACAACGTTTGAAGCGTTGCGGCATAACTACTTTCTCCGGTGACCGCGACCACCGAACGGGCCATGGCCTGCAACGTGCTCGCCGGCTGATAGGCCAGCCAGGCGGCCGCCGTTTCGAGATGGCGCGGGTTCGGCGTGATACCCGTCCTTGTCAGCCAGCCTGCCGGATCTGCGCGAAAGCCAGCCATCAAGGCCTCCACTTCCGCCGAGGACATGCGCGCGACACTCGACGACCAGAAGGCATCCTTCAACGAGAAATTGCCCTCGACGCTGATGACGCTGGCGATCGCGTCCGGGTACTGGCAGGTGTAGAGCTGGGCGATCACACCGCCGACCGAGTGGCCGACCAGATGAACGCGCTCGCCTGCCATCTGCTCCGTGAGCAGTCGATGCAGATGGCTGATCTGCGCCGGGATATCGATCCCGTCCGGCGACATGCCGTCCAGGCTCCCGTAACCGGGCAGTGCCGGCGCCAGGACGGGATGAGGGGCCAGGGTGGCGTGAAGGGCCTGATAGTCAAGGGTACCGATTAGTCCGTTGATGAACACCACGGGTGCTGGCTGGCGCATGGTGGCTCCTGGAGGTGGGGTAGACGCACTGATCTTGCCGCCATGTCCCCGTGCTCGCCACCGCTGGCTGATTGCGCTGGAGCAAATGCTGGTTGTGGTCGGGCAACGATGGTTCGATCATGCGGTCCGAACCTGAATCCAGAGCAGCCAAGGAAGCTTCCCATGTCCCGACTCCAGGGCAAGACCTGCCTCATCACCGGTGCCGCCCGAGGTATCGGCCGCGCCATCGCCGCGCGTTTCCGCGCGGAGGGCGCCGAGGTCATCGTGACCGATATCGACGAGGCCGGCGGTGCCGCTACGGCCCAGGGGCTCGGTGCGCGGTTCATTCGCCTGGATGTCAGTCAGGAAGCCGACTGGGCCCGGCTGTCCGGCCTGGTCCCGGCCATCGACGTGCTGGTGAACAACGCGGGCATCACCGGTTTCGAAGCCGGCCTGGTCGCCCACGACCCAGAACACGCCAGCCTCGAAGACTGGCGCGCCGTGCACCGGGTCAACCTGGATGGCACTTTCCTTGGCTGTCGCTACGCAATCGCAGCGATGAAAGCCAAGGGCAGCGGTTCGATCATCAACATTTCCTCGCGATCCGGCCTGGTGGGCATCCCCGGCGCAGCGGCCTATGCCTCATCCAAGGCGGCCATCCGCAACCACACCAAGAGCGTGGCCCTGTACTGCGCGCAACAGGGTTGGCGGATCCGCTGCAACTCGATCCACCCGGGCGCCATCCTCACGCCGATGTGGGAGGCCATGCTCGGCGACGGCCCTGATCGGGATGCGCGGGCTGCGGCGTTGGTGGCGGATACGCCGCTCAAGCGCTTTGGATCGGTGGAGGAAGTGGCGGCGGTGGCGTTGATGCTCGCTTCGGATGAGGCGGCCTACATGACCGGGGCCGAGCTGAATATCGATGGTGGGTTGCTGGCGGGGACGGCGGCGAGTCCGGGGAGTTGAGGGCTCGCCGTTGGATGACATTCATCTCTAGCCGAGTGCCTTGGACGTCGACGGGACGGTGTAGGTGCACCAGGTGGCTACAGAGTTCCATCCGCGCTCCCCGACCTGTTTTCCGCTGGCATAAATCCGCACACCAGTGGAGATCCAGGGGCTTTTCCTGTTGTTGTTCGCGACATGAACCACCACGCCACGATGGGAAAGCGCGCTGAGTTTTCGACCGAGAATATGCCAACGCCCCATCACCGTATGTGCGGGATTGATCAGGATCTCGAAAGGCAGGTCGATGCCGGACTTGGTGGTGCCGTCCTGCTGGAAGGCGTTGATCTCACCGCAAATGATGAACGAGACACTGCGCTTGCCGATCTGAACCGTCCTCTGCGGGAAACATGACTCGAGGCTCGAAAGCTCTTGTCGGCCTGGTAACTCGGCAAAAACTTGAATAGGCAACTTGATGGTGTCGGAACGGGAGAGCACGACAGAATGCCCTTTCATCTTTTCTCCCGGTTCGACAAATATCCATGTGTCATCGGGAAGCGCCTGGCGGATTTTCGCCAGCGAGGGAGTGTTTTCGAAGTTTCCGGGCAAAATTATCAGATCCGCCTCCAGCGTCGAAATGACAGCCAGGATCTGTTCTTCAGTTGAATTCTGGTGAGGTGACAGGGCAGTGATCTTCATTCCTTGAGTATCCGGCAGACAATGGGCAGGCAGAATCTTACCCCACCTCCGACCGCCGTCTCTTGATCCGATACATATCCCCGTCCGCGTGGCTCAACAAGGTATCCGCATCCTCCCCATCCCCCGGATAGCAGGCCACCCCGATACTGCATGACGGCATCGTCATCCCCTCGAATTCCGCCCCCAGCGGCTCGGCCATCACCGCCAGGATCTGCGCCACCTTCTCCGACACCGCGTTCTCCGACTGGATCTCCGTCAGCAAGACGATGAACTCGTCCCCGCCCATCCGCGCCACGGTATCGGTCTCGCGCACGCAGCCTTCCAGGCGCCGGGCGATCACGCACAGCACGCGGTCGCCCATGCCGTGGCCATGCTCGTCGTTGATGCCCTTGAAGTCGTTGACGTCGAGGAACAGCAGGGCGAACTTGCCGTGGTGACGGTGCGCGGTGTGCAGGGCCGTGTGCAGGCGGTCGGTGAACAGCGAGCGGTTGGTGAGCTTGGTCAGCGGGTCGTGGTGGGCGAGGAAACGCAGTTCTTCCTCGGCCTGGGCCAGGGCGGTGACGTTACGCGCGACGCCGATGCGCGCGCCCACTTCATCGGACCAGAACGCGGCCCAGAGGATGTAGACCACGCCGCCGTCCTTGCGCACGTAGCGATTGCGGAAATCGAAGTGCGGCTGGCCATTCATCACCCGGACGATGGAGGCGCGGGTGGCGGCGAGGTCTTCAGGGTGCATGTAGCGGGTGATGGGCGTGCCGACCAGTTCTTCGGCGCGGTAGCCGAGCAGGGCCTGGCAGGCATCGCTGACGAAAACGATCTGGTCGTCCCGGTCGACCACGAACACCGTATCCAGCATCAGGTGGATCAGCTTGGGGTAGAGCGCTTGCAGGTCAACGGGCATAAGTCAGGTAGTCCGGTTGGTAAAGCGTGGGCCTGGCCGGGACCCATGAGGCAACGGCGAGCCATCTGGCAGACTTCCTGTCGGCTGGGGCAGCACGGGAGCACCTGTGCTGCGCCACATCGAGCGTACATAAACAGAAAAACGCAGGTAGAAAAAGGGGATAAAAACAGGGGTTATTGGACTTTGAGAAATATAGCTGGGGGTTTGCGGGTTGGCTGGGTGAGTTGGCTGTTTCAGGGCAGATACAGTTCATCGTTTCCACGGGGTGCCAGGAATGCTGGATTTTTCGTGCAAGGTGTCACATATAGCTACGAAAGGAGCGTAATTTCCGGCTTTCTTGTAGGTAATTTCCCAAGCATACTTCCCGGCCGTTTCAGTCGTTGCGCGCTTTGGAATCAGCACCTAGTCTCCGCCGGTCGTTGCAAAATCAGCGACCAGCTTTGACAGGCTGATTCACATACATCAAAGACGCACGTTGCCGTTATGGCGGCTGTGCGTGTGGGCACCTTCGGGTGCGCCAGGTTTCGTCTTTGGTGTCCTGGTCTGTCAACCCGCGTACAGCTGCCACCCCTTGTTTGACAGCAGGTCAGTGGTGGCTCCGATGAACACACCGGAGACGACAATGAAGAAACACGTACCTGATCCGCCACCCGACGTCACTGCTCCAACCCGACGCCTTACCACTACCCACACCCACTTCGCGACTATCTCCCGCAAGCACGCCCCTCTGTTCGCCATACGCGCAGGTGTCGATATTGAAGACGCTCTGGCGCACCTGGCCACGGCCCTGAGGGCAGCCATGGAAACCAACCTGCAGCTGTGTGACCTGGCGGACCGCAAGCATGGCGATCTGTTGTGGGCAACCCAGCAATCGCTGGAAATTGCCCATGCGCTGACGCTGTCGTTGTTGAGTAGCGTCGAGTCGCGGGCATCCGCTGGTTAGGCCCTTTCAGCGAGTCTCACGCCCTTCGACAGGCTCAAGGAAGGGCGCGATTCCAATAGCGACGAGCGAAGGCAGAAACGGCAACAACTGCGAAGTATGGCAAGCACCGGAATAGACACTGAAGCTGTACAGCCGGTTGAACAGCCTGAAGCCTGTATCCCCCGGCGCTGGGCCCACGACCATCATGGTCACTACAGCGGCCACCGCCAGCAG
Source organism: Pseudomonas ulcerans (assembly GCF_036324125.1). NCBI lineage: Bacteria > Pseudomonadati > Pseudomonadota > Gammaproteobacteria > Pseudomonadales > Pseudomonadaceae > Pseudomonas > Pseudomonas ulcerans. Next base: position 20,503 of record NZ_JAZDQN010000039.1, on the reverse strand, counting down.
AAACAGTAGATACGGGTAATGGCGCCGATAGTTACGCCACCTGAGAAACCCGATGAAGCTCTCCTTCAGAACGAACCGGCAGGTCAGCGCCAGCCACAGCAGCATGATGGCGAACAGCGCCAGGTCCTTTTCGTATATCCACGCGGCTCTCTTGAGGAAATCCAGCTGGTCGTGGGCGATGAAGTACGCTTCCGCGCGGGCGATGATCGGAAGCCAGCGGTGCAGGTCGCTGGAGAGCGGGAGGTCGCTGTAGAACAGGGCGAGGCTGGTCAGCCAGCTGAAGGGGATGGAGATGAGCCAGCCAACCAGCAGGGCCCTGGTGGCGATCCTTGCCTTTTTGAACTCTGCTTCCGTCGAGATCACTTCAGGGCTTCTGCCAAAAGATTGAGCGGTGGCTTATTTGCGGGTCAGCAGGCTGACCGCTGCGGAGACGGCATGTCCAAGAGCGCTTTCCACCGAAAGCACCAATGCCTTGGCGGCTTCCGTGGAGAACCCCGCCGAGACGGTGACCGATACAAGAAGGCCAAGCAGGCAGTTGAGCCAGTCCTTGCGACCGAGTCGCTGGCTCGCTTCGGCGGCTTCATCCAATTGCTCTTTCAGAGCGGCGATCTGCTCCGCAGTGGCGAGACGGCTGTTGCGGACTTCATTGATCACCTGCGCCAGAGCCGAGCGGATGTCCGCTTGCTCTTTCGGTGTGAAAGGCGTCTGGTCCGCCATCGACTCGAACGCGCCGAATAGCCTGGCTTGTTCCGGGATGCTTGAGAACCGGACCGTTGCGCTGAAGTCAGTGCTATTCATGAGCCTGACTTGCACATAGCCGTCGATACCAGCGTTAACCAGCATGGATGCACCAATGCTCAGTTTTACTAGATGGTCAGCGAAGGTAGTGCCGCCTAGGATAAGGCTGGCAGTCTGCCGGTTACATTCAGTCACCGTAGCGACCAGATCCGGCGGTTGGACTACTTTGCCGTCCTTCTTGGGAAGGGTAATGCTCACGGGGGAAAATTTATGGCTCATGGGCGTCCTTGTCTTGAAGTGCGGCTAGAAAGGCCGCGTCAGGAGAGGCTGGCATCATGCCAGTAATTCGCTGATCCAGCGAATCTGCCTGGCCAATTCCCCAACCTTCTCCTCCGGCACCTGCCGCGCGCGCTCGAACCCCGCCAGCGTCTTGCGCTTCAACTGCAACAACCGCCGCCATTTCTCCAGAAACGCCGCACTGCGCTCCTGCATCAACAAGGGCCCGAAATACAGTTCTTCCTCGCTGTACATTACCGGCCCCGTGCGCTCGGCCACGACGATCTCGTAATCGAAGCGATTCTCCCGCAGCACCTCTTCCGCCACGATCCGATACCCGCTCTCCATCAACCAGCGCCGCATCGGCTGTCCGCCACCATTGGGCTGCAGCACCAGCAACTCGCGGCCGCCGAGGCGATCGGCATCCGCCTGGAGAATGTCGCGAATCGTCTCTCCACCCATACCGCACATCGTGATCGCGGTAATCCCGTCGTCCGCCTCGATTGCCCGCAAGCCGCTGGCATGCCGCACCACGATCGAGCCTTCCAGGCCGTTCTCGCGAACGCTGCGCAAGGCTGCGTTATAGGGCGTCAGCGCCACCTCGCCAGCCACGGCCGAGGTAATTGCCCCGCGCCGCATCAACGCCACCGGCAGGTAGGCGTGGTCCGAGCCGATATCGGCCAGGCGTGCGCCGGCCGGCACATGGGCGGCCACGCGCTCCAGGCGGCGGGAGAGGGTGTGTTCGTTCAACGGGAAACCTCGTGGTGGCTACAGCCGGCAGATCGGGCCGCGATTCTGGCGGGCAAGCCGCCGGATTTCAAATCCCCGGCCAGGGCAGGCGTGATTCCTCATGCACCTGGCGGGCCTTGGCCGGTACGAAGGGCGTGTCCAGCGTCGCCAGCGCCACCGACACCCAGTCGGAAAATTCTCCGCAAGAGCGCGACCAGAACAGGCTTGACCCGCATTCCGCACAAAACTGCCGCAGCACCGTTGCCGAAGAGGCGAATCCCTTGAGCTGCGCCGTCCCGGCAATCACCCGCAATGCCTCGCGGGGCACGCTGCCGTAGGTGGCAAACGCTGCTCCGTGACTCTTGCGGCACTGCCCGCAATGGCAATGGCTCACCGCCTTCGGCTCGCCGTGCACTTCGTAACGCACCGCCCCGCACAGGCAGCTTCCCTGGTAGATCGCGGTCACCTTGCCACCCCTCTGCGCAAAAGCTGACAGCGTAACCAGCACCCACCCGCGCGTCGAGCGCTCTGGAATGCACCATTGACGAGATGTAACAATTGAAGACAATATGTATACACAGATTATTCGTTCTCTGGTTTGCCATGGAAATGAATGTCTTGCGTCGGCAAAGGCCTGCACCAGCGGCTTTCGCACCTACCAGACGATGCGCGGTTTTCTCCTCGTTTTCAGGCCGTTTCCAACACAAGAACAACACCCAGGTGGCCCAGGAGGCGCTGCAGCTCGCACTCCAATCAACCCCCTTTTGTACAGAGTTGAATCCACATGGCCGTTTCAAGAAGAAAGATCCTTATCGGCGCGGGCGTCAGTGCCGGTGTCGTGGCTGCCGGCGGTGCTGCCTCACTGCTGGCCGACGGCACGCCGAGCGACCCGGCGTCGATGCAGCGCATCGGTTCGCTGCCCAAGGATGACCAGGACCCTGGCTGGTTCCATACCAGCCGCCTGCGCCAGCCGCGTCCGCCGCTGGTGGGCGATGCCCAGGCGCCGTGGGTGGTGGTCGGTGCCGGCTTCACCGGTCTTGCCGCGGCGCGCCAGCTGGCGCTGAACTTCCCCAACGACAAGGTGATCCTGGTCGAGGCCCAGCAGGTCGGCTTCGGCACGTCTGGCCGCAACGCCGGCTTCCTGATCGACGTGCCCCACGACATCGGCGCGCCGGACTACATCGGCGACCGCACCATCGCCACCCAGGTCCTGCACCTGAACCAGCGCGGCCAGCGCATCCTTCGCGACCTGGTGGAAGAGCACAACATCGTCGACGCGCAGATGCGCCACTCCGGCAAGTACCAGGCGGCGGTGGAGGACGAGGGCATCGCCGTGCTCAACGCCTACCGCGGCGGCCTGGAAGGGCTGGGGCAGCCTTGCAAGATCATCGAAGGGTCCGAGCTGCACGAACACATCGGCACCTCGTTCTACCGCAAGGCCCTGTACACCCCGGGGACCATCCTCGTGCAACCGTCCGGGCTGGTGAAAGGCCTGGCCGACTCGCTGCCGGCCAACGTCGAACTGTACGAAGACACGCCGATCACCGCCGTCGACTACGGCCAGAAGACCGTGCTGCATCACCCGACCGGGCGCATCACCGCCGACAGGCTGATCCTCGCCAACAACGCCTTCGGTGCCTACTTCGGCTTCCTCCAGGGGCGCATGCTGCCGATCTTCACCTACGGCAGCCTGACCCGCCCGCTGACTGCGGCGGAGCAGGCGAGCATCGGTGGCAAGGACTTCTGGGGCGTGATCCCGGCGGATCCGTTCGGCACCACCCTGCGCCGCACCCACGACAACCGCATCCTGGTGCGCAACAGCTTCAGCTTCAACCCGGATGGCCGGGCCAAGACCAACTACCCGGAGAAGGTGCGCCCGGCCCATCGCCTGTCGTTCGAGCGGCGTTTCCCGACCCTGGCCAATGTCGAGTTCGAGCACACCTGGGGCGGTGGCCTGGCCATGACCCGCAACGGTGCCGGCTTCTTCGGCGAACTGCGGCCGAACGTCTACGGGGCGCTGGGCTGCAATGGCCTGGGCACGGTGCGTGGCACCGCCACCGGTACGCTGTTGGCCAATCTGCTGGCGGGCAAGCGTGAAGAGCTGACCGAGTACTTGCTGGCCGCGCCGAAGCCGGCGTGGAATCCGCCGGAGCCGATGCTGTCGATCGGGGTGAACTTCACCTTGCGTAGCGGGCAGGCGAAGGCCGGCCTGGAGGGCTGACCCTCAGGACTGCGGCGTGCCGCGCCAGACCAGCTCACGGGTGTCGTAGCCACGCTCGTGAGCAATCTTCAGCAGCGCCTCGCGCCCCGCACTATCAACCTCCCGCTCCCGCGACAGCAACCACAGATACTTGCGCTCCGGGTGCCCGACCAGCGCCACCTTGTACTCGGCATCGTGGTACAGCACCCAGTACTCGCCCTTGGTCAGCCCCGGTGCCAGGCGGCTGAACCAGTTGTCGAAGCGCACCCACAGCTTGTCGGTACGGCCCGGCACCTGGGGCTCGGCGATGCCGTGGGCTTCGTTCCATTCGCCATTCTTTTCCTTGCAGCGGTTGGTCACGTCGATATTGCCGTCCTCGCGCACGTCGTAGTTCGCTTCGGACTCCAGGCAATTGCGCTGGAAGAACATCGGCAGTCGCGCCTGCTCGTACCAGGTGCCCTGGTAGCGCTTGAGGTCGACCTGCATGGTCTGCGGCGGCGCCGCCGCACGCTCGGTGCTGGAGCAGGCGGCCAGGGCCAGGACCAGGCAGGACAGCAGCAGGGGATTGCGCATCGCCATATCGACCTCCGAAGGGTTGTGATCACGCTCTCCTGATCTTTGAGGCACGACCGCCGGGAAAGTTGTGCAAACTTTCGCGGGGTAAAGTTGTACAAAGAAAATATACTTGTACAACTAATTGCAATGATGGAGCAGGCACATGGCTGGCACAAGACGATGGCTGATGCTCTGCCTGATGCTGGGTTTCAGCCTTTCAGCCCATGCCCAATGGCGTGCCGACCTGCCCGAGGCGCGGCTCGTGGGCCAGGGCGAGTTCACCTGGTTCGGCCTGCGCCTGTACAACGCGCGCACCTGGAGCCCGGCGGCGCCGCTGGACTGGAGCCGGCCCTTCGCCCTGGAACTGACCTACAACCGCAACCTGTCCCGCGACACCCTGGTCGAGGCGAGCGTGGACGAGATGCGCCGGCTCGGCGGGCCGGGGCTGGACGAGGCCACGCTGGCGCGCTGGACGGCGGTCATGCAGGAGGCCTTCGTCGATGTGCGCCCGGGCATGCGCATCACCGGCCTGTACCTGCCGGGGCAGGGCTGTCGCTTCTATGTCGACGAGCAGTTGCGCCGCGAGGTCGACGATGCCGCCTTCGCCCGCGCCTTCTTTGCCATCTGGCTCGATCCCCGGGCCCGTGATCCACAACTGCGTCAGCGCCTGGTCGGGCGCTGAGCGAGGAGGGTGAACATGCGTGCAATCCTGGTCCTGTTGAGCTGCCTGCTGCTGGGCAGCTGCGGCAATGTCGAGGTGGATAGCTACGCCGGGCAGCAGCCGCGCCTGGACCTGGCGGCGTATTTCTCGCGCCCGGTGGAGGCCTGGGGCATGTTCCAGAAGCGTTCGGGCGAGGTGGTCAAGCGTTTCCACGTAACCGTCGACAGCCGTCGTGACGGCGAGCGGCTGATCCTCGACGAGCATTTCGTCTACAGCGACGGCACCACCCAGCAGCGCACCTGGACCCTCACCCCGCAGGGCCAGGGGCGCTGGATCGGGCGGGCTGGCGATGTGGTCGGCGATGCCACCGGCGAGGTCGCCGGCAATGCCCTGCACTGGCGCTATCGCCTCGACCTGCCGGTGGACGGGCGCAACTGGATCATGGATATGGATGACTGGATGTACCTGATGGACGAGGACACCCTGATCAACCGCACGCGCATGAGCAAGCTGGGCGTGGAGGTCGGGCAGATCACCCTGTTCTTCCGGCGCCTGCCGGAGGCTGGCCGGTGAGTAAGGCGCCACGCCTGGGGCTGTTGCTGGGCGACCAGCTGTCCTTCGACCTCGATCTGCTGCGTGCCCTCGACCCGGCCCGCGACGTGCTGCTGATGGCCGAGGTCGAGGACGAGACCCGCTACGTGCCACACCACCCGCGCAAGATCATCCTGGTGCTCAGCGCCATGCGCCACTTCGCGCAAGCCCTGCGCGAGCGGGGCTGGCGGGTCGAGTATGTGACGCTGGAGGCGCCGGGCAACAGCGGCAGCATCGTCGGCGAACTGCGGCGCTGGCAGAAGAAGCTGAAGGCCGGGGAAGTGCATGTCACCGAATGCGGCGAATGGCGCCTGGAGCAGCGCATGCGCGACTGCGACCTGCCCATGGTCTGGCATCGCGACCGGCGTTTCCTCTGTTCCCGCGAGGCCTTCGCGCGCTGGGCCGAGGGGCGCAACAATCTGCGCATGGAGAACTTCTACCACGGCATGCGCAAGCGCAACCGCCTGCTCCTGGAGCCGGACGGCGGCCCGGCGGGCGGCGCCTGGAACTACGACCACGACAACCGCAAGCCGCTGCCGCGCAAGGTGCACGGGCCATTTACCGCCAGTTTCAAGGCGGATGCGATCACCCGCGACGTCATCGACCTGGTGCGCGAGCGCTTCACCGATCACTACGGCAATGTCGAGGGCTTCGACTATCCGGTGACCCATGCCGACGCCGAGGCGTTGTGGCGGCATTTTCTCGACCACGGGCTGGCGGCCTTCGGCGATTACCAGGACGCCATGGCCGAGGGCGAGCCGTACCTGTTCCATGCGCGGATCAGCGCGGCGCTGAATATCGGCCTGCTGGATGTCCGGCAGCTGTGCGAGGACGTCGAGCGGGCCTGGCGGCACAAGCAAGTGCCGTTGAATGCGGCGGAGGGCTTTATCCGCCAGCTGATCGGCTGGCGCGAATATGTGCGGGGGATCTACTGGCTGCGTATGCCGGAGTACGCGCAGCTGAATTTCCTCGGCAACCGGCGACCGTTGCCCGAGTTCTACTGGGATGGCCAGACCGATATGCGCTGCATGGCCCAGGTGATCGGCCAGACCCTGGAACTGGGCTATGCGCACCATATCCAGCGGCTGATGGTCACCGGCAATTTCGCCCTGCTGGCCGGAATCGCGCCGCCGCAGATTTGCGACTGGTACCTGGCGGTGTACATGGATGCCTATGACTGGGTGGAACTGCCCAATACCCTGGGCATGGTGATGCATGCGGACGGCGGCTACCTGGGGTCCAAGCCGTATTGCGCCAGCGGCAAATACATCCAGCGCATGTCGGATCACTGCGGCAACTGCGCGTATCGGGTGGACCATGCGGTGGAGGAGGATGGCTGTCCGTTCAATGCGCTGTACTGGCATTTCCTGATGCGGCATCGCCAGGTGTTTTCCGGCAACCCGCGGATGGCGTTGCTCTATGGCAACCTCGACCGGATGAAGGCAGCGCGGCGCGAGGCATTGTGGGCGCGCGGCGAAGCGCTGCTGGCGCGACTGGATGCGGGGGAGCGGTTGTGACACTCCACGCCGCGTGAATCATCAGGTGTCCGGACGGGCCAGCCGCAAACACAGCGGAAACCAGACGGCCCAGATCACCGCGAGCAGCAGCGCCGTAGGCAGTGTGCCCAACGGCAAATCCACGCCCGCCAGCCTGGCCCCGGCCAGGTACGCCAAGGGACCACCCACCAGTCCGCACACCACCGCCAGCCACACAGGGTGCCCCAGCCAGGCCAGGCTATGGCGCATCCCGCTCGCCAGGACCAGCCACAGCAAGGCCAGCCAGCCGGGAAGCGGCCATGCGCTGAAGTGGAAAACCCCGAGCACCCCCAGCAGCGTATCCAGCGCGCAACCGGCCAGCCCGACCCGCAGCAGGACCCAGACCTCGCTCAGCGTCTGCCGGCACAGCCACAGATGCACCAGCAACCCGCCCAGCACGGCCGCCAGCAATCCCGGATAACTCGCCCCGAGAACGCACCCCCACCAGCCGGCCTGCAGCCACAGCGCATTGCCGACCAGCCACGCCCGCCTCACCCCAGCGCTGCCCGCCGGGCCTGCGGTGCGGCCCAGACCAGTTGCGCCACGCCGATCGCCCGTTCCTCGAAGCCGCCCTGGCAATAGCACAGGTAGAACTCCCACAGGCGCTGGAAACTCTCGTCATACCCCAGCTCGCCCAGCGCCACCCGCGACTGGCGCAGATTGTCCCGCCAGTGTCGCAAGGTGCGCGCGTAGTCCTGGCCGAAATCCTCCATGTGCACCAGGTTCAGCCCGGTCTGCCGGCTGGCGGTGTCGAGCAGCACGCTCAGGGAGGGCAGGGCGCCGCCGGGGAAGATGTAGCGCTGGATGAAATCCACCGAGCGCCGTGCCTGGGCATAGCGCTGGTCGCGGATGGTGATGGCCTGCAGCAGCATCAGGCCGTCGTCTTTGAGCAGGGCCGCGCACTGGCGGAAATAGGCCGGCAGGTAGCGATGACCCACCGCCTCGATCATCTCGATCGACACCAGCTTGTCGAAGCGTCCGCGCAGGTCGCGGTAGTCCTCGCGCAGGACCGTGATGCGACTTTCAAGGCCCAGCGCGATTACTCGTTGCAAGGTGTGGGCGTACTGCGCCTCGGACAGCGTGGTGGTGGTGACCCGGCAGCCAAAGCGGGTCGCCGCGTGGATCGCCAGGCTGCCCCAGCCCGTGCCGATTTCCAGCAGGTGCTCGTCGGGCTGCAATTCGAGCTTGCGGCAGATGTCCTCCAGCTTGTTCAACTGCGCCTGCTCAAGGCTTTCGTCGGCGTGGCTGAAGCGCGCCGCCGAGTACATCATGGTGGGGTCGAGCAGGCGTTCGAACAGCGCGTTGCCGAGGTCGTAGTGGGCGAGGATATTGCGCCGCGAACCGTGGCGGTCATTGCGGTTGAGCCAGTGCAGCAGGCGCAGAGCCGGCCGGCCCAGGCGCGCCAGGCCGCCTTCCATGGCGTCGAGCACAGCCAGGTTGGCGACGAACAGGCGGGTCACCGCCGCGACGTCGGGACTGCGCCAGTAGCCGTGGATATAGGCCTCGCCGGAACCGATCGAGCCGTTGGCGGCGACCAGGTTCCAGGCTTCCTCGTCGAGGATTTCCACTTCCGCCTGCAAGGCGCTGGCCGGGTCGCCGAAGCTCCACTCGCGCGAGCCCTGGACCAGCCGCAGGTGGCCGTGGCGCAGGCCCCGCAGTTGCGCGGTGACCGCGCTGCGGGCCAGGCCGCCGAGCAAGGGCAGCAGGCCCGTCGATTTGCTAACGCTCAGGGTGGGCTGGGACATGCTCGGACTCCTCGGCAGAACGGGGTTGGCCAAGGCGCAGGTCGCCATGGCTTGGGTGGTGGTCGTGGATCGGCGTGCGTTTGAGCAGCAGGCGCAGGGCCTGCCAGTAGATGGCGCTGACGGTGCGCAGGCTCATCCACGGGAAGCTGAGGATGTAGCGGTGGATCGCTGCGCGATCGAGGGGTTGGCGTTGCAGGGCGAGGTCCGCTTCGAAGGCCTTTTCGCCCTGTCGCCAGTTCTCCATGTGGATGCGGATACGCGCGGCGTCGAGGCGGAAACTCAGGTGGTAGTCCATGTCCGGCGGCAGGAACGGCGAGACATGGAACGCCTTGGCCACGGCGAAGTCATGGGCCTTGCCGGCTTGCACCGGCAGCACGTAGTGGAAGCGCTCGCGCCACGGCGTGTTGCGCACCTCCAGGAGGATCGCCGCCAGCTCGCCGTCGCGGTCATGGCAGAAGTAGAAGCTCACCGGGTTGAATGAAAGGCCCCAGCAGCGCGGCTGGGTCAGCAGCTGCACGCTGCCCTCGACGCGCCGGCCGCAGGCCTGGAACACCAGTTGGCGCGCGGCGTCGGCCAGCGGCATGCCCTGCCGGGTCAGGGCCGGCAGGTAGTCGCGCTCGCGCCAGCCCAGCGCCGCCCAGCGCGACGCGCCGAGCCAGGGCGACAGCCTGAGCAGGCGCGATTGCTCGTCGAGGTCGACATGCAACATGCCGATGCGATAGCGGAAGGCGTGGGCCCGCGGGCCCAGGCGCCGGTGGCTGACCCAGCCACGACAAAGGCTGCTGTTCACAACCGTTCTCCAAACTGCTCGGCCACCCGCAGCGCGCTGAGCACGCCATCCTCGTGGAAACCGTTGGCCCAGTAGGCACCGCAGAAATAGCTGTGGCGCGGGCCCAGCAGTTCGGCGTGGCGGGCCTGGGCGGCGACGGCGGCGAGACTGTATTGCGGATGGGCATAGTCGAAGCGGGCGATGATGCTGGCGGGGTCGATCCGCGCGGTCTGGTTGAGGCTGACGCAGAAGGTCACCGGCGCCTCGATGCCCTGCAGGATGTTCATGTCGTAGGTCAGCGCAGCGGGAACCCGGGCATCGTCGCCAAGGCGATAGTTCCAGCTGGCCCAGGCCTTGCGGCGGCGTGGCAGCAGGCGGGTGTCGGTGTGCAGGACCACCTCGTTGCCGGCGTAGCGGATCGCGCCGAGGATCTCCCGTTCGTTGGCCTCGGGCGCGTCGAGCAGGGCCAGGGCCTGGTCGCTGTGGCAGGCGAACACCACCTTGTCGAAGCGCTCCGGACCGTCGGTGCTGAACACCGTGACGCCCTCGTCATCCCTGGCGACCCGGGCCACCGGGCAATTCAGGCGGATGCGCCCGATAAAGCTGCGGCACAGGGGTTCGACATAACTGCGCGAGCCGCCCTCGATCACCCGCCACTGCGGACGCTGGTTGACCGAGAGCAGCCCGTGGTTGCGACAGAAACGCACGAAGAACTGCAGCGGGAAACCCAGCATGTCGGCCCGCGACATCGACCAGATCGCCGAACCCATGGGCACCACGTAGTGGTCGATGAAGCGTTGGCCATAGCCCAGGGCGCGCAGGTAGTCGCCCAGGGTCGTGGTCGCCGCGATGCGCCCGCCATCGAGGTCGGCGATGGCCTGGCGGTTGAAGCGCAGGATGTCCCGCAGCATGCCCCAGAACCCCGGCGACAGCAGGTTGCGGCGCTGGGCGAAGAGGCTGTCGAGGTTGTGCCCGTTGTACTCCAGGCCACTGGCCGGGTCGTGCACGGAGAAGCTCATCTGCGTCGGGCGCGAGGCGACGCCGAGGTGGTCGAGCAGGCGGATGAAGTTCGGGTAGGTCCAGTCGTTGAACACGATGAAGCCGGTGTCCACGGCGTAGTCGCGACCTTGCCAGTGCACGTCGAGGGTATGGGTGTGGCCGCCGATCCAGCTGGCGGCTTCGAACACCGTCACTTCGTGACGGCGCGAGAGCAGGTGGGCACAGGTCAGGCCGGCGATGCCGCTGCCGATGATGGCGATACGCATGGGCAGTCAGTCCTTTTCGCCACGGGCCAGGTGCTGGCCGAGCTTCAGGCGCCAGCGCCCGGGCAAGGCGCCAAGCAGGCGCAGGATGGGGATGAAGGGGAAGGGGAAGCTGATCTCCAGGGGCCGCCGGGGCAGGTGTTTGACGATGTACCGCGCCGCGCGTTCGGCGCTCCAGCGTTGCGGCATGGGGAAGTCGTTGCGCCGGGTCAGCGGGGTGTCGACGAAGCCGGGGCTGATCAGGGTGACGTCGATGCCCTGGCTGACCAGGTCGATGCGCAGCGACTCTACCAGGTAGCGCACCGCAGCCTTCGACGCGCCGTAGGCTGCGGCACGGGGCAAGGCCAGCCAGTCTACCGAACTGCCGGTCACCACCAGGTGCGGCTGGCGGCCCTGGCGCAGCATCGGCAGTACGGCTTCCAGGCAATGGCAGAGCCCCAGCACGTTGGTGCGTATGACGCGCTCCACCAGGGACGCGTCGAAATGATCGGGTTCCAGGTACTCGCAGGTGCCTGCGTTGAGGATCGCCACGTCGAGACCGCCCCAGGCCGCCTCGATACGCTCGACCATGGCGCGGACGTCGTCGGCGCGCTCGATATCCCCCGGGATCAGCAGGACCTGGTGCGGCCAGGCGGCGGCCAGCGGCTCCAGGGCCTCCTGGTTGCGTCCGCCCAGGGCGACCTGATGGCCCTGCTCCAACAGTTGCAGGGCCAGCGCGGCGCCGAGCCCGCTGCTGGCACCGGTCAGCCAGCAGCGGCTCATGCCAGGCGGCCCTTGAGCCAGCCGATCACCCCGCCCAGCACGGGCACATGTTCGTAGAGCAGGGCGCCTGCATCGAAGTAATCCTGGTGCCAATGGACGTGCTCGCCCCAGTGCAGGTGGCTGCAGCCGTCGAGGCTGATCATCTGCCCGCCGGCCAGGCGCGGGTGGCGAAAGTGCAGGGTCCAGCGCAGGTAGCCTTGCCCGGGACGGGTTTCGGCGGCGTCGTGGAATTCGTAGCTGAGCTCGCGGACATTGGCGTAGAGCTGGGCGAAATAATCGCGAAGCGCAGGCAGGCCATGGACTTCATGCAACGGGTCGCGGAACACCACGTCCGCGCTGTACAACTTTTCCAGCTCGCCGAGGCTGCCCGCATCCAGTGAGGCAAAGCGTTCGGCAAAACGTTGCAGGTAGATGGACATCCGCGGCTCCGGGCTAATCTTGTACAAATAATGGTGTTTGTACAGGTATGACCCAAGGCTAGGCGGAAAGTTGTACAAGTCAAATTGGCCTGTACAGATTTGTCGGGATACCCAGGCGGGAAGGCAGCGGTTAGGCTAGGCGACTCCAAGAAAATTCCTACATCGCTCAGGAGCACTGCCCATGCTTGGCGTGACCGACTATGGCGCCTTCGTCATTGCCTTCATCATCGTCCTGGCCATTCCCGGCCCCGGCAACTTCGCCTTGATCACCGCCACTGGAAAGGGCGGGATCAAGGCGGGGCTGGCGGCCACCTGCGGCGTGATCCTCGGTGACCAGGTACTGCTGTGGCTGGCGGTGGCCGGGGTGGCCACGCTGCTGGCGGCCTATCCGGCGGCCTTCCATGTGGTGCAGTGGGCGGGCGCCGCGTATCTCGCCTATCTTGGCGTGCGCATGCTGCTGACCAAGCCTGGCGGCGCGCCGCGCAAGAGCCGCATGGACAGTGGCCACTACCTGCGCCAGACCATGATGATCACCTTGCTCAACCCCAAGGCGATCATGTTCTACATGGCCTTCTTCCCGCTGTTCGTCGACCCGGTGAAGCACCAGGGGCTGGTCACCTTCGGCTTCCTCGCGGCCACCGTGGCGGTGGTGACCTTTCTCTATGGCCTGATCGCCGTGGTCCTCACCCATCGCCTGGCCGAACGCATGCGGGCCAACCCGAAGGTGTCGAACATGCTCGAACGCCTGGCCGGCGCTTGCCTGGTGGGCTTTGGCATCAAGCTGGCGGCGATGCGCTGAGGCGCAGACGCCGGTTCAAGGCACGGCAGAAAACACCGACCCGGTGATTCGCTCGCTGAGCAGCTCCAGCGCCCGCATCCCCGCCAGGGAGTTGCCCGAGGCATTCAACGCCGGCGACCATACGCAGATGCTGTAGCGTCCCGGCACCACGGCCACGATCCCGCCGCCCACGCCACTCTTGCCCGGCAGGCCGACCCGGTAGGCGAAGTTGCCGGCCTCGTCGTACAGGCCGCTGGTGGCCATGATCGCGTTGACCTGCTGCGCCTGGCGCGGGGTGAGGATCTGCTCGCCGATATGCGGGCAGTAGCCGCTGTTGGCGAGGAAGGCGAAGCCGCGGGCGACGTCGACGCAGTTCATCGACAGCGCGCAGTGGTGGAAATAGCTGCGCAGCACGGCATCCACATCGTTATGGAAGTTGCCGAAGGCCTGCATCAGGTAGGCCATGGCCGCGTTGCGCGCGCGGTGCTGGTATTCCGACTCGGCCACCACCGCGTCGCTGACGATGCGCGGGTTTCCGGACAGATGGCGGACGAAGTCGCGCATCGACAGGGTCGGCGTGGCGTAGCGCGACTGGTTGATATCGCAGATCACCAGGGCCCCGGCGTTGATGAACGGGTTGCGTGGCCGGCCCTTTTCCACTTCCAGCTGCACCAGCGAGTTGAAGGCCTGGCCGGACGGCTCGTAGCCCAGCCGCGACCAGATGTCCTCCCCGCTGTGGCTGATGGCCTGGACCAGGCTGAACACCTTGGAAATGCTCTGGATCGAGAACGGCGCATGGGCGTCGCCGGCGCAGTGCAAGCGGCCGTCGAGGCTGTATACGGCGATGCCCAACTGGTGCGGGTCGACCTGGGCCAGGGCCGGGATGTATTGCGCGACCTGGCCCTGGCTGAGCAGGGGGCGGACCTGATCGAGGATCTCTTGCAGCATGTCTTGCATGGGGCGACTGCCTGGTGCGTGGGCGAGGAGTACTGGAAGACGCCTCGTCAGGGCGCCAGGGCACGTATCGGCGGCGAGTCCCGGGTGATGCGGGTATGGGTGCGGCAGCGGGGGCCTGGTGGTACTCCTGCGGCGCGCTCCTACCCGCGTCGGCCATCGCTCGGAATGTGTAGATACTCATGCAGCGAAGAGGCACACAAGAAAACCCTCACCCCCGAGGCTCGCGACACGCCTGCTCCAGCACCCGCGGCCCCGGCCCTTCCAGCCCCAGCCGGTCTTCCGGGTTGCGCAACGGACAATCCTCCAGCGACAGGCAGCCGCAGCCAATGCAGTTGTCCAGGCTGTCGCGCAGTGCCTCCAGCGCCCTGATCCGCACGTTCAGGTCTTCCCGCCACGCCGTCGACATCTCCCCCCACTGCGCCGCCGTCAGCTTGCTGTTCGGCGGATAGCGACCGAACGCCTGCTTGATTTCCTCCAGCGGAATCCCGGTGCGCTGCGCCACCTTGATAATCGCGATGGTCCGCAGCACCAGCGCCGGGTAGCGCCGCTGGTTGCCCGCATTGCGCGTGCTCTCGATCAGCCCCTTCGACTCGTAGAAATGCAGCGTGGACACCGCCACCCCGGCCCGTTTCGCCACTTCGCCGACGCTGAGCATGCGCATGCCGTCGGTGTTCTTTTTCCCTGGCACCTGTGTTGACCTCAAGTAAAGTTGAGGTTTTATAGTCCCGCCCCGTCGCGTCCTGCAAGCGCTTTCAGCCAGCAGGGCGTTCACCATCGAGGATCGGGGCAAGGCATGAGCAAGAAGATGCTGTGGGGAGCAGGGGCGGCGGCGCTGGTGGTGCTGGCCGTGGTCGGGGCATGGACGGGGCGTGCGCCCTCGGCACAGGCCAGCGCGGCCTGGCCGGCGACCAAGGTGGCGCTGGCGCGTGTCACGGCGATGCCGGCGCCACGGCAGCAGTTTGCCGTGGGCGAGCTGGAAGCCGTGAATCAGGTGCAACTGGCCGCGGAAAGCGCCGGACGGGTGGTACGCATCGCCTTCGAGTCGGGGCAGGCAGTCAAGGCCGGGCAGTTGCTGGTACAGCTCAACGATGCTCCCGAGCAGGCCGAGCGCCTGCGTCTGCGCGCGCAGTTGCGCAACGCCGAGGCGCTGCTGGAGCGCACGCGCAAGCTGCGCGCCACCAACGTCACCACCCAGGAACAACTGGACAATGCCACCGCCGCCACGGACATGGCTCGCGGCGAGCTGCAGCAAGTGGAGGCGCGGATCGCGCAGAAGGCCATTGTCGCGCCGTTCGCCGGCAAGCTCGGCATCCGCCGCGTGCATCAGGGCCAATACCTGAATGCCGGCGACGCCATCGCCAGCCTCGTCGACCCGTCCAGCCTGCGGGTGAATTTCTCCCTCAACGAGCAGGCCGTGGCCGAGCTGCGCGGCGGCCAGCCGCTGCAATTGACGGTGGACGCCTTGGCCCAGCGGGTATTCGATGCCCGGGTCAGCGCCATCGACCCGCTGATCAGCCCCTCGCGCCTGGTCCAGGTCCAGGCCAGCCTGGCCAATCCGGACGGCCAGTTGCAGCCCGGCATGTACGCCAGCGTGCGCCTCGATGCTCTGCAGCCGCCGAAGGTACTGGCCCTGCCGGAAACTGCGATCACCTACACCGCCTACGGCCAGACGGTGTTCGTCGCCAATCGTGACGGCCAGGGCGGCCTCACGGTCAGCCGCGTCGGCGTGAACACCGGTGAGCGCTGGCAGGGCCGGGTGGAGATCACCTCCGGCCTGCAGGAGGGCGACCAGGTGGTGGTCTCCGGCCAGCTCAAGCTCAGTGATGGCATGCCTGTCGAGCAGGTCGCCGAAGACAGCTTGAAAGACAGCGACGGAGGTCAGTCGTGAGGTTCACCGACCTGTTCGTCCGGCGCCCGGTGCTGGCCCTGGTGGTCAGTGCGCTGATCGTGCTGATGGGCCTGTTCGCCCTCGGCAAGCTGCCGATCCGCCAGTACCCGCTGCTGGAAAGCTCGACCATCACCATCACCACCGAATACCCCGGCGCCTCCGCCGAGCTGATGCAGGGCTTCGTCACCCAGCCGATCACCCAGGCGGTGGCGTCGGTGGAGGGCATCGACTACCTGTCCTCGTCGTCGATCCAGGGGCGCAGCACCATCACCTTGCGCATGGTCCTCAACCGCGACTCGACCCAGGCGCTGACCCAGGCCATGGCCAAGGTCAACCAGGTGCGCTATCGCCTGCCGGAAAAGGCCTATGACCCGGTGGTGGAGCTGTCGGCGGGGGATTCCACGGCCGTGGCCTACGTCGGTTTCTCCAGCGAGACCCTGTCGATTCCCGAACTGAGCGACTACCTGTCACGGGTGGTCGAGCCGCAGTTCTCCGGGATCGACGGCGTGGTCAAGGTGCAGACCTTCGGCGGGCAGAACCTGGCGATGCGCCTGTGGCTGGACAGCGAGCGCATGGCCGGGCGCGGCGTCACCGCCGCCGACGTGGCCCAGGCGGTGCGCGCCAACAACTACCAGGCCACGCCGGGCCAGGTGCGGGGCCAGTACGTGCTCGCCGATATCCGCGTCGATACCGACCTGACCAGCGTCGAGGCGTTCCGCGACCTGATCGTGCGCAACGACGGCAGCGACCTGGTCCGCCTGCGGGACATCGGCACCGTCGAACTCAGCGCCGCCATGACCCAGACCAGCGCCACCATGGACGGCAAGCCTGCAGTGCACCTTGGGCTGTTTCCCACGCCCTCGGGGAATCCGCTGGTAATCGTCGACGGCATCCGCCAGCTCCTGCCACAGATCCAGCAGACCCTGCCGCCGGGAGTGAAAGTGGCGCTGGCCTACGAGACCGCGCGCTTCATCGACGCCTCGATCGACGAGGTGATGCACACCTTGGTGGAAGCCATGCTGATCGTGGTGGCGGTGATCTGGCTGTGCCTGGGCTCGCTGCGCAGCGTGGCCATCCCGGTGCTGGCGATCCCGCTGTCGATGCTCGGGGCGGCGGCGCTGATGCTGCTGTTCGGCTTCAGCCTCAACCTGTTGACCCTGCTGGCGATGGTCCTGGCCATCGGCCTGGTGGTGGA
Source organism: Pseudomonas ulcerans (assembly GCF_036324125.1). NCBI lineage: Bacteria > Pseudomonadati > Pseudomonadota > Gammaproteobacteria > Pseudomonadales > Pseudomonadaceae > Pseudomonas > Pseudomonas ulcerans. Next base: position 3,443 of record NZ_JAZDQN010000039.1, on the reverse strand, counting down.
CGATGCCATCGTCGTGGTGGAGAACGTCCATCGCCATATCGAGGAAGGCCGGACGCCCATCGCCGCAGCGTTGGCCGGTGCCCGGGAAATCGCCGGGCCGGTGGTCGCCATGACCCTGACCCTGGCGGCGGTCTATGCGCCGATCGGCCTGATCGGCGGGCTTACCGGCACCCTGTTCCGCGAGTTCGCCCTGACCCTGGCGGGGGCGGTGATCGTCTCCGGCGTGGTTGCCCTGACCCTGTCGCCGGTGATGAGCTCGCTGTTGCTCCAGCCGGGCCAGCAGGAGGGGCCGATGGCCCGACTGGCGGAAAAGGTCTTCGGCGGCCTGGCCACGGGCTATGGCCGGTTGCTCGGGCAGTCGCTGGCGCGTCGCTGGATCAGCGGTGGCGTGGCCTTGCTGGTGTGCCTGAGCCTGCCCTGGCTGTACCTGCAGGCGCAGCGCGAGTTGGCGCCGCCGGAAGACCAGGCGGCGGTGCTGACCGCGATCAAGTCGCCGCAGTACGCCAACCTGGAGTACGTCGAGCGCTTCGCCGCCAAGCTGGACCGGGTGATGAAGTCGATCCCGGAAACCACCGACACCTGGATCATCAACGGTACCGACGGGCCGGCCTCCAGCTTCGGCGGCATCAACCTCAGCGCCTGGGACGCGCGTGAGCGCTCTGCGGCGCAGGTACAGGCCGACCTGCAGCAGGCGGTGGGCGAGGTCGAGGGCAGCAGCATCTTCGCCTTCCAGGTGGCTTCGCTGCCGGGTTCCAGCGGCGGCTTGCCGGTGCAGATGGTGCTGCGCAGCGCCCAGGACTACCCGGTGCTCTACCAGACCATGGAAAGCCTCAAGCAGCGCGCCCGCGAAAGCGGCCTGTTCGTGGTGGTGGACAGCGACCTCGACTACAACAACCCGGTGGTCAGGGTCAGCATCGACCGGGCCAAGGCCGCCAGCCTGGGCATCGCCATGCAGGACATCGGCGACTCCCTGGCAGTGCTGGTGGGCGAGCAGTACATCAATCGTTTCGCCTTGTTCGGCCGTTCCTACGACGTGATCCCGCAAAGCATCCAGGACCAGCGCCTGACCCCGCAGGCCCTGGCCCGCCAGTACGTGCGCGCCGACCACGGCGGCCTGGTGCCTCTGTCTACCGTGGTGCGCCTGGACATGAGCGTGGCGCCCAATCGCCTGCTGCAGTTCGACCAGCAGAACGCCAGTACCTTGCAGGCGATCCCTGCGCCGGGCGTTTCCCAGGGCCAGGCCGTGGCGTTCCTGGACAAACTGGCCAGCGAGCTGCCGCCGGGCTTCAGCCACGACTGGCAATCGGAATCGCGGCAGTACGTGCAGGAAGGCCTGGCGCTGGTGTGGGCGTTCCTCGCCGCGCTGGTGGTGATCTACCTGGTACTGGCGGCGCAGTACGAGAGCCTGGTGGACCCGCTGATCATCCTCGTCACCGTGCCGCTGTCGATCTGCGGCGCGCTGCTGCCGCTGGCCCTGGGCTGGGCGACCCTGAACATCTACACGCAGATCGGCCTGGTGACCCTGATCGGGCTGATCAGCAAGCACGGCATCCTCATGGTGGAGTTCGCCAACGAGATCCAGGTGCGCGAGGGCCTGGGGCGTATCGAAGCGATCGTCCGTGCCGCCCAGGTGCGCCTGCGCCCGGTGCTGATGACGACCGCGGCGATGACCTTTGGCGTGGTCCCGCTGCTGTTCGCCAGCGGCGCCGGTGCCAACAGCCGTTTCGGCCTGGGGGTGGTGATCGTCTGCGGCATGCTGGTGGGCACGCTGTTCACCTTGTTCGTCCTGCCCACCCTGTATTCCTGGCTGGCCCGGGATCACCGCGTGCACGGCGCGCGCCAGCAGCAGCTGGCGGATGCCGAACGCAGCCTTGGCATCAGTGCGACCTGAGGAGTGTCCATGAAGTCTTTCGTTCTAGTGGGTTCGATGTGCTTCGTTGCGGCCTGCAGCCTCGGGCCGCAGTACCAGCAGCCCGATGTGGCGCCGATCACCCTGGCCAGTCCGCAGGCCGGTGCGTTCGCCGTGCCGGGTACGCGAGAGGAAGCGGCCTGGTGGCGCTTCTTCGAGGACCCGCAACTGGCGCGCCTGGTGGAGACGGCGCAGCTGCACAACAACGATGTGCGGCGGGTCCATGCCAATCTGTTGCTGGCCCGTGCCGGCTTCGACGAGCAGGATCGGCAGCGCTTTCCCGTGGTGACCAGCGAGGCGGGTTACCGGCGCAGCCTCGAACAGCAGGCGCTGGACGGGGCGCCTCCGGCGCGCAGCCTGGCCGAGTCCTGGCGGGCCGGGCTGGACCTGCAATGGGAACTGGACCTGTTCGGCCGTCTCGATCATCTGAGCCGCGCCGCGCAGGCACGGGTGCAAGCGTCGCAGGCGGAGCTGGCGCAGGTGCAGTTGAGCATCGCCGCCGAAGTGGCGCAGGCCTATTTCGAGGCCCAGGGGCAGCGGCAGCAACTGGCCCTGGCGCAGGATGAAATGCGCAGCTGGGGGGAAACCGTGCGCATGGTCGAGGCCCAATTGCAGGCTGGCAGCGGTTTGCCCGAGGATCGTGAAAGCGCCCAAGGCAACCTGCTGCGCGCCGAGGCGTCGATTCCGCCCTTGCAGAGCCAGTTGCAGCGCAGCCTGTATCGCCTGGCCGTGCTCTGTGGCGAGCGGCCGGGGGGCATGGAGGTGACGCTGGGCAACGTGCCGCCTATGCCATTGGCGCGGCAGTTGCCGCTGGGGGATGTCGACCGGCTGATCCGCAACCGCCCGGACGTGCTGCGGGCCGAGCGATTGCTGGCGGCGCGGGTCGAGGATGTCGGGGCGGCGACGGCGGACCTGTATCCACGGGTGAGTCTTGGCGGTTTCATTGGTTTCTTCGCCTTGCGCGACGGTGACCTGGGCAGTGCGTCGCGGGCCTTCGAGCTGGCGCCCGGGCTGACCTGGCCGGCCCTCGACCTGGGCAGCGTGCGCGCCCGCTTGCGTGCAGCGCAGGCGCGCTCGGCGGGTGAGGGGGCGCAGTTCGAGCAGGTGGTATTGCTGGCGATCGAGGAAGTGGAGGGTGCGGTGGTGCAGTTGAGCGAGCACCAGCGTCATCTGCAGACCCTGGTGCGGTCTGCACGGCATGGCGAGGCGGCGTTCGCTATCGCCAGCCGGCGCTATGACGCGGGTGGCGGGAGTTACCAGGCGGTGCTGGAGAGCCAGCGGGAATTGCTGCGGATGCGCCAGGATATCGCACGGGCGGAGACGGCGTCGTACCGCAATGCCGTGACGCTGTACCGGGCGTTGGGCTGGCGCACTATCTGAGGTGTTCTTCAGGGTCCACATCTCGGTAAAGGGAAGCGCGGGGGGGGGGGTGGGGGGGGGGGCCCCCCCTGGGCGGGGGTATAGTACGCAGGATATCCGGGGGCAAACGCCCCCCCCCAGCGGGCGGGGCGCGCGACCACCCCAGTGTTAGGTG